>JAJYKQ010000029.1 GCA_021788495.1 bacterium | reverse complement strand
TTTTATATGTTGCATAATAATGGCGTCATAATAATGGTGAATAAAGGCGTCTGATTTTATTTTTTTACTCCCGACTGCGTTTGTTGTGGTCGGGAGTTTTTGTTTTATTTAATAGTGGCATACTTTATATCTCCTTGCTTTACTTTTTGACAGATATATTATTAAATAATATAATAAAAATATATATATTAAAATCAAATTATAAAAATGCCCGAGATTAGTAGATTTTTTGGAATTATTATATCTATATTCTACGACGACCATAATCCGCCGCATTTTCATGCAAGATACGGCGATTATGACGCTCTTATAAAAATAGAAGATTTTGCGGTTATAAAAGGACATTTGCCTCCAAGGGCGTTAGGGCTTGTTGTTGAATGGGCGAATATTCATAAAAATGAACTTATGGAAAATTGGAAAATGGCAGTAGAAAATAAAAGTCTTTTTCAGATAGAACCCTTAAAATAACTAAAACGAGGGATTAATTATGTATTACGATATTAAGGAAGCTAAACATATCGATAGATATAAATTGGAAATAACATTCGCAGACGGAAAACGAGGCATTGTGGATCTGGAAGATTATATAAAAAAAGGCGGAGTATTTAAGAGGTTTTCCGATTTTAATTATTTTTTAAAATTTTATATAGATAAAGAACTTTTTGTTTTATCATGGCCTGACGGATTGGACATTGCACCGGAATCAGTTTATGATAAGATATCGGAGCATGTCGGGTCTTCCGTATAAACGAAAAATAAATAAAAAATAAAAGGGAAATAAAAGGCAATAATAGAATTAAAGGCGTCGGATTTAAGCTTATTTTAAACTAACCCTGATCTTTTTACTTCTTCGAGATACATCAAGGCGCTGGTATTCATTTCGAGGACGTCGGAAAACAAAGCGGAAGGATTTATTTTTTTAAGCAGGGTTTCCGCCGAATTATAATCGGCCGCGTTATACGCGTCCATAAATTCCGCCAGTTCGCCAACCTTTCCCTTATGTTCTACCAACGCTTCATAAATAACAGGATCGATAGTAATTTTATCGAACAGTTCTTTAATTGAAATCCCAAGAGCGACGTTTACCAAAGAAAGCATTCCCGCCAAAAACGCTTTATCGGCAAGCGCTTTGTTTATATATTTTTTGCATATGTCTTCCATCATCCTGCCTTTTATCACGGCGCTTTCCAATAAAGGGTCAGACCTGAAATCGCTTTTCTTGGAAGCAAGAACAATCGTAAGTATCCATCTCGATACGTTATCGTATCCCAAAAGAGCTATAGCCTGTTTTACCGAAGATATTTTTGCCATAAATTCATAAGCTACCGAATTTATAAGCGCAAGCAGGCGGTATATAAGGTCGGGAGCCATTTTAAAAAGGGATTCTATTTCTTCTATATCGGCATTAGCCTGAAAAGAATTAAATATATTAAGAAGTATTACATAATCCGGGTCTAAAGTTACCGAAGAAACTATAGACGGTTTTTGAAAAAAATAGCCCTGAAAAAGGTCGAAGCC
This sequence comes from bacterium, assembly GCA_021788495.1. The sequence goes on along the minus strand of JAJYKQ010000029.1, from coordinate 10,764 downwards.
GAGACCTTTGTAAAAATGAAAATCTTCGTCTGTTTCAACTTTCGACGAAATTAATTTCGCACCGTAGCCTTTAAGGAGCATTAGCATTTCTTTTACTTCGGACTTCGAGTATTGCTTTGAATCCAGCTTAATGTAATCCGCCGTTTCAAGAAGCGGCTCCCATGCTTCGTCGTACGTGAAATTGTTTAAAGATATTCTAAAACCCTTGCTTTTAAATTCTTTTATTACGGAAACGGCATTGCCGTCAATAGTGCTTGTTTCCAGAATTTCAAGCACGATTTTATCTTTCGGCAAAAGTCCTATCATGTCTTTTTGTAAAATATCTGGGGTTAAGTTTATAAATGCCGGATTTTCTCCCATAAGCGCTTTTAACCCCATATCGTAAATATTTTCAAGGACGTTAGCGGTAGCGCTTAAATTATCCGACACCGATACGCCGGACAAATTTTCTTCGGCGGCGCTTCTGAACAGTATTTCGTAACCGAATATGCTTTTGTCGGCGGTTATGATAGGCTGTCTGCCTATAAAAATAGCTTTATCCACTTTTTCTCGACCACGGATTTATTTATATATTTATGATTTAATTTAAGTTAATCTATCGTAATTTATTCATTTATATAATACTGTTAAGTATAAGTCAATAAAAATATCTATAAATTTATAAAGAATTTTATAAAAACCTTATATCCGCGTTAATCTATTTCTAAAATTAAACATATTAAAACATGCTTAAATCGAGAGATTTATGTTTTGGATATTTTGCGGTAAATGCGGCAAAGCGGTAAAATAAACTTGATTTTTTTTGTTTAATTTATAATAATTATAAAATGGACTAGGCGGCCGCCGGATAAAAATCCGGATAAAAAAGCAAGATAAATTTAGAGGTGCAATAATTATAATTATGAATAATTCAGAAATCAAGAAGACGCCGTTATACGGCGAACATGCTAAAATGGGAGCAAAAATAGTCGAATTTGCGGGCTTTTACATGCCTCTTTATTATAAAAGCATAATCGAAGAGCATTTAAACGTCCGAAAAAATTCGGGTATTTTCGATATAAGCCATATGGGAGAAATAACTATAAAAGGCAAAGACGCTTCCTCTTTCGTCGATTACGTCTTCACGGCAGACGTTTCAAAAATAGGGAGCGGAGAGATAGTATATTCGTTAATTCTTAACGAAAAAGGCGGAATTATCGACGACGTTACCGTTTTTAAGTTTTCCGACGACGAATATACGGCGGTAGTGAATGCGTCAAATACGCAGAAGGATTTTGCATGGATTCGTCACGTGCAGAACGAATTTCAAAAAAAAGGCAAGGACGTCGCAGTGCAAAATATAAGCGACGAGATAGGACTTCTTTCCGTTCAGGGACCAAAATCCAGGGATTTGATATATCCTCTTATAAGCGAAGTCGTTAAAATTGGAAAATGCGGATTATTCGATTTTAAGTTCCAGCCTAAGAATATCAAAGATTTAAAACATTTTGAATTCGGCTGTGCGATATTTAAAGACGTAAACGTTGAAGCGATGATATCCAGAAGCGGCTATACCGGCGAGTTCGGGTTTGAAATATTCATACCTGCCGAAAAAACGGTTGTTTTATGGAATTATCTTCTGCAAAACTCCAATCTGTCCAATCTTCTTCCCGTCGGTCTCGGAGCAAGAGATACTTTAAGGTTTGAAGCGGCGCTTCCCCTTTACGGACACGAACTCGACGAAACTATAAACCCTTATGACGCAGGTCTTGAAAAGTATCTTTCGGACGCAAAAGATTTTATAGGAAAAGAGGCTCTAAAAAATATTAAAAACAAAGAAAAAAGATTGATTTTCTTTAAACTTTCCGGCAAACAGATTCCAAGACATTCGCAGAGAATACTCGACGAAAATCTTAAGCCTATCGGCTGTATCGCAAGCGGAACATACAGTCCTTCAAACAAATTTCCAATAGGAAGCGCTTATATTTCCGATGCCGGAGTAAATCTTTCATACCTGAAAAATTTTTTCATAGATATCAGGGGAAATTTTGAAAAAGCCGAAGTCGTGTCTCCGCCTTTCCATAAAAATCTCAAAACCGGCAATTCAAAATAAAAGCAATTAGAAATAAAAAAGCAAGAGCAAGATTATAATAATATAATAATACATAATAATGCTATAAAATATCATATTAAACTAAGGGGTTAAAAATGATTAAAAGCGGGTCGTTTTATTTCTCTAAATCGCACGAATGGGTAAGCAAAGGTTCCAATAATAAATATCGCATAGGTATTTCCGATTTTGCGCAGTCGGAACTCGGCGACGTAGTTTACGTTTCTCTTCCGGAGGTTGGAAAAACTTATAAAAAAGACGCAAAAATAGGAGAAATAGAATCCGTTAAGTCGGTTTCGGAAATTTACGCTCCTGTTGACCTTAAAATAATTTCCGTAAATTCTAAATTAAACGATACTCCCGAACTTATAAATCAGGATCCTAAAGGAGACGGCTTTATAGCTGAAGTCGAGATATCTAACGACTCGGATGCAGAAGGGTTAATGGACGAAGGTAAATATAAGACGTTTGCGGAATCTTCACATCATGAATAATTTCCGCTACTTTCCTAATTCAAAAAAAGATATTGCAAAATTATACCGTTTTTTAGGCATTAAAGATAAAAAAGAGCTTTTCAAAAAAATACTGGGAGATATTCCTTTAATCAGCGACGGCGATTTGTCGGATATTCTTAATGACGGTATAGATGAAAATGCTTTATGGAGGATATTTTCGGATATCGACGGCGCTATTCCGTCAAAAAATAAAACCGCCGTTTTTTCCGGCGGAGGAATTTACAATCATTTTGTTCCGTCGGTTATAGACAGTCTTATATCGAGGTCGGAATTTTATACCCCTTATACTCCGTATCAGCCGGAAGTAAGCCAGGGCACGCTTTTTGCTCTTTTTGAATTTCAGTCGTTCATTGCAGAAATACTCGGTATGGACGTGGTAAACGCATCTATGTACGACGGAGCGGAAAGCCTTGCTGAAGCGGTATTGACTTCCTTAAGGCTGTCGTCGGCAAACCGCGATATACCGGCAAACCATAACGACGACGCGGTATTCGTTTCCGAAGGAGTAAACCCGGATTATTATTCCGTTATTAAAACTTTTACGGGCGGAACCGGCGTAAAAATAGAAAAAATAAAGTTAAACGCCGAAACCGGACGGACGGAAATATCGGACTTAAAACAAAAGCTTTCGAACGGAAGCGGCAGAGTGCCGGCAGTAGTTATTCAACAGCCGAATTATTACGGAGTAATAGAAGATTTAGAATCTCTCGAAAAAATTATACATTCGACTGCCGAATCAAATTCGGAACATACTCCGTATTTTATAGTCTCATCCACGGAGCCGTACAGTTTCGGCATAATTAATCCCCCCGGATTCTATAACGCCGATATTTTTGCCGGAGAAGGGAATTCATTCGGTAACTATATGAATTTCGGCGGACCGCTTTTAGGTCTTTTTGCGGCAAAAAAAGAATACGTCAGACAGATGCCGGGAAGAATCGTCGGTAAAACTAAAGACGGTAATAATAGAGACGCTTACGCCTTTATTCTTTCGACGAGGGAACAGCATATAAGAAGGGGCGCCGCAACGTCCAATATTTGCACCAACAGTTCTTTAAACGCCGTCAGGGCGGCAATATATCTTTCTTTATGTTCTAAAAGCGGATTTAAAGATATAGCATTATTAAATCTTAAACTTGCTCATATATTGAGAGATGAATTATTAAAGACGGGTTTATTTAAACCGCTTTACGACGGAGATTTTTTTAACGAATTTTCCCTGAAATTAAAGGCTAATAAAAATGAACATAATAAAAAACTTGATAATAAAACTACCGCGTCGGAATTTATAGAAAAAATGGCGGCAAGAGATATTATAGCCGGTATAGCCCTTTCGGAGAACGCCGTTTTAATATCCGCCACCGAAAATATCCGTTTAAGCGATATCGAAAAATACGCAAAAAATGCAAAAGAGGTTTTAAATGGCTAAATTTCCCGGAATAAAAGGTATTTTTTTTGACGAAGACCCTCTGATAGAGCAAAGTTCTAAAGGGGTAAACGGTATCGGAATACCCGATTGCGGCTTAAAAAAATCCGATTTAAGAAAAGACGGAAGCGCATATATAGATTCTAAATATATTAGAAAAAATACCCCCGGACTTCCCGAAGTATCGGAACCCTCGGTAGTAAGGCATTTTACCAGACTGTCGGCATGGAATATGTGCGTAGATACAGTTTTTTACCCGCTTGGTTCCTGCACCATGAAGTATAATCCAAAAATAAACGAAAAAATAGCGTCCCTTGAAAATATTAAAAACCTTCATCCTTTAACTCCGGCAAATTTAATTCAGCCGATTTTAAAAATAGTTTACGATTTTAACGATATTTTATGCGGGCTTACCGGACTTGCGGAATTCAGTTTCGCTCCTCAGGCAGGTGCGGCGGGCGAGTTTGCGGGACTTAAAGTTATCAAAAAATATTTTGAGTTAAAAGGCGAAAACAGAAAAACTATATTGGTTCCCGACAGTTCGCACGGTACAAATCCTGCAAGTTCGGTTCTTGCGGGATTCACTCCCGTAGAAATTAAAACAGGCAAAGCGGGAACGCTCGACGCCGAAGAATTAAAAAAGTTTATCTCAAAAGACGTCGCCGGAATTATGATAACCAATCCGAACACTTTCGGCGTTTTTGAAAAAGACATAAAAAAAATTGCCGAAATTATGCATAAAAACGGCTCTTTTGTTTATATGGACGGCGCAAACTTTAACGCTTTTCTTGGAAATGTAAAAGTTTCCGATATGGGAATAGACCTGATACAGCTTAATCTTCATAAAACTTTTTCTACTCCTCACGGAGGAGGCGGACCCGGAAGCGGTGCGCTCGGCGTCGTAGAATCTTTAAGGGAATTCCTTCCCGTTCCTTATATTAAGAAAACCGCCGCCGTTACGAATAACGGAAAAAAAACATCGAATTACGATAAAAATTTTGACGCCGAAAATCAGCTTTACGAGCTGTCCGAAGACAGGAAGAATTCTATAGGTAAAATGACGCCTTTTTTATGCAATTTTGCCGTGTTAATAAGGGCATACGCCTATCTTCTTTCATTAGGGCGGGATAATATAGGTTCCGTTAGCGAAATTGCCGTGCTTAACGCGAACTACGTCAAGAAAAAACTCGGCAAAATACTATCCGGTTCGGACCCTTTTGAAGAAGGGTTGTGCATGCACGAATGCGTTTTTAGCGATAAATCGATTGAAGAAAGCGGAATATCCACTATAGAACTTGCTAAGATTTTAATAGATTACGGTTTTCATCCTCCAACGGTTTATTTTCCGAAAAATATACACGGAGCTATTATGATAGAGCCTACCGAAACCGAATCGATAAGAACTTTGGATAATTTTATAAAAGCGGTAAAAGAGATAAAACTTAAGACTAAAAAGTCTAAAGCGTCTAAGTCGCCGCAAAAAACTAAGGTCGGCAGGGTTAATGAAGTCCTCGCAAATAAACAGCCTATATTTAAGTATTGATAAAATTTCGCTTCTATTAATAAATTATGTTATCGTATTTATGGTATAATTAATATAAATATATGCCGCCTTTTAAATATTTTATAATGATTATAAACATGCGTAAACAATAATTTAATTAGAAAAAGGTGTCAGATTAATTTTACGCAACTTCTTTTATCGTTAATTGTTTCTTTTCGTATGCGTAAAATAAAATCTGACACCTTTTTCAGAAAAATAGTTTAATTTCGTCGAGGTAAAATTATATGAACGTGAATTTTAAAGAAGTTAATTTTGAAGCCGCCGACGGCGGCGATATATACGGTTCTTTATTCGGTTCCTATCCGGATACGGTAATTCTTGCCCACGGCAGAGTTTTTAATAAAGAAAGTTATTACGACCTCTGCGACGTGTTGTTAAAGAACAAAATATCTTCCCTGACGTTTGATTTCAGGGGATACGGAAATTCAAAAGAAGGAAGCGCCGGATTAAATGCATACGGCGAAGACATTATAGGAGCGATTAAATTTATGCAGGGATTAGATTTCGTGAAAAATATTTCTTTGTTGGGTTCGAGCATGGGAGGAGCGGCGGTTTTAAACGCGTCTAAACTTTATAAGCCTTCGGAAATAAAATCTGTAATAGCTTTATCGCCGGTATATACCGAGGGAATAGATTTTATAGACGTTCCAATCCACTATATAGGCTCGAAAGAAGAAAAGTTTGCCGACGGCATTAAAAAAATGTATGCAATGACTAAATCTTCCAAAACCGTTCATTTTTTCAACGGTTCGGCGCATGCGCAGAATATTTTTGCGACTGAAGCCAAAGAGGAGCTAATTTCTTTAATTATTTCCTATATTAAAGACGGAAACTCAAGCGCGGGAAAAGCGTAAACGATAAACTAAGCAAACCGATAAATTATGCCCGCTATTATTTTCGTTTTTTTGGTTATATTGTTGCAGAGGGCCAATACCAACCTTATACAGTCTATTAATCCGTTATTCGTAAGATACGTTTTAGGCAAAAATCTTTTTTACGTCGGAATTACTACTGCGGTTTATGCAGTAAGCACTCTTTCCGTGAGGTATCTTGTAAGTATACGGATCAAGCCCCAGGCCGTTTCAAAGTTCGTAATAGCCGGACTTTTATTGTTTTCGGCGGCGATACTCGGATATTTTTTTTCGACGGATTACGCCGAATTTTTAATATTCGTAATCCTATCAGGTTTTGCTACGGCGATAATAATGCCGTTTCTTTTGTCTTTAGTTCATTTAGTTTCGGAAAAATCCGCAATAGAAAAAAATCTTACTATATATTCTTTAATGCTTAGTCTTGCGCTTGTTTTCGGGCCGCTTTTAAGTTCGGCGCTTCTTACCGTTCTGCCTATACGCTGGATTTATATTATGCTGAGCATTTTCGGGATAACCGCGTTTTTCTTTGCGCTGAAAATTCATTTAAAGAGCAAAAGCGTAATTAAAGAGAAACTTAGTGAAAAACCAGACATGCAAGATTTAAATAAAAATTCCCAAAAATCTGCAAAAGGCGGTTCCGTTTCTTTATTATTTAAAAACCGCGGATTTCTGGAAGTAATTTTCTATAACACGTCTTTTAGTATCGCCTTTGCTTCGGTAGTAGCCTTAGGCGGGGTATTTGCAAGAGATAATTTTCACCTTAAATATTTTGAAATAACCCTTTTATTTTCCCTGTTTTTTATTTCGTCTCTTATAACCAGATTAATTCTGCTTTATTTTACTAAAAAAGCCAATATAAAAAATAAAACTAAAATTTTAAATATATCCATACTGATATCAGTTCTGTCTTTCGCCTTGATGGTATTTTCAAAAAATATCGGTTTTTACGCATTCGGGCTGATAATATTCGGAATACCCCATGCGCTTATTTTTCCCATAGGCACTATGAGGATATCGGAAACCGTCGATATGAAGGATATGGTAGCCGCCAATACCATATATCAGTCAAATTTCGACTTGGGCGGTATAATCGGGCCGTTTTTTCTTTCCTATATAGCGGGCATTTATTCTATAAGGTTTGTTTTCGGTATAATAACCGTTTTTCTTATAGCGGTTTTTGCGGCAGGTAAATATATTAAACAATAAATTATTTTGCATTTTTTACAAAAATTGTATAAAATAACTTAATTTTTCGACATTCAAATTACAAATTAAATTATAAAATTATTTAAAATGGAAGAACTGAAAAAATTAAGAAAAGAGATAGACGATATCGACAGAAATTTAGTCGAACTTCTTAACAAAAGAGGAAAAATTGCCCTGAAAGTCGGGCATATTAAATCGTCGAACAACAAGGCATACTACAATCCGTCAAGAGAAGGAGAGGTTTACAGGAACGTAATAAGCTATAACGAAGGGCCGTTAAAAGACGAACACCTTCAGAGTATTTTCAGGGAAATAATCTCAGCGTGCATTTCGGTTGAAGCGGGTATAAGAATAAGCTATTTCGGTCCCGAAGGAACGTTTACGCACCTTGCGGCGATAAAAAGGTTCGGCACTTCAAGGATGTTAATGCCCGTAAAAACCATCCCGGAGGTTTTTAATTCCGTTTCCAAAGGTCTTTCCGAATACGGCGTCGTTCCGGTGGAAAACACTATCGAGGGAATGGTGAACGCTACGTTCGATATGTTCGTAAACTCCGACGTGACGATAATAGGCGAAGAAGTTATTCCCATAAGCCATTTTCTTTTTTCGAAAGAAAACGATATTAAAAATATTAAAAAAATATATTCCCATCCTCAGGCTTTCGGGCAGTGCAGGAATTTTCTGGAAGAAAATTTTAAAAACGCAGAGCTTATAGATGCTTTTTCGACGGCAGACGCCTGTATTATGGCGTTTAACGAAAAAGGCGCTGCGGCTATAGCTTCGGAAGCGGCGGGCAGAATTTACGGTTTAAACGTTCTTTTGCCGCATATAGAAGATTTCAGCAATAATTTTACAAGATTTTTAATCATTTCAAACGGCGAGAAAACCCATAAAACCGGCAACGATAAAACTTCTATTTTATTTTCTATAAAAAATTCGGTCGGAGCTCTTTTTAAAATATTGAAGCCTTTCTATGAAAACGAAATCAACATTACGAAAATAGAATCCAGACCGTCTAAAAAGTATAACTGGGATTATCTGTTTTTTATAGACGTAACATGCCACGAATCCGACGAAAAATTGAAAAAAGCTTTAAAATCCATCGAGGAATATACTATATTCGTTAAAATTCTCGGTTCGTACGAATCTGTCGCAAAAAATATATAAGCAATAAAAAAAATAAAAATATGCCGAATAAACTAAAAGAAAATTTAGAAAATAACGTTTTCGTCTATACCTCTGAATTATCGCCGGAAAGAGGCGCAGACCTTTCAAAAATGAAAGATAATTACGGTTTGCTTAAAGACATAATTACGGCTTTCAATATTACCGACAATCAGGGAGCAAATATGAAAATGTCGTCTCTTGCCGGTTCTATTTATATAAAACAGAACGGAGGAGAGCCTATTTTTCAGCAGACGTGCAGGGACAGAAACCGCATGGCTTTAGAATCCGACCTGCTTGGCGCCGCGGCATTCGGAGTGCAGAACGTTCTTGCCTTAACGGGCGACTATATTTCGTTCGGCGACCATAAACATGCAAAAGCCGTTTACGATATCGACTCCGTTAATTTAATAGAAATAATAAAAGGGCTTAATGCCGGAACGGACATGAACGGCAATAAGCTTAACGGCCGTACTAATTTCTATATAGGAGCCGCCGTTAACCCTGAGTCGGTGCCGTTAGAACCTCAGCTCATAAAATTTGAAAAAAAAATTAGCGCAGGATGCGATTTTTTTCAGACTCAGGCCGTTTTCGACGTAAACAAGTATGCAAAATTTTACGATTTTTATAAAAGTTTTAAAGAAATAAAAATTATCGCCGGAATTTATATACTCAAATCGGCTAAAACCGCACGCTATATGAATAAATTTATTCCCGGAATTTACATTACCGACGAGATTATAAACGAACTCGAAAACGCCTCCGACCCTCTGAAGAAAGGTATCGAAATTGCCGCAAGAACCGCAAAAGAACTTAAACCTTTGGTTCACGGAATACACGTTATGGCTTTCGGTATCGAAGATAAAATACCGCTTTTTTTACGGAATATGCTTGACATTTAGGGTTTAAAAAGTGTATAATTTTTAAAACACCGATATAAAAATTTTAAAAAAGGAAAAAATATATTATGATGAAAGAAATCAGAATACACGGCAGAGGCGGACAGGGTTCTGTTACTATGGCATCAATACTCGCCCTCAGTTTTTTCGACGACGGAAATTACTGTCAGGCATTTCCTTCTTTCGGTTCCGAAAGAACCGGCGCTCCCGTTCAGGCTTTTGCCAGATTTTCGGATAAACCTATCAGGACGAGGCATCAGATATACGAACCTGATTTCGTTATAGTTCAGGATATAACCCTTCTTAAATCGGTTCCGGTTTACAAAGGCATTAAAGACAGCGGCAAAATTCTTATAAATTCGGAAGCGCCCGTAAAAGACGTAATAAACGAACTCGGCGGAATTAAAGAAGATACGGTAGTAATGTTTCCGGCTTTAAAAATAGCTATGAAGATTTTAAACAAGCCTATAGTAAATACGACTTTGCTCGGCGCATTTTCCGCATTAAGCGGCGTCGTTTCCATAGATTCGGTAAAAAAAGAAATAGAAAACAGATTCGGTTCAAAATTGGGCAAGTTAAATGCCGAAGCGGCGCAGACAGCTTATAACTATATAAAAGGAGATAAAAGTGGATTTTAAGGTCGGAATAATTTCTATGCCGGGCGCGGCGCTTTCCAACAAAACAGGTTCCTTTGCCAACGAAACTCCGGTATTTAAGCATAAAACATGTACGGGATGCAATCTCTGTATATATTTCTGTCCGGAAGGCGTTATTTACGGCGATAAAAAAACTAAAATTTACGATTTCGATCCGGATTACTGCAAAGGATGCGGAATTTGCGCCGAAGAATGTCCGGTCGACGATATAGAAATGGTGCTTGTCGAAAAATAATTTTAAAAGTGGACGCTAATAAATAAACTTAAACGGTGGATATAATATGAAACAAGTTTTGGAAGGTTCAATGGCTATAGCGGACGGGGTCAGAATGGCGGAACCGCATGTTATCTCGGCTTATCCGATTACTCCGCA
>JAJYKQ010000028.1 GCA_021788495.1 bacterium | reverse complement strand
ACTTAAAACAGATATAAGCAGGCATGTAACATTGCAGGTCAGTTACAGAAGGCAGTTCGGGCATGACGTTATTATGAATTCGTTCTGGGGAAATATGACGGTCAGGTGGCGATGAACGGCAAAAACAAACAACGGGGGCGAATAAATCCGCCCCCGTTATTCCATTATTATTGAAAAAATAAACTTAAAAATAAACTTGATTATCTAAATAAAAACAAACCTTTATTTTTTATTCATTAAATAAAAATGATACTATCAAATAATCAAATTAAAGATTATTTTATATCGATAGAACTATACCTTTTTTAGAAAAATCCTTACCGAAATTTTACCGTTAAAAAATTTTAAACATTAAAAAATATGATATAATATATAAAATCTTAATTGTAGTTTTTCAAAATCCTTATTTCCAGGAGAGGTTTACAATGTTTACAAAAGTTTTTACGGCAGTTATACACAAAGAAGGTAATATTTATGTTGCCGATTGTCCGGAGGTTTCTACGGTAAGTCAGGGCTATTCGATAGAAGAAGCCGTTGCAAATCTCAAAGAAGCAACAGAATTATATCTTGAAGAATTTCCGCTGACGGAAGAAATATCAAAGCCGTTAACTACTACTTTTGAGGTTGCGGTTAATGCCTAAGTCGTTAAACTTATCCGGCGAAGATGTTATAAATAAACTTTCAAAACTTGGATTTTTTAGAGTCCGTCAGCGTGGAAGCCACGTTATATTAAAAAAACATACCGATGACGGCGATATAGGTTGCGTCGTTCCATTACATAAAGAAATAGCCAAAGGCACATTGCATAGTATTTTAAAGCAAGCAAAGATTACTTGGGAAGAATTTATAAATATATAGATATTTTTTCTCCTGTATTGAGAAATATTTTTTACTGTCCGCAGGGCGGTATTATGAACCCATAAATCTGTAAACTTATAGAAAGGAGTTATAAATGCCTAAAAGAATAATATTTTTATTATTGCCGCTTATTTTGTTTTCGTTTATTCAAAACGCGCATTCCGCCGTTAGAATAAAAGTAAGCTACCGCAAATACACTTATAAAGAGCTTATAAAAATAGAGCGGGAATACGGAGGAAAGCACAAGGCTTTAGTTATCCGCAATATCCTTATAGCGCATAAAGACACTAACGGAAAGCATCCCGTTCTTCCGGTCCCTATAGACCCCGTGGGCTCTTTCCACGGCAAGCTTAAAAAGTTAGGGACTATAAAAATGGTCTTCGGCGTATCCGGAAATCAGCTTCAAAACGTAATGGAAACCTTCGGCAACATATATTATATTTTAAGATATACCCGCCTTCACCATGAAAAAGTGAAACTTGCCGTAGTTTTCTACGGCGTCATATCCCTCCTTATGAACAATACCGATGCTACTATAGCAGCCTATATCCATAAATACTCCAAAGAGGGCGTAAAGTTCTACGTCTGCTACAATGCAATGATTCTTAACAACCTAGTAAGGGCGACTCTCATAAAAGGGGTAACTCCCGTTCCTATGGGACTTTTAAAGGTTTACGAACTGAGGAAGGAAGGATATAAGTACGTTACCAATCCGTAGAGCGGGATACGAAAGAGTATAGGAGCGGCGTCGTAGAAGTGGAGATTGGGCAATATTGAAATAGTACCTGTTAAATTTAGAAAAATTATAGTAAAATACGTTAAATTGTTAAATTGTTAAATTGTTAAACGCAATATTTTTTATTAACGCGTATTAATTTACGCATGTTTAATTACAATAAAGGTGTCAGATTTTATTTTACGCATACGAAAAGAAACAATTAAAGCGAGAAAAAGGCGTCAAAGAAAAAGGTGTCAGATTTTATTTTACGCATACGAAAAGAAACAATTGACGATAAAAGATGTTGCGTAAAATTAATCTGACACCTTTTTCCCACCTTTTTCCTTTTACTCAAGGTATTTAAATAATGTCTTTAAAATTACGAAACCATGAGATAATTAAAAATTTATCCGTAGTTTCGTTTTTTACTTTAATAAGCAGAATTCTGGGATTGTTAAGGGATGTTTGCATTGCATACTTTTTCGGCGCAGGAATTACGACGGATGCGTTTTTCGTCGCATTCAGGATACCTAATCTGTTCAGGAGGCTTTTTGGAGAAGGAGGAATATCTGCTTCTTTTATTCCCGTCTATTCGGAAAGTTTAGTAAAAAAAAGCGAAATAAATTCGCAAGACCTTTTTCAAACCGTTTTCGCGATACTTTTTTTTATCCTTTTATTCCTTTCTCTTATAGGATTTTTATTTTCGTTTGTTTTTGTAGCCGTTACCGCGCCAGGCTTTCTTGGCAAACCTTTTGAACTTCATCTTGCGGTTATTCTGACTAAAGTAATGTTCCCGTATATTTTCTTGATAGGTCTTACCGCCTTTCTGTCTGGAGCGTTAAATGTTCACGGTTCTTATGCTCCTGGCGCAATGTACCCGATAATATTAAATATAGCGCTTATATTATCGGCAGTTTTTTTAAAGCAGTTTTTTCATCCGGCTATTTTTGCTCTTGCGACGGGCGTTATGATAGGAGGAGCGCTTCAGCTTTTATCGCAGATTTATTATATTAAAAAAAAGAAAATACGCCTAGGTTTCAAGTTTAATTTTAAAAGTTCGGACGTAAAGACGGTTTTTAAACTGCTTACCCCCTCGCTTTTAGGTATGGCGGTAATTCAGCTTAATCTGGTTTTCGATACGCTTCTTGCTTCTTTTCTTCCTTCAGGCAGTATATCTTATCTTTATTACGGCGACAGGCTTTATCAGTTTCCTCTCGGAGTTTTTGCTATAGCTATGCAGACTGCTATTTTTCCGACGCTTTCCGCTTCATTTGCAAAAAATAATATAAAAGAAGTGGACGGAGCTTTTAATTTTGCATCGTCCCTTATGTTTTTTATAATAATACCGTCAAGCATAGGGCTTATACTTTTAAGAAGTCCTCTCGTAAAATTAATATATATGCACGGACTGTTTAATTCCGCCGATGCTCAAAAAACGGCGGGGGTTCTTCTGTTTTTCATAGCAGGTTTGTGGGCGTCGGCGCTTTTAAAAACGGTGGTTCCCGTTTTTTATTCCATGAAAGATACTAAAACTCCGGTTAATGCCGCGATAATTTCATTGTTTATAAATATCGTATTTGCAGTTATTCTTATGCAGGTAATGGGAGTGTACGGACTTGCGCTGGCTTCGAGCATTTCTTTAATTTTTAATTATCTGTTTCTTTTGAGAAAACTGCATCGCAAGAAAGACATAGGCTTAGGGATAAATTTTTTTAAATCTTTCCTGAAAACGTTGGCGGCAAGTTTAGTTATGGGGGCCGCCGTCGAATTGGCAATATCGTTTTCAAACAGAATGCATTACGGTCCGTTGCCTGTAGTTTTAATTTCTATAACCGCAGGATTAATTATTTACTTTGCCGCCTCATTAATTTTTAAGAACGATTCCGCAGATATGTTAAAGAACGCGATATTGAAAAAACATTAAACTTTCTGTTTTATTTTTTTATTCATATTTTCTTTATTAGTTTTATCGGCAGGATGTTTTATGCGGGCCTTTATCTTTTTACTAGTTTTATCTGAACGGAGGGCTTTAGAGGCGACGCTAACCTTTTTGCTTATAGTATAGCCGGTTACGGATACTATAGTTCCGTAGCCTATCTGCTTATATAAAAGCAACGCATCCCGTTCTGAAAGTTCGATGCATCCGGCCGATTGAGGAAAACCATAATATTTTCGGTACATATAGTGAAGGGCGACGCTTTTATGGAAATAATCTATATATTTTATTCCGGAATCGGAATAATGAACCAGCTTAACAGGATGTCCGTCTAAACATTCTATGTTTTTAAAATGTTTCGATTTTAAAGATGCATAAAGTTTTTTAGCAATAGGTGTCGGAAAAAGTCCGCTCATAGTAGTGTCCGGAAGCCTTAAAAAAACATACCATGTGCCGTCAGGCGTTAATCCTAATATGCCCGTATTTACAGGAAAAGAAAAAATTATTCGGCCGTTTTCATACAGCTCGGCTTTCTCGTTAGTTTTCGACTGCTTTACCAATACCCAGTCCCACGGTTGATTGTTGAACTGGTTTTTTGCCGCGCTTTTTTCCAGTTCCCATAGCAGTTTGTTGTTGATTTCAGGTCTGTCGTAATCTCCGTCTTTAATTCTTCCCGATTCGTAAAGGTATTTTGCGATTGCGCCTATTATAAAAGGATTCTGTTCGTTCCAGCCGTAAGAATAGGCAATTTTTTTAAGATTTTCAGGTATCGGGAAAGAAAATTTATATTTGCCGTCGTAGGCCAAAGAAATAGGGAGATATTTTAAGTATCGCAAATATTTTATCGTGCAAAGAAATACGTTAAGGTTTGTGCAATCAAGAGGTTTAGTTAAATCAGGTTCGTAAACTTTTCTATTTGTTTTTTTAACTCCCCCTTTTTTTTCGGAAGGTTTGGCCTTTACAGATGAAGGATTTATATCCATAATTTGGTTAAACTCCGCGTTTTTTATCTTATCTCTCGTTGCGGAAACTGATAACGGGAAAAAGAAAAATTTAAGCATAAAATATGAGCCTGCTATTAAAACCGCAATCGATGCCGCTAATAGAAATATATGTTTTTTGTTCAGTTTCATCTTAGATTAATAATTTAAAGATTGCTTCACCGCTTCCATCTTTGCCTCATAAAAATTTCTAAATCGGCAATAGTGCTATACCAGATTTTTGACTTTTTTAACAATAATGTTATAATCGAAAGAAGCTGATATTTTTTAAGTCATTATAATTATACAATATAATATGCTATATTGTATAATTTTTTATAAATATTTTTAAGAGGTGATAAAAAAACAAAATTTGCGCAGAGAAGATAAACGTTTAAAGACCGAAAGCAGTTCTTTTGCTTTGGCAAAGCAGGAAAAGAACGATACGGAGAAAATAGAGCTTGAAAACATCGATCTTTTCAATAAATTCTCTAATCCGTTCTCGGGCATTAAAAACATTATAGAATCAGAATTTAACGTGGAAATGTCCGTGAGAGGCAATGCGGTAATAATCAAAGGAGCAAGAAGCAATATAGGCGTAGCCGGTTCTTTTATCAAAGATCTGCTTAATTTGTTTAAGTCGAACGAAGTTATAGACGATGCGGATTTAAAAAGACTCGCAAAATTAAAAATGGACAGTCCCGAAATTAACATTGCCGCGCGTTTATTTCCTTCTATTCTTCTAACTCCGAGAAAGAAAAATATTACTCCGAGGACCCTAAACCAGAAAAAATATACGGACGCAATTTTTAAAAACGACGTAGTTATAGGCATAGGACCTGCCGGAACAGGAAAAACTTATCTTGCGATGGCATGCGCTATATCTTTATTCCAGAATAAAGTTTTTGACAGGATAATACTGACGCGGCCTGCAGTTGAGGCTGGAGAAAAATTAGGTTTCCTGCCCGGAGATATAGCTCAAAAGATAAATCCGTATCTGCGCCCGCTATACGATGCCCTGTATGAAATGACGGAATTTGAAAAAGCTATCAGGCTTATAGAATCCGATATTATAGAGATTGCGCCTATAGCTTTTATGAGGGGCAGGACGCTGAATAACTCTTTCGTAATACTCGACGAAGCGCAAAATGCTACAAACGAACAGATGAAAATGATGCTGACAAGAATAGGTTTAGGATCCAAAATCGTGGTGAACGGCGATATTACTCAGACCGACCTGCCTTCCGACAGAGATTCCGGACTTATAAAGGCAAGTAAAATCTTGAAAAATATTGACGGCATAGAAGTTGTAAATTTCGATGAAACAGACGTCCTGCGGCATAAATTAGTTCGCGATATAATAAAAGCATATGAAAAAAACTAAGTTTTTAGAATTTTTAAAAAATAATTCGATTGAAATCAAAAACCGCTATTCGGCTCTTTTAATAGTTCTTTTAATATCTTCTATTTTATTGACGTTTCTGCTTTATAACGGACTTGAATTTATAAAAAACAAGTATAAAGCGGGAGAGATAGCTACTAAAACCGTAATAGCCAAAAGAAATTTCAGTTATGTAAATACCAAAGCGACAAACTCAATTTTAAAGAATAAAATTGCTAAAAGCCCCGACGTCTATCTGTTATATCCTGAAGTGGGAATCGGTTTGACGAGAAAAATAAAAAGAGCCTTTACGGTTGCAAGGGCTTTCAAGGACAGCCATAAACTAACCGAAGAAAATAAAAATATCGTCGAAAATATATTTGCTTCTAAATTAGGAGTAAAATTGCATAAAAATGTTCTTGACGAATTTTACGATTTAAATTACAACAAAAATATAGAGCGCTATATTCTTAAAATAGTTTCAAGCATTTACTCGACCGGCGTTCTCTCTCAATCTTCTTCGGCAGGCAAAAATATAGAAATAAAAAACACGGTAACGGGTAGACTTAAAATAGTAAATTATCCTCAAATTTTTTTTACTCCCAAAAAGGTAAAAAATTTTGCCTATTATTATACGGTAAAATATTTAAATTTCCTTCCTGAATATATGCGTTCGGATATTTTCAATATTTCTTACCGAATAATAAAGCCGGATATAGTTTACTCTAAATATCTTACGCTTAAAAAAATAGAGATAGTCAAAAAAGAAAATAAGCCCATTTTTATAGGCGTTCGCAAAAGCAAACTTTTGATAAAAGCTGGAGAACTTATAACCAAGTCGAAAGCCCTTGAATTAAATACATACGAATCTAAATTTAAAATAAAAAACAATGTTCCTTCTTTAGTAGGACTGTTTATAGTTATAAATATACTTTTATCGCTGTCCTATATATTTCCATACAGATATATAAAAAAATTCAGGACCACCTTGGATTTTAAAAATATACTTTTCGTAATAAGCGTTTTGCTGTTTTCGATATTATTGATAAAAACGGGAATTATATTTTCTAACGCGCTTTCTTTATATTTCCCTTTTATCGATAAGAACGACATATATTACTTAATTCCTTTTGCTTTCGGGCCTATGCTTGTAAGGATAATTTTAAACTCCGAAGTTTCCGTAGTTTATATAGCGCTTTTTTCAATTCTGACGTCTATAATTTTCAAAAACTCTATTTTTTTCATGATATACACTTTTGCGGGAAGTTTTATAGCTTCTTATGAAGTTTTCGACTTTTCTTCATGGGGAAGAGTAATCAAGGCCGGAGTTATTACAGGATGTATAAATTTTTTAATGGTAGCGGCATTTGCGTTAATAGGTTTTAATCTAATAAATGTTCAAAACCTTTACGCTTTAGTTTCGGCGTTTTTGTCGGGCGTTATTTCAGCAGTTATGGTTATAGGACTCATTCCTGTTTTGGAAAGCATGTTCGGGTTCACTACCGATTTTAAACTACTTGAACTTTCCGGCGCGGGTAACCCTTTGCTAAGGCAGTTTTCCATAGTAGCTCCTGGCACTTATCAGCATTCCATAATGACTTCCACGCTTGCGGAGTCTGCCGCGACGGCAGTCGGAGCCAACCCGCTTCTTGCAAGGGTTGCAAGCCTTTACCACGATATTGGTAAAATAACCAAGCCTAACTATTTCATAGAAAATATAGTAAATTCCGAAAATCCGCACGATAAACTTTCTCCTACCATGAGCAGTTTGATTATAGCCTCGCACGTAAAAGACGGACAGGAGCTTGCAAAAAAATATAAACTCGGAAATAAAATAGAAAGCATAATCGCCGAACATCACGGAACTTCGATGATAGGGTCTTTTTACGAAAAAGCATACAACGAAAATAAAGGTGCGCATATTTCAAGCGACGCTTTCAGATATGCCGGCAAAAAACCGCAGACCAAAGAAGCCGGAATAATTATGCTGGCAGATTCCGTCGAAGCGATATCGCGGTCTATGTCCAACATATCTCCGTCAAGACTGGAACTTATGGTCAGAAAAACCATAAATAGAATATACACCGACGGGCAGCTTGACGAATGCGAACTGACGCTGAAGGATCTTCACGTGATAGGCGATGCCTTCGTAAAAGTTTTGAATTCCGTTTTTCATCAAAGAATTCCATATATAGACAGACAGACGGGGGGCGGCGGCAAAGATGAAGAAAGCAAAAACGACGATAAATATAACGGATACCCAAAGAAAATCGAAAATAAATCTAAAGTCAGTCCGCTATATCGTTAAAAATTCCATAAACAAACTTTATTGCGGTTTTTATGAGATAAATATAATTTTTTGTTCGGAAAATTATATTAAAAAATTGAATAAAACTTACAGGAATCATAATAAAGCTACCGACGTGCTTTCGTTTGAAATTAAAGAATGGGAAAACGGCGTTTATCATCTTGGCGAAATATATATTTCGCCGTCGGTCGCCCAAAAAAATTACCTGAAAAACCGTGAGTTTTGGGAAAAATCCGAGTGGATATCTGAAAACGGCGGCGGCCGTCAATATAAAGGCGAAGACGCTGAAAGCGGTTCCGGATATTATCGAAAAGGTTTTCGCAGGGAGATAGCTTTGCTTGTTATACACGGAATTCTTCATCTTTTCGGATACGTTCACGACGAAGAACACAAGCTAAATTTAGACGACGAAGATTACGACGAAGATATGAAAAATATGCAGAATTTTTTATATAAAGAATTAAACGATAAAATTTAAAAGAATGAAAAAAAAGTTTCAGAACAGGTTGGAATCTTTTAACGCCGCAATAGAGGGCATAATTTTAGCCACCAAGACCGAGAAAAATATGAAAATTCATTTTTCTGTAGCTCTTGCCGCTATAATACTTGCTCTTTTTTTAAAAGTATCTAAAATAGATGTTTTATTCGTCCTTGTTTCCGTTTTTTTTGTTTTATTTGCGGAAACCCTTAATACGTCTATAGAATATCTTGCCGATTTTATATCAAAAGAACATTCCGAAGAAATCGCCGCCGTTAAAAATTTAGCTGCAGGCGCTGTGCTTTTATCGGCATTCGGTTCATTTGTGGTCGGATACATAATTTTTTCCAAATACCTTTATTATTTGATATACTATACGATAAATATGATAAAAACCGAAGGTTCGGATATATCCGTAATAATTATATCGATTGTTTTTGTCGGGATAATAATAATAAAAGCTATGTTCAATAAAGGCACTCCCTTAAGAGGAGGTTTTCCGAGCGGACATGCCGCCATAGCCTTTTCTATATGGCTTATAGTATCTTTTTTGACTTTAAATCCCGTAGTTTCTTTGCTTACGTTTATTCTTGCTTTAATAATAGCTCTTTCAAGGATAAGCAGCGGTATTCACACAAAAATAGAGGTTTTAACCGGAAGCGTTATAGGGATTTTAATTACCGTTCTTATATTTAAATTGTTTTATTTTACTTGAACCACCCCGTCGGCCTTTGGCCGACTCCCCTCCTTTTTCAAAGGAGGGGAGCTAAGGCGGTAAATTAATCTGGCTTTTCCTTAAAAAGAAGGCAATAATGGCTGAAAAAGAAAAACAAAAAACGGATAAACTTGACGGACTTATCGAAATAGTCAAAAAATTAAGGTCGGAAAGCGGCTGTCCATGGGACAGGAAGCAGACCGAAGAAACCTTGAAACCGTATATCATAGAAGAAGCTTACGAAGTAGTCGAAGCTATAGGTTCGGGCGATAAAATCGAAATAATGGAAGAACTCGGCGACCTTCTTCTTCAAGTCGTTTTTTTATCGGATATTTATGCGGATAAAAAAGAGTTTTCTATAGACGGCGTTATAGAGACGGTAAACAAAAAACTTATAAGAAGGCACCCTCACGTTTTCGACGAAAAATTTTCTTTGAAAGAAGACGAATGCCTCGAAGACGCTATTCTTAGAAACTGGGAAAGGATTAAAGGAGAAGAAAAGAAGGAAAAATCGAAAAATAAACCGGATGTTCCGAAAAAACCGTCCGTATATATTTCGGAATCTATGCCGTCTCTGCACAGGGCATTTATGGTTCAGGAAAAAGCTAAAAGGCAGGGTTTGGACTTTGCGGATGCCGAAGATGCTTTAAAAAAAGTATATGAAGAAATAGAGGAATTTAAAAAAGAACTGCGTAAAAGCGGCAATGCCGATAAAGGCGAAAATAAAAATAAAATAACCGAAGAATACGGCGATATATTATTTTCGCTCGTAAATTTAGGAAGGCTTTTAAATATTCATCCCTGCTCGGCTTTAAATGAATCTACTGATAAATTTATTAAAAGATTCGGATATATGGAGGAAAAAGCCGCAAAACCGCTTTCGGAATTAGATGCCGCAAACTTGGACGAGTTATGGGAATCATCTAAAAAGGAATAGTAATTAATTAATATAGATGCTAAATAATATCTTTCGGAACGATAAAATTAAGAATATATGTCTATCGGGTTTAACTGGCATTATAACGGCTTTATTATTTCCGGTTTTTAATCTCGAGTTTCTCGCGTGGATTGCTTTAATCCCTCTTTTATACGCCGTCCATAAATCTAAGGACTTTAAAGAATCTTTTTTATACGGTTTTATTGCAGGCATAGTTTCATACTTAATTATACTTTATTGGATAGTTTATACGGTTAGCAAATTCGGCGGTCTGCCTTACTATATAGCGGTTTTCGCGCTTATACTGCTTGGTTCATATCTTGCTCTTTACATAGCTTTGTTTGCTGGTTTTTCTAAAATTATATTAAACCGTTATAAAAAATTGAGCTTTATTTTAATCCCTTCAAGCTGGGTTTTTTTCGAGTTTTTGAAATCCAAGCTGTTAACCGGTTTTCCATGGGAAAACTTAGGCTGTTCGCAATATTTAAACATACCTTTTATACAAATCTCGAATATTATCGGCGTTTTCGGGTTATCATTCATAATAGTCCTCATTAATTACGCAATTTTCGGCTTTATTTTTTTAAAAAGCGGGCTTTCAAAAAAACAGGCGTTATTTGAGCTTTTTTTCGTTGTATCGGTTTTCATTTTCGTAATACTATACGGTTATTATAATATTTATTCGGTCGATAAACTCGTTAAGCATAAAAAGCCGCTGAAAGTAGCCATGATTCAGGGAAACATAGGCATGTTCCAAAAGTGGAAAATAACTAGAAAAAGAACGACGCATATATATCTTAAATTGACGAAGCAGTCTTTGAAATATGAACCCAGGCTGGTTATATGGCCAGAAACCGCGCTTCCGTATGTTATTTCGGCATATCCTTCATATTGGAACAAGGTTATCGGATTTGCCGAAAAACATAAAATAGATATAGTCTTCGGAGCTATAGGCGTAAACTTCGTTAAAGGCGGTTTGTCCTATTATAACAGAGATTATATTTTTACGGGCAAAGGAAAGTTCGGCTATTACGACAAACATCACTTAGTTCCATTCGGAGAATATATACCGTTAAAGAAACAACTGCCTTTCCTGGCGCATATTTTAAGAGGAGCGGGAATAGGAAACTTTACGGCAGGCAAGAAATTCAGGATTTTAAAAAACGGCCAATTAAAAATAGGCTCAATGATATGCTATGAAGCTTATTTTGACGGCCTCGTCCGGCATTTTCCCGAAAACGGCGCAAATCTTTTCGTAAGCATTACCGACGATGCATGGTACGGGAAAACGTCGGCTCCCTATCAGGATATGTCTATGACGGTTTTTCCGGCGGTAGAAAACGAAAGGTTTATCGCCCGAGCAGGAAATTCAGGCATAAGCGGAATAATTTCTCCCGTCGGGAAAATTTTAGGCGAAACCCGGATATTTAAGCGCACATATATGACAGGTTACGTTAAATTAATTAATAGAAAGACTTTTTTTGCATTATATGGTAATATATTTGCTTATATATCGGATATTTTTTTTATAATTTCAATGCTATACATTTTAATATTAAAATTGTTTCCCGCATTAAATATTTCTAAAGAAAACGAAAGATAAATTTAATATTAATATAAAGATAAAGATAGCTTATCCGGAGGTTTTTAAATGTCTATAGCAGCATCGCAGGGCGATTCGCTTTTTAACGCAAGTCTTTTAGAAAGGAATATTAAAGCCCTCGAAGAAAAATTGGAAAAACTTCGGAGGGCGCTTTGAAGTCGGTATATCCGAAAAAAGGCTTAAAGAAATAGAAGAAATTTCTTCAAAAGAAGATTTTTATAAAGATATAAATTATTCCAAAGAAATATTAATAGAAAAATCGGCGATAGAAAATAAGCTGAAGCTTTTTTATTCGGTTTACGAAGAGTTTAAAAACATAAAAGAACTATACGATATTTCTATAGAAGAAAACGACGAAAAAATGCTCGAAGATATTTTCGCCGGCGTAAAATCTTTAGAAAAAAACGTATCCGCTTTAGAAATGGATACTACGCTTTCAGGAAAAGACGATA
>JAJYKQ010000142.1 GCA_021788495.1 bacterium | reverse complement strand
GAAGACGAATTAAACGCCATAGAAGAAAGACTTAATTCTTTAATGCTTAACGTTCCAAATCTGCCCGACCCCGATGTGCCTGTCGGCAAAGACGAAACCGGAAATACGGCGGTTTCATATTTCAACGAAAGGAAAAAGTTTAATTTCGAACTCAAAACCCATTACGAAATCGGGCAAAAAAGAGATTTAATAGATTTTGAAAGAGGAGTTAAAATTTCCGGCACCCGCTTTTATATTTTAAAAAAGGGGCTTGCAAAACTTCAGAGGGCGCTTATTAATTTTATGCTGGATGTTCATATAACTTATCATGATTACGAAGAGATATATCCGCCTTTCATGGTAAATGAAGAATGTTTGACGGGAACGGGACAGCTCCCAAAATTTTCCGATAATTTATATAAAGACGACGATTCAGGGCTCTGGTTTGTTCCAACCGCTGAGGTCCCGGTTACCAATATGTACAGAAATGAAGTGTTTGACATAGACAAACTTCCTATAAAACATGCCGCCTATACCGCCTGTTTCAGAAAAGAACGGCTGTCCGCCGGCAAAGACACGAAAGGGATAAAAAGAGGACATCAATTCGACAAGGTAGAACTCGTAAAAATTACTACTCCCGAAACCGCAAAAGAAGAATTATCAAGCCTTATCGCAGACGCTCAGGATATATTAAACAGGCTCGATATTCCCCACAGGCTCGTCAGGATATGCACCGGCGATTTAAGTTTCACCGCAAGCGAAAAATTCGACATCGAAGTTTACGCCCCCGGAATAAACGAATGGCTTGAAGTGAGTTCATGCTCCAATTTCGGTTCTTTTCAGGCAAGAAGAGCAAACATAAAATTTAAAAGGGATAAAAAATCAAAAGCCGAGTTCGTTTCAACGTTAAACGGTTCAGGGCTTGCCCTTCCGAGAGTAATGATTGCGATAATAGAAAATTACCAGACCGAAGACGGTTATATAAAAATTCCCGATGCCTTAAAGCCTTATTTCGCAACGGAAGAGTTCATTTAAATTATGTCAAGCCATAAAAGGACAATATGGGGAGTATTAATTATATTTTTTTCCGTATATTCCCTGTTGTCCCTTTATTCATACGATATACTTCAGCAAACCTTTAATTCATATTCGATTTCAACGGTTCATAAAACAAACCTGGGCGGGTTCTTCGGCGGTATTTTATCAAACTATTTATTGACAATATTCGGGCTGGTATCTTTCCCGATAATCCTTTTTATATTATTGGCCGGGGTTGTTTTAATATTGAACAAGCCCTTAATTAAAAGATTTTATGCAGGAATCTTAATAGCCCTCTTTGCCTTATCGATTTTTTTATACCGCCTGTTTCCTAAAATTTTATATCACGGCTTTATTATATCAGGCGGAGGATTAATCGGCAGAGGGGTTTACGGCGGTCTTTTTAAATTTTTCGGCGAAGCCGGAACTATAATAATAACCCTTTTGCTTTTTCTTTCCTCGTTTTATATTTTTTTTAAAAAAATCAATCATGAACGCGCCGCCGGATATTTTAATTATATTTATAATCTGTCCAAAATAGACATAAAAAAAATTAAATGGTTAAATCTTCGCTTGCCGTTTATTAAGGCGGCAAGTTTTTTTTCTTCGTTAAAATTAAGATTTGAGAAAAGAAAGGGGCTTAAAAAAAGGAAAAAAAGTTTTGTTTTAAATAAAGAGCTATTTGGGGGGACGAGGGAAGAGCTTATAGACGATTTAGAAAAAAAAGAGGAAGCCGAAGTTGTAAGCGGCGAACCTATAACGGAAAAGGACGGCACATTCGATTTTATCGACGACAGGGATGCAAAAATACCCCCGGTTTCATTAATAAACAGCGAAACAGCGGCAAAAGATATTCAAAAACCGGACAAGTTATCCCTTTTAGGAAATGCGACGTTAATAGAAAAAAAACTTACGGATTTTGGGGTTAAAGGAAAAGTAACCGGAATAAATCCCGGTCCTATTATAACCATGTATGAGTTTGAACCGGCAAGCGGGGTCAAAGTGGGAAGGATACTGTCGCTTTCGGAAGACTTAACGATGGCGCTAAAATCAAAGCCGGTAAGGATAACCGGAGTCATAGAAGGCAAGTCCGCCGTAGGCATCGAAGTTCCAAATAATAAAAGGGAAACAGTTTTCTTTTCGGAAATTTTAAATTCGAAAGATTTTGTAGATTCAAAATCTTTGCTTACGATAATTCTCGGAAAGAATACTACCGGAGGCAGCGTGCTGTTCGATATTGCAAAGGCGCCTCATTTATTAATCGCGGGTGCTACCGGCGCCGGAAAAAGCGTTTTTATAAATACATTAGTAATGAGCCTTCTTTTTAAGGCAAGCTACGAAGAGCTGAATTTTTTAATGATAGACCCTAAAAGATTGGAACTGACCCCCTTTGAAAACCTGCCGCATCTGATAAGCGATGTCGTTTACGATGCAAAAAAAGCAGGTATAGCGCTTAAATGGGCTGTTTCGGAAATGGAAGGGAGATATAG
>JAJYKQ010000141.1 GCA_021788495.1 bacterium | reverse complement strand
CGGGTCTTTTACCATGGGCTTCTTAGTCAGAGGTTTCGATTATTATCTTGCCGGAAACGAAATTGTTAACGATGCGGCATATGTAAACGACCTTCTGCTGAATCTTATGGACGAAAATATAAACCTTCAATGGATTTACAAGATAGAGGACAAAAACGACCCCTTTATTTCTAATTATGAAACGTCGTCAGTGCCGCCCGAAGATTTTAAATATATTAAAGAAAATAAAATCAAACATTTAAAAGCAAAATCCATTAAAAATATTAAGATATACCTGTTCTGTTCTTTTAACGGTTTAAATTTACCGCAGGCAAAAGAAAAAGGGATAGATATTTTTACTAAAGTTTCGGATTACGCCGCCGGATTGTTTAAATTCAATTTTGCGGGAGCCGTTAATTCCGTTTCTATAAATAATGCGCTTGCAGACAAGGAGATTATCGAAAAAAAATTAGTAAATATCGAAAATAATCTTAGCTTTATATCTTCGAGACTCGATATAGGCTTGAAGAGGATGGGCAATCAGGAGCTTATCGATTATTTTTATGCCGAGTTAAATCCCTGCAGGTCTGCCGAAGTTAAAGCGCCGCGATGGGAAGATATGTTGGACGGTTCTACTTTCAGGAGCCAGCTTATATATTCCTGCGCGGAAGTTAAAAAGGATTTTTTCTATCTCGACGGATACTATTATAAATTTATAAATATGCACAGGCTTCCGTCGAGCGTCGATTCTTTCGGCATAACGTCCGTTTTAAATATCGGCGGTTCTGCGGAAGATTTTTTTCCTTACGATATTTCCGTCGCCTTTAATATTCCCGAACAGGAAAAAACGATAGAAAAAATACAAACGGACAGAAATATAAAGGCAAGCCTGACCGAAGCGGCAGGCGGGGGATATACGGATTATAAGGGCGCAAATATTACGGAGCAGTTGGACGAGTTTTTAAAATCGGTTTCCAAACTTCAAAAGAAAGTGGTGGAGTTTTCTTTATGCGCAAGAATCAAATCTAAAAATTTAGACGAACTCGGTTTGAGAGCCGTAAAACTTCTTGAATCGTTTAAAAACTATAACGGAATGGAAGGCATAATAGACAATATGGAGCATCACAACCTTTTTTTCTCTTTTCTTCCCGGGCAGTCCCGTTTTAACAGACGGTTTAAAACCTCTATTTCTTCTTCGGCGGCGGCATTTTTTCCGCTGAACGAGGGTTTCGCCGGAACCGAAAATTGCGCCGTTCCGTTGATAAACGACAGGGGAGAAGCCGTAAAATTAGACCTTTACAACAACCGCCTCCCGTCAAAGCACGGAATAGTCTTCGGAAAGACGAGAAGCGGAAAAGGATTCATGCTGAACGGATTTCTAAGCAATTTTTATATATCGGGAGATAATTATCATATTATAGGGGTCGATATAGGAGGAACTTATAAAAAATTCTGCAAAATATTCAAAGGCGATTATATAGAGATAGATTTGGACGGAAGCTATTGTATAAATCCGTTTCCTCCGAAGAAATACGCCGTTAAGGAAGTGAACGGCGAGGAGACGTTTGACCCCGATATTATGGTTTTCCTGACGGGAATAATTGGATTAATGGTTGAACCGGAAAAAAATTTATCGCCTAACGATAAGACTATCATAACACGGGCTATTCAGGCGGCATACGACGGAATAGCCGATATGGACGATATGCCGGTAATATCCGATATTAACAATATTTTATTTGATTACGGAGAGGCAAGGGATATTTCGGATAAAAAAAGAGCTATGGAAATGGGAAAAAATTTATTCCAATGGACTGATATTTCTTCCCCTTACGGAATGCTGATTAACAGAAAAAACGGCATAAATATAGATAATAAAATAGTAATATTCGACCTTCAAAAGTTAAAAGGGCATGAAGACCTTCAAAAAGTAGTATTTGCTATTATAAAAAATATATCTTTTAAAAAAATGTACGATAAATCGGCAAAAGTTTTTTTCTTTTACGACGAATGCTGGGAATTTATGAACGACCCGAAGATTTCGGAGCTGATAATGCACCTTTATAAGACTTCGGCAAAGTGGGGTTCTATGGTATGGAGCATAACTCAGGAACCGGGCGACCTTTTAAAGGCGGGCAACATCGGCAAAAGCATTATAGAAAATTCGTCGGTAAAAATATTCTGCCAGCTTGACGGCGGCGTTTCGACGGATGATTTAAGGCTATGCGGCCTGAATGGAAAAGAGATGGATATAGTAAAAAACCTTAAAGTGGTTAAAGGGCATTATGCCGAATACTTTTTAAAATTCGGAAAAGATTCGGCGGTAATAAGAAATTCACCTGACCCCTTTGAATACTGGCTCTGTTGTAAATCATCGGAAGACGAAGAGATAGAAAGGCTGATAGAGCGTCTTTATCCGGATAAGCCTTTAAAAGAACGGCTTTATATATTAGCGGAAAAATATCCGAACGGACCTTACGGAATAGAACGGAATAAATAAGGCAAGAGTAATGACCCAAATCCCGATTTAGAAATTCT
>JAJYKQ010000140.1 GCA_021788495.1 bacterium | reverse complement strand
ATTTATCTATTTTTTTTCGAAAATATTCAGAATGCTTACCGAAAATTTAAAAATAATATCGATTAACAGCGGCAGTTCGTCAATAAAATTTTCCGTTTTTAACTTTTCGGATTATTCGGCAGATTCAAAAAACGGCGTATCGCCGCTAAATAATATAGACAGAGTCTTGTCCTGCAGGATAGAAGAGATAGGGACGGAATACGGCTCTTTTTATCTTAAAGATAAAAACAAAACCGAAAACGAAAAACGAAATTTTTCGGATCATGAAACTGCGCTTAAATTTATTTTACAAAAAATAGCCTTCATTAACGATTTAACTAAAGAATCCGAAAAGAAAGGTCAGTCTGCGTCTTATAATGTTTTAGTTGCACACAGATACGTTCACGGCGGTAAAGATTACGTTAAACCTCTTATAGCCGGCGGCGAAGACGTTAAAAAATTAGCCGAACTAAACGACATCGCGCCGCTTCATAACCCTTCCAACCTCAAGGGGCTTGAAGTAATGAAATCGCTTATGCCTGATGCACGCCAAGTATGCATATTCGATACCGCTTTTCACGCAGGCGTTCCGGACTATGCGGCGATTTATCCTATTCCAATAGAATATTACGAGAAGATGGGCATAAAAAAATACGGTTTTCACGGAATTTCATATGCGTTTATAGTAAATTTATTTAATATTTATAATAAATATAAATACGGCGATAAAAATGCCATAAAAAAAATGGTTATCTGTCATCTCGGAAACGGGGCAAGCGTCTGTGCCGTTAATAACGGAAAGTCCGTAGACACTTCTATGGGTTACACGCCGCTCGAAGGTCTTATGATGGGGACGAGATGCGGAAATATAGACCCTGAAGTGCCGTTTATTTTAAAGAAAAAACTTAATTTGACGGATGACGACTTAAATAAAATTTTAAACAAGAAAAGCGGTCTTCTAGGAATATCCAAAAAAACTTATGATTTTAAAGAATTAACTGAGTTTGACGACGAATATTCAAAACTTGCCTTAAAAATGTATATATACAGAATAATAAAATTTATAGGGCAGTATGCCGCAGTTTTAAACGGTATAGACGCGCTTGTTTTTACTGGTGGAATAGGCGAAAACTCAGGTCCGCTTAGAAAAGAAGTCTGCGACAATCTTACTTATCTTGGTTTAAAATTAGACGGCGAAAAAAACACAGCCGCCGCAAAGTATTTTCAGTCGCATAATCCGTTCGGCACGGTAAATATCGACGACTCTGTTAAACCTATAAACGACGAGTCTTCTTCGGTAAAAGTTTTTGCCGTCCATACCGATGAAGAACTTCAGATGGCGTTTGAATCTATAAACCTTTTGGATGATTTGAAAAATTCAAATAAAAATTAAATCAAAATAATAAATAAAAAAATAATAAATAAAAAGTTAAAACTATAATGGACGGCAAAATTAACGAAACTTTGGAAAAAGATACGGAACTGCGTTTTCCGCATATTTATTCCGTAGAAGCGTCCGCCGGTTCCGGCAAAACCTATACGCTTACCCTTCGCGTTCTGCAGTTTTTGCTGTCCCGCCGCAATATTAAAAACAATAATCTTGCAAATATACTGGGCATTACTTTTACCAACAATTCTGCAAAAGAGATGAAGACTCAGGTTTTAAAGAAATTAAAATCTTTAAATTTGGGTTTGCTGGATGCCGATACCCTAAGTTATATTTATGATATCACTTCTTTCGGCGGCGATACTTCAGCCTCCGCT
Source organism: bacterium (assembly GCA_021788495.1). Next base: position 796 of record JAJYKQ010000140.1, on the reverse strand, counting down.
GCCGCGTTTGCCTCTAAAGCTGCGGAAAACTTAATAGATAATATACTTTCGAACTATCACGATTTTCAGATAAGAACCATAGACAGTTTTACGTCGAAGATACTTAAAGCGTCTGCCGCCGAAATGGGGCTGCCTCCGGATTTTGAAATATCTACCGAAAGTTCCGGCATTACCGATTATGCAGTCTTAAAAATGATAGAGTCGGCCGAACAAGGCGTTTTAGAAAAATTTTTAGACTTGCTCTCAAGGAATATAAGCAGGGACGGAATCGATTTTAATCCGGCGGACAAGATTAAAAATGAGATGAAACGCCTGCTGGAAATCGAATCGGATTATAATTCCGAATTTATTGCCGATTTTTCGGTTCAGGAAAAATTAGACGAAAATTTAAAACCGGTAATAGACGGACTTAAATTCTTGCTTGAAGCGGCGGAAAAAGAAGGCTTGGAAATTAACGGCAGGTTTAAACCGGAAACTATAGAAAAAATTAAACTTTATTTAAACGATAAAAACTATTTCGGATTAGTAAACGACCGCAAAGGGTTTCCGTATAAAAATAATAAAAATTCCGCCGGTTATTCCGAAAAATGGGAAGAATTATATGACCGTTTTAACGGATATATGCCTGAAATTGCAAAATTAAAGAGCCTGCCTTATTTAACCATGTACGGATCGTTTAAGAAGGAATTAATAAACGCTTATAAAATTTTGGGACTTGTTTATATAAGCGACGTCAATAAAAAATTAAGCCGGTTTTTAAGGGAAAATTCGGTTCCGGAGGTATATTTTCAACTTG
>JAJYKQ010000139.1 GCA_021788495.1 bacterium | reverse complement strand
TTTCGTCTTCCATAATTTATGAATTTGCAAGATTTGTGCCACTTTCTTTAAGAATAATCTTTTTCAGCCACGGAGGCGGGTTTTTTGATAAAACCGCCTGAAGCTCTTCCATAACCGATTCTATTTTATCGTTAGGCTTAGATTTAATCGGATGGATGCCGGATTTTACGACACGGGCGGCCGCCGTGCCGCCGATGCTTTCCACGAAGATAATCTTTAAATCCCGCAACCCTTCGATTTTTTTATCTATCTTACTAAGTTCTTCAATCTCTTCTTCGAAATATCTGTTTTCCAAAAATTTAAAACCGTCCCCGTTAATTTCATATACCGCAAAATTTTTAGCCCATCCAAAGTGGTCATTGATTAAAATATTATCATTTGTCGCAAAGCCTACTTTCATTTCAACCTCTCCTATCTTTTTAAATTAAACTTAAATATTATTCTTTATTCAGTAAATTTGCGCTTTCAACGGCAAGGTTTATAGCTCCCCCGTAAAGTATATAATGTTTATAATTATGCCCTATTTCGTCTATTATCGGAAACCCCGCTCTAAGCAAAGGTATGCCTAAATTTTCGGCATAAAATTTTGCGTTGGAATTTGAAACTATCATATCCACGTTCCCGCAGGTATCAAGCATATCTAAATCGCCTTCGCGCAAATCTAAAAATCTATGTCTAATATCGCCTATAACCTTTGTCGTTATTCCGAGTTTTAAATTTGCGCCGATTTCCGAATAAACGGAAGAGAAAGAGTCTAAAAGATCTACTCCGAGAGCCAGCGCGATTTCTTTTCCCGAAAAATAAAAATGCGAATCTAAATATGCATCCATAAGCCGGCTTCTCTGCCTTTTATATTTTTCCGGAATTTCTTTGCCCGTCGTTTTAGAAAGAAGATTAAAAAATTTATCGCTGTTTTTCAGGCCGCATATATTAGGGAAATAATATGTCTTTAACCCCGTCGATCCTTCAATGTTTTTTACGGCGTCTTTAAGGCTCAAACCTATTATTAAATTAAATTGGCCGCTATAAATATCCGGTAAATCTTTTGCGTCCAATCCGTCTGCCGTAGTTTGCAGATACCCCCTCTCGTCCAGATGACCGCCTAACGACAAACCTAAATCCGGTATCATAAGAGGTTTTAAGCCAAAATAATCTAAAGCTTCGCGAAGTTCCAAAAAATCCTGAGGGGTAAATGAAGATGGACAAAAAACATTTATGCTTTTTACCGTTTTATTAGATTTTTTAATCGATTTGCCGTTTTTATTTAATGTTTCGGCTAACAGCGACGACATTGCAGCAATATAACCGTCTTCAAAGCCGCCCTTATAATCCGGAGTACCTGCGTAAATCAGGTCCGCAAAGGGAGTATCGAGCCCGCCTTTAAAATCTTTAATAATGCCGGCGATATCTTCGCCGTTTGTTTCGGTAAGACCCGACGATGCAATCCCTATGAAATCCGGCTTCATTTTTTCGTAAACGTTTTTAATTCCGGATATTAAAAAATCTTTTCCGTCCAAAATTGCTCCCGATTCGTTTAAGGCAGTGGTAACTATCGGAATGTTTTCGCGAAAATGCTTCGTCAGCGTTACCTTGTCAAAACTTGCACAGCCGACGGCTCCGTGCATAAGGACGACCGCATTTTTCAGTCCCAGAAAAAAGACTGCCGCGCCTAACGACGAACTTGTTTTTAAAGGATTAATTTCGATATTTCTAATTAGATTCGCCATAATTTTATTTTTATATTTTTTATATCGATTCTTTCAATAATTTGAATAGAGGATTTTTAATTTCCGAATAAATCAATCTTGCCATACATTCCATACCTTCATAAGATACATATGGTTCTAATCTTTCCTGATTTACGTCTAAAAACGGAATGAGGGATTTTATTGCCGTATATTGATTCCTCCCTCCCGCAAGTATGATATCGGCATTGTTTTCCTTTGCTATTTGAATAAGATTTACGGGATTGCCGTTATCGAGCATTATTATATTTCCGTTTTTATCGAATTCCTTTATTATCCTTAGCTTATCTTCATCGGTGCTTTTTTTAATGCCGGTGGCGATAACCCTCAAACCTAAGTCGTTTAAGGCGGAAATCAGCGACCAGCTTTTAACCCCGCCGGTATATAAAAGAACTTTTTTGCCCGTTAAAAATTTCTTATATCCGTAAGTTTTTTCTTCGGTTTTTTTCGTCATCATTTTAATATAATCTTTTGCCTTCTTTACGAGTTCCATATTTCCGATGGAATTTACTATATCTATAACCGCCTTACTGGTTGAAGTCATGCCGAAAAACGATTCTTCGATATAAGGAATTCCAAATTTTTCCTTCATTTTTCTTGCCAGATATACCAAAGCTTTGGAACATATTACGACGTTAAGCTCGGCTTTATGCGAATACATTATTTCTTCTATCGTGGAATCGCCGGTAATAGTCGAAAGAACATTTATCCCTATAGATTTTAACGCTTTTTTTATTAAAAATAGTTCCCCTTTTATGTTATATTCCCCGATTAAATTAATATTAAAATCTCCCAGTAAATCTA
>JAJYKQ010000002.1 GCA_021788495.1 bacterium | reverse complement strand
ACAAATATGCATTTAAGGTTGCCGCCTATAGCCCTGTTGGTAATAACCGCCGCTACCGTAGAATCGACTCCTCCCGAAAGAGCACATATAGCTTTTGCCCCGCCGGTTTTTTTCCTGATTTCTCCTACTTTGTCGGATATAAAATCTTCCAGTTCCCAGTCGCCTTTAACGCCTGATATTTTAAACAAAAAATTATTTAATATATCAGTCCCGCATTCGGTGTGGACCACTTCGGGATGAAACTGCAGTCCGTAAAATTTTTTTTCCGGATATTCAAATGCCGCGGTATCGCAGGTTTCCGTCTGCGCCGTTATTTTAAAACCTGTCGGAATTTTCACTATGACGTCGCCGTGGCTCATCCATACCAAACTGGATTTGCCGCACCCTTTTAAAAGGCTGCTCTTACGAAGTATTTCAAGTTTAGAATGGCCGTATTCCCTGTTTTTAGCCGGTTTGACCTCTCCGCCTAGTAGATGCGCCATAATCTGCATGCCGTAACATATGCCTAAGAAAGGAACGTTTAATTTAAATAAATCCTTAGAAATTACGGGAGCATTTTTATCGTAAACCGAAGACGGCCCACCGGAAAGTATAATTGCATTTGCATTGTATTGTTTAATTTTGCTTAACGGAGAATTATAGGGATATATCTCGCAATAAACCTTGCTTTCCCTGATTTTCCTTGCAATAAGCTGGGTATATTGCGAACCGAAATCTATAATAAGTATTTTAGAATTTATTCCCATCGATTAATCTAACCTGTAATTAGGCGCCTCCCTTGTTATAATGACGTCGTGAACATGGCTCTCTTTTAGTCCCGAAGAAGTTATCTTAATAAATCTGGTCTTTGTTCTAAGTTCCTGTATAGAACGGGCTCCGCAATATCCCATTCCCGCCCTTAAGCCTCCCGTAAGCTGATTTACTGAATCGGAAAGGCTGCCTTTATAAGGAACTCTTCCTTCTATGCCTTCGGGAACGAATTTAGATTCGTCCTTTATATGCGTTTGAAAATATCTGTCTTTGGAACCGCTTACCATTGCGCCGAGCGAACCCATGCCTCTGTATACTTTATAGCTTCGCCCCTGATAAATTATGGTTTCGCCGGGGCTTTCTTCGGTACCGGCAAAGAGGTTGCCAATCATAACGCTGTTTGCCCCGCCGGCTATAGCTTTAGAAATATCGCCGGAAAATTTTATTCCTCCGTCCGCAATGACGGGAATGCCGTTTTTATCGTAAATTTCCGAACATTCGATTATGGCGGATAGCTGGGGAACGCCGACGCCCGCAACGACTCTGGTAGTGCATATGGAGCCCGGTCCTATGCCGACTTTTACTGCGTCCACTCCGGCATCCGCTAAAGCTTTTGCGGCTTCTTTAGTGGCTATATTGCCGGCTATTATATCCATTTTATAACGTTTTTTCAGATATTTTACCATATCTATGACGCCTTTTGAATATCCGTGCGCAGTATCGATTACTACCGCATCTGCTTCGGCTTCGGCGAGCGCCTCTACTCTTTCTTCCGTATCCTTGGCAATGCCTACGGCGGCCGCTACCCTTAACCTTCCCAGAGAATCTTTGCAAGAATTAGGATATTTTTTAATTTTTTCTATGTCTTTTATAGTTATAAGTCCTTTTAAATTATAATCGTCATCAATGACCAAAAGTTTTTCTATTTTTTTTTCGTGCAGCGTTTTTTTGGCTTCTTCAAGCGTAGTTCCGACCGGCACCGTAACGAGATGCTCTTTCGTCATTACGTCTGCGACTTTTTCGTCAAGGTTGACCGAAAACCGCAAATCCCTGTTCGTAAGTATTCCTACTAATTTATCGCCTTTTACTACCGGCACGCCAGAAATCATAAATTTTTTCATAATATCCAAAGCATAAGATATTTTATCGTCGGGATTAACTTTCACGGGGTTAGTTATCATACCGCTTTCGGATTTCTTAACCCTTTCGACTTCGGCTTTCTGCTGCTGAACGGTCAGATTTTTATGTATTACGCCGATACCGCCTTCACGCGCAAGCGAAATTGCCGTTTCTGCTTCGGTGACGGTATCCATGGCGGCGCTCACCAAAGGAATATTAAGGTCTATATTTCTTGAAAATTTAGTCTTTAAATCTACGTCCTTCGGAAGTATTTCCGAATAATCGGGTACTATCAAAACATCGTCGAAACTCAGCGATTCCGTAATAATCTCTTTCATTTTAAATTTCCCTCTTTATTGTTTAACTTATAAGTCCTTCCAACAGTCCGCATTCCGAAACGGTAAAACCGGAAACCTCAAAAAAATCTATGCTCTTTAACATTATAGCCGCTCCGGCGAGAACAAGGTCTTCCCTTCCTGTTTCTACGCCGTCAATTTTCAACCTGTCGGATATTTTTGCGGAAGCAAATTTTCTGTAAATTCCGGCGGTTTTTTCCCTGCTCACGAAATATCCGTGTACTTTAAGCCTTTGGTAGCTCTTCATATTTAAATCTACCATCGCAAGAGTAGTCGCTGTTCCGGCAGTCCCGAAAAGAGTCATAGGCTTGAAAACAAAACCGCTTTCAATTATTTCGGCTTTTAGCGGGTTTAATTTTTGTTCTATGCGGCTTTCCAATTCCTTTAAATTTTCTTCGGACACCGGGTCGGTTTTAACAACTTCTTCCGTAAGATGTACTACGCCCATATTCAGGCTGTATTTCCATAAAGGCGCTCCGTTTTTAACGCAGACGTATTCCGTAGAACCGCCTCCTATGTCTATTGAATAAAATTCGTTAATACCGTTAAAACATTTAGAAATTCCTTTTAAAGTTATTAAAGCCTCTTTTTCTCCGCTTATAATTTCAAGATTGAAACCGAATTCCCTAAAAATTATATTTTTTACTTCTTCAGCGTTAGGAGCGTCCCTCAACACGCTTGTGCCGGTTATAACTACATTCTCCGGCTTTATGCCGAAATTTCTAATTTCTTCTATATAAACTTTCAAAGCTTTTTTGAGCCTGTTTATTGAATTTTGGGTTATTACTCCTTCTTTTTTGAAATTTTCGCCCAGCCTGATAATTTTCATATCCACGTAATCGGGACTTAAAAAATTATTTTCTTGACCGGTTATAAGGCACCTTATAGTATTTGTCCCGATATCTATAGATGCTTTGAATTTAGTATCTGAGGCCGAGTTTGAAACCAATCTATTCTCCCCTGTAATTTTTAACGTATTTAACGTAATTATTCGCAGATTCCCTTATTGAGTCTATCTCTTTTTCGCTCAGATTTTTTTTGATTACGCCGGGCAGTCCGGCTACCAAAGAACCTTCGGGTATAACCGCATTTTCTTTAATTAAAGCCCCTGCGGCAATTATGCAGTTTTTGCCGATTTTAGCTCCGGTTAAAACTATGGCGCCTATTCCTATAAGACAGTTATCGCCTATCTCGCACCCGTGAAGATTGACGTTATGCCCTATGGTAACGCCCCTGCCAATTATCAAAGGACCGGTATCGTGCTGTACGTGAAGAACGCTGTTGTCCTGAACGTTTGTATTTTCGCCTATTTTAATGTAGTGCACGTCGCCCCTGATAACCGAACCGTACCAGACGCTGCAACCCTTTCCTATTTCGACGTCCCCTACGATTACGACGTTTTGCGACATATACGCCGTTTCGTCTATCTTAGGATATTTACCGAGATAAGATTCTATTATCATAAATCCTCCAGTCCGTTCATATTTAATTTTTACCTTAATCCTGCATTAGAAAAAGGTGTCAGATTAATTTTACGCAAAATTTTTCTATCTTTTAGTTATTTCTATTCTTATGCGTAAAATAAAATCCGACACCTTTTTCTCACATTTTTCTACTCATTATAACACAATCAATAAGTTTTTTGTTGTTTTATTGCAGGATTAAGGTTTTAGATTTATTTTTTGTTTGATTGTTTAATTGTATATTATACAACAATTTTGCAGAAAAGTCGGGATTTTTTTGCATGTTTTCCTGTCTGTCCAAGTCACACTAAGTATCAGAAATTAGCTTTTTTGAAAGAGATTCTGCCTGCTTTTTCGCTTCTATGACGTCTTCTATTGTTTTTAATTCGAACGGTTTATGCTTTTGCATTACCGACAAAACGTTCCGGGCGATTTTATTAAAAGATATTTTTCGGTTTAAAAAAGAATGAACAAAAATCTCGTTGGCTTCGCAAAAAACCGCCGGCATGCTCTTGCCTTCCCGTAAAGAACGCCTTGCGATATTTAAAAACGGGAATTTCTCGTCGTCAGGCGCAAAAAAATCCAGTCTTGCAATTTCGGTCAAATCTATCGGTTTCATGAGATTATGGAAGCGGCGCGGATAAGACAGCGCATAACCTATCGGACCTTTCATATCGGCATCTCCCATCTGGGCTATTAACGTACCGTCCATAAATTCGACCATCGAATGAACTACCGCCTGCGGATGTATAACGACGTCGATTTTGTCTTCTTTAAAACCGAATAAAAACGAAGCTTCTATTATTTCAAGCCCTTTATTGGCAAGCGTGGAAGAATCTACGGTTATCTTCTTTCCCATCTTCCATTTAGGATGATTCAATGCCATATCGACGGTTATATTCTTGAAATAATTTTTGTCCTTGCCGTAAAAGGGACCTCCCGATGCCGTAAGGATTAATTTTTTAACGTCCCTCTTAACTCCGCTTTTAAGACATTGAAAAAGAGCCGAATGCTCGGAATCTACCGGAATTATCTTAGCTTTATGGTTTTTTGCCGTTTTATTCAGAATATCGCCTGCCATAACCATGGATTCTTTATTCGCAAGCGCAAGGTCTTTGCCTGCCGCAAGACTCCGGTAAGAAAGCAAAAGCCCCGCGGAACCGCTTATAGCGTTTAATACAACGTCGAATACTCCGTCGGAAACCGCTTCATGCAGTCCTTCTTCGCCGAAAATAAATTTAGCCTTAACGCCTTTGACGTTTTTTAAGCCTTCTTTAGCCTTATCGCACTCCGTTTTTGAAGAAAGAACGCAGTATAAAGGTTTAAGCTTTATAACTTGTTCTTTTAACTCCTGCGTAAAATGCCCCGCCGCAACGCCTTTTACGGCAAGTAAATCCGGATATGAGACGGCTACGTTTACGGCATTTCTGCCTATAGAACCGGTAGAACCGGCAAGAAATATATTTCGCATAATATATATAATGTATATTTATTTAATGCATGTCGATTATTTTTTATTTTGAGCAAAAAATCGAAATGTAATAAAAAAACGGGGCGGCAAGTATCAGGCTGTCTATTCTGTCTAAAATACCGCCGTGGCCCGGAATTAAATATCCAGAATCCTTTTTTCCGCCCATCCTTTTAATTAAAGATTCCGTTAAATCACCAAACATTCCGGCTATAATAGTAACGGAAGACAAAAATATAAATGAAAGAAAGGTAAATTCCTTATATTCGCTTATAAATATCCTAAATAAAAGAGCCGTGAGGACGGCGGCTAAAAAACCTATGACGGCTCCCTCTGTCGTTTTTTTAGGACTTAAAGAAACGATAAGCTTATGCCTGCCGAAATGTCTGCCGCCGTAATAAGCAAAAATATCGGATGCCCATACAAGTATAAATAAAAGCAGAATAAGCATTCTGCCTCCGGAAATTGCAAAAATTTTAACGAGGAAAGATATAAGAAAGCCGGTATAAATTACTGAAAACAGATCTATGAATAAGGTTTTTCCAAAATCGTTTTTAAAAGAAAGTACGTTTTTTAAAAAAATTAAAAAAACGGAAAAAAACAAAATAAATATAAAAGCGCCGTCTTTCAAAAAGGCAAAAGAGAATGAAGTTAAAATAGCAAGCAATTCGGGGAGTATAAAATATTTATATTCCGACAAATCGAAAATAGAATATATTTCGTAAACGGAAAGCGCCGTCATAACGGCAGAAACTATGAAAAATTCATATATATTCAGCAGAAATATAGATAAAATTATAACTACGCCGAATATAATGCCGAATATAAATCTTTTAGGGTCGAAATTAGGTTTTTCCAAATCGCCTTGACCTTTTTTCGTAATTTTTTAATGCAGCTATTAAATTTTTCTTTCTAAAATCCGGCCACAAAGTTTTAGTGAAATAAAGTTCCGCATATGCAGCCTGATAAAGCATAAAATTGGACAGCCTTTCTTCTCCGCTCGTCCTGATTATAAGGTCGGGGTCGGGAATTCCGGCCGTATATAGATAATTAGAAAAAAGTTTGCCGTCTATATCGGTTAACTCTATTGATTTTTTTTTAACGTCTTCCGATATTTTTCTAACGGCATTTAATATTTCTTCCTTGGAGCCGTAACTTATCGCAAGCGTTAAAATCAATTCGGAACCGTTTTTTGTTTTGTCTATGGCTCTCGACACCGCAATTTTTGATTTTTCCGGCAGTTTTTCTAAATTTCCGATAAAATTAAGCCTGATTTTATTTTTTATAAGATAAGGAAGTTCTATTTCTATATATTGCTCAAGAAGTTCCATTAAATAATCTACTTCTTCTTCCGGTCTCTGCCAGTTTTCCGACGAAAAAGCGTAAACTGTAAGATATTTAATTTTATAATCTATAACGCCTTTTACGACGGATTTTAAAGACTTTATTCCTTCAAGATGCCCGTATATTCTGTCTAAATTTCTTTTCTGCGCCCATCTGCCGTTTCCGTCCATAATAATAGCGATATGCCCTGGAAGATTTTTAAAGATCATACCTCTGATATTTCTTTTTCTTTACGCTTTGTAATTTCGTCTATTTCTTTAATAAAATTATCCGTCAAATCCTGCACTTTTTTTTGAATTTTAAAAGACTGGTCTTCGGATATTTCCTTAGATTTTTCGGAAGATTTTATCTTTTCGTTTGCAAGTCTCCTGAAATTTCTGATTTCTTGTTTTATAGATTCTGATAACTTGCCGACCTGTTTTGTTATTTCTTTGCGCCTTTCTTGAGTTAAAGCCGGTATTATTATGCTTATGCTTTTCCCGTCGTTTGAAGGATTTAAAGAAGGGTCGTATTTTTGTATAGCTTTTTCGATAGCCGGAAGAGAACCTGCGTCCCATGGATTTATAGTAATAGTTCTGCTGTCCGGAATAGATATCGAAGCAAGCCTTATTATAGGGGAAACCGAACCGTAATATTCGACGTTGACCGCTTCTATTAATCCCGTAGAAGCTCTGCCCGTCCTGATTTTTGCAAGTTCCGCTTTGTAAGCCTCTATAGCATGGCTCATCTTTGCTTTTGTTTCATTGACAAATGCACTTTCGTCCATAACATAAGCTCCTAAATTAAATATTTGCCTTTGATATTATCGTTCCTATGGATTCTCCTTTGACCACTTTTAAAAGATTTCCTTTGCCGAGCAAATTAAAAACGACTATAGGCAGAGCATTGTCCATGCATAAAGATATAGAAGTAGAATCCATAACTTTTAAATTTTTATTCAGGACGTCTATATATGAAAGCCTCTCGAATTTAAGGGCATCTTTGTTAATTAAAGGATCTTCCGTATATACGCCGTCTATTTTTGTAGCTTTTAATATAACGTCGGCATGAATTTCCATTGCCCTCAACGATGCCGCCGTATCTGTAGTAAAGTAAGGATTGCCTGTTCCAGCCGCAAAAATCACCACTCTTTTTTTTTCTAAATGGCGCAATGCCCTTCGGCGTATATAAGGTTCGGCAACCTGCTGCATAGCGATAGCCGTCTGAACCCTTGAAATTACGCCGTTATCTTCAAGGCTCGCCTGAAGGGCTAAGGCGTTTATGACGGTGGCAAGCATGCCCATATAATCGCCTTGCGTCCGTTCTATTCCTAAATCTTTGGAGGAACTTCCAAATCCCCTGAAAATATTGCCGCCGCCTATAACTACGGCAATTTCTGCGCCTTCCGAAACGACGGATTTTATTTCCAGAGATACGAAATTGATTATCTCGGGATCTATCCCGCACTTGCTTTCGCCGGCAAGCGCTTCGCCGCTGACTTTTAAAAGTATCCTTTTGTAATTAAGACCCATTATTCACCAAGCTGATAACGAACAAATCTTTTTAAAATGATATTTTCTCCTAATTTAGCTATTTCGTTGTCTATAATAGAGGCTATATTTTTAGACGGATCTTTTATAAAAGCCTGCTCTAAAAGACAAACTTCCTGATAGTATTTTTCAAGTTTGCCTTCTATTATTTTTTCTTTTACCGCCTGAGGTTTATCCATATTGGCAAGCTGTTCTCTATATATCTCTTTTTCCTTAGCTATAACTTCGGGTTGAACCGCGTCTCTTTTTATATAAAGAGGGTTTGAAGCCGCGATATGCATGGCGATATTTTTGGTAAGTTCCTGAAATTCGTTCGTTCTTGCCACAAAATCGGTTTCGCAGTTTATTTCTAAAAGAACGCCTATTCTTCCGCCCGCATGTATATAAGAATATATTAAACCTTCTTTAGCTTCTCTGCCGGCTTTTTTCTGGGCTTTCGCAAGACCTTTCTTTCTTAGCACTTCTACGGCTTTTTCAAGGTCTCCTCCGGTTTCTACAAGTACGTTTTTACAATCTACGAAACCTGCTCCGGTCATCTGCCGCAGATTTTTAACAAGTTCGGCGCTTATATTCTGTGTATTATCCAATTAATTTTCCCTCCCTGATATATAGTAAATAATATAATTTTGACTTATTACTTAATTATTAGGCTTAATGTTACGGCTTTATTTAATTTTATATAGAAATATCTTCTTCCGCTATCTGTTCGGTATTTTCCGCTTTCTGCGAAACGGCTGCGGCGAAAGTTTCTTCGGTTATAACTCCTTCAGGCAGAGGCTGACCCTTCCCTTTTCCGGTTCTTTCTTCATAAACTTTTCTGCCTTCGATAATAGCTTCCGACATAGAATTAAGAATAAGCTTTATCGCTCTGATAGCATCGTCGTTTCCGGGTATCATCCAATCTACTAATTCAGGATCTGCATTGGTATCGGCAATTCCTATGACCGGTATTTCAAGCCTTTTTGCTTCTTTTGCCGCTATTATTTCATGGTGTAAATCGACTATAAAAACGGCATCCGGTATTTTATGCATATCCCTGAGGCCGTTAAGAACTTTCTGGAGCTTTACTATTTCTTTTTCCATCCTGGCCATTTCTTTTTTTGTAAACCTGGAAAATTCTTCCGATTCTTTAAGGGATTCGAGTTCTTTCAATCTTTGTATGGAAAGTTTTATAGTGGAAAAGTTGGTTAGCATACCGCCGAGCCATCTTTCGTTAACATACGGCATACCGCATCTTTTGGCTTCTTCCACGACGATAGGATTTGCCTGTTTTTTAGTCCCTACTATAAGAATAGTTCCGCCTTCTTTTGCGATATCGAAAAGTTTTTCGTAGGCCGCAGAGATATACGGCAGTGCTTTTTGGAGGTCAACTATATGAACTCCGTTTCTTGCCCCGTAAATATAAGGCTTCATCTTTGGATTCCATCTTTTCGTCTGGTGTCCGAAATGGACGCCGGCTTCCAACAACTGCTTAATAGATAAATCAAATGGCATTTTTAGTCTCCTTTTGCGCTTTTTTCTCTCCGGTTACGTAAAAAGCCTCAAGCACAAATTAATAACCGGATACGATTTTGGTTAAAGTTAAATTAATTTTAAATCAACATATTCTTTTATCATTTTTAGGCTTTTTTTGCAAGAAGAAATTTCCATTTTGTGACGGGGACGGAATTGATAAAGGTGTCAGATTAATTTTCCGTAGTATATTTTTGTATAAATTAATTTTTTCTTTATGCGGAAAATAAAATCTGACACCTTTATCGCACTATAACAATATTTTAAATATAAAATTAAAGATACTATTGTATCCGTTAACCGAGATGCGTTTAAGTTCAAAGGAGTTGTCCCCAACTTCTATTTTGCCGTTAACGGTGGTAAAGGCGGCCGTATAACCGGCATTTTTAACGGCTCTCATGACGTTCGCGTTATAAGCGCCGAAAGGATAAGAGAAAAATTCCACCGCAGAACCTGTAATATTTTCAAGATAAGCTTTGGAAGCGATAAGTTCGCCTATCATAACTCCTTCTTCGAGCCTGTCCAAATAATAATGGTTTATACCGTGCGAACCAATAAAAAATCCGTTCTTAAACATTTCTTTTATTTCATTTTTATTTAAAAAATTTTCCTTGACTCTTTCTCTTTCGTCGGATACCGCGTTTTTTTTTCCTATAAAGCCGCTGCTTATAAATATCATTGAAGTAAAACCGGCGGATTTTAATATCGGATAAGCGTTAAGATAATTATTTTCGTATCCGTCGTCGAAAGTTATAAGAATCGGTTTTTTTACGGAAAGTTTATGCCCTTTTATAAAAGACAGGATTTCTTTTGGATTTATAGTTTCATAGCCTAAAAATTTAAGGATGGACAACTGTCTTTTAAACTGCCCCGGCGTTACGTATAAACCTTTAAATACGGCGTCTTTTTTTGGATAGTCTATTTTATGGTAGTATAATACGGGGATTTTCATAAGATAAACCCGCTAACTTCTGTAAGACGCGTTTATATCTATATATCCGTGGGTCAGATTGCAAGTCAAAACCGAACGCTTTTTATTTCCTGATTTTAAATCTATTTCTACGTCTATTTCTTTAGGAGACAGTATGGTTTTCTCTATATCTTTCGTCAATTTTTTAGAAGCCGTAGAATTTTCTACTATAATTTTTCCATTTATGTAAATATCTATACTTTCGGCTTTGAGAGGAACTCCGGCTCTTCCGACCGCCGCCATTATTCTGCCCCAGTTTAAATCTTCCCCTGTTATCATCGTTTTAAAAAGCGGCGAGTTTGCTACCGTTAACGCGGTTTTCTTTGCGCCTGCTTCAGTAGGGGCGTTGACGACCGTGACTTCAATGAACTTCGTTGCTCCCTCTCCGTCGACAACTATCATTTTTGCAAGTTCGTAACAGACTTCAAATAAAGCGTCTTTTACTATTTGATAGTTATGTTTTGATTTAGCTTTGCCTTCGGTCAAATCTATTACGGTATCGCCGGATGCAGGATAAAAAAACGAAGCGGTATCGTTAGTCGAGGTATCTCCGTCGACCGTAATAGAATTAAAAGATGCTTCGACGCATTCTTTAAACATTTTATCGGCCGTTTCTTTTCTTATCGGAACGTCCGTAAAGATAAAAGCCAGCATGGTAGCCATATCCGGCATAATCATGCCCGACCCCTTAGCCGCGCCTTTAATTTGATATTTTCTGCCGTCTATAGAAAAACTTTTAACGGCCGTTTTAGGAAACGTATCGGTAGTCATAATAGCTTTGATAAAATTATCGAAACCGCTTTCATCCGCAGAATTTACCAAGTCTGGAATTGCCTGTTCTATAAGGGAAACATTAAGTCTTTCGCCTATTACGCCGGTAGAACAAGTAAAAACAGAACCTTCATCGATACCGGCTTCTTTTGCTAGAGATTTAACAACCTTAAGCGCATCTTTCATGCCTTGCTCGCCGTTGCACGCATTGGCATTTCCGGAATTTACTATTAACGCTTTTATAATGTTTTTGGAATTTTTTTTAGATATTACTACGGGCGCCGCCTTAACTTTATTTTTAGTAAAAACGGCGCTGACCCTAAGCGGAAATTTAGAAATCATTAACCCCAAATCTAAATCTTTATTTTTTTTAAGCCCGCAGGCTTTACCGGCAAATAAAAAATTATTCATTTTTTCCATGGCAATTTTTATATTTTTTACCGCTGCCGCAGGGGCAAGGTTCGTTTCTTCCTATTTTTTTCGGTTTGACTATCGGTTTTTGTTTTTCTTCCGACCCTTGATTCATTTCGTTATGCGTCAGCACTATGTTGTCGGAAAGCAGTCCCGCCCCTTCTATAATATCTTCGGCATTAATACCGTCTTCAAACTGAACGGTTATTATCGAATTCAGAGCTTCTTCTTTCATTCTAAACTGCATATTTATAAACAAAGAGTATGCTTCTTTTTGATATTCTATAAGAGGATTAACCTGGGCGTAGCCCCTCAACCCTATGCCTTCTTTGAGCGCGTCTAAAGAAGTCAAGGCGTCTTTCCATAAACTGTCGACCGCCTGAAGATAAAGAGCTTTCAGTATATCTAATTTTTGGTCTTCCGGAAACGATTCAATCTTTTCGTCTATATTTTTTTTAATTAAATCGGTAAGCAAATTAAAAAACTCGCTTCTCGGCATTTTTTTAAATATATTTATGACTGCGTTTTTTTTATCTTCCTGAGATGCATATTCGGCATTAAGATTCAGTCCTGCATTTAAAATTAAAGTCTTTGAACTTAATATATCGGCAGACAGACTAACTTTTAATATTTCCAGAAGTCCTTCTATATCCCAATTTTCGCTATGCGTTTTTTCGGGAACATAGGTTTCAAAATATGATTCAAGCAGGGCTTCGACGTCAAAAGCTATATCTTCTTTTATTTCGGATATATCACATATCTGAAGTATTCTTTTTCTGTAAGAATATATAAGCTCCCTCTGTTTATTCATAACGTTGTCGTAATCTATAAGATTTTTTCTGATATCGAAATTATGGCCTTCGACTTTTTTCTGCGCATTTTCTATCGCCTTGGAAATCATCCCATGCTCTATTGCCTGTCCGTCTCTAAGACCAAGTTTTTCCAAGAACGGTGCAAGCCTTTCGGAGCCGAATATCCTCATAAGGTCGTCTTCCAAGGATACGTAAAACCTTGAAGAGCCAACGTCGCCCTGTCTGCCCGACCTTCCCCTTAGCTGGTTGTCTATACGCCTGGATTCATGTCTTTCCGTTCCTATAACGTGAAGACCGCCAAGGTCTTTAACTCCCTCACCTAGAACTATATCCGTTCCTCTTCCGGCCATATTCGTAGAAATGGTAACGGATTTTTTCTGCCCTGCGTTTGCGATAATCTGCGCTTCTTTAGCATTATTTTTTGCGTTGAGGACTGAATGCGGTATTCCTTTTTTCTTTAAAATACCGCTAAGCCTTTCCGATTTTTCTACCGAAACCGTTCCTACGAGAACGGGCTGACCCGTTTTATATTTTTCGGCAATTTCGTCGGCTACGGCATTGAATTTTTCAGCTTCGGTGGCATAGACCAAATCGGCGTTGTCTTTTCTTGCCATAGGTTTATTGGTAGGAATAACGACGACGTCTAAGTTGTATATTTTTTTAAACTCTTCGGCTTCGGTATCGGCTGTTCCCGTCATACCGGCTAATTTATTATACATCCTGAAAAAATTTTGAAAAGTAACGGTGGCAAGGGTCTGATTTTCGCCTTCCACTTTAAGATGCTCTTTTGCCTCTAACGCCTGATGCAGTCCTTCTCCGTAACGTCTCCCGTTCATAACGCGTCCGGTAAATTCATCGACTATGACTACCTGATTATCCTGAATTAAATAATCTACGTCGTTGAAATAGCAGGCATGCGCCCTGAGGGACTGATTTACGGCATGCAGTAAATCTAAGTGCCTCGGGTCGTAAATATTTTTTATTTTTAAAGCATTTTCTACTTTTTCTATGCCTTCTTCAGTCATTATGGCCGTTTTTAATTTCTCGTCGACGGTAAAATCTTCATCCTTAATAAGTTTGCGTACGGCGTTATCGGCTTTATAATATAATTCGGTAGTTTCTTCTGATTCGCCGGAAATAATTAGAGGAGTTCTCGCTTCGTCTATAAGAACGGAATCTACTTCGTCTATTATGGCGTAATTAAGCTCTCTCTGAACGTAATCGTCTAAAGAGTATTTCATATTGTCCCTGAGGTAATCGAAACCGAATTCATTATTGGTGCCGTATGTTACGTCGCAATTGTAAGCTTTTTTTCTTGCTTCGTCGTCCATATCGTTGGTAATAACCCCGACCGAAAGACCAAGCAGATTATATGCCTTACCCATCCATTCGGCATCTCTTTTGGCAAGATAATCGTTCACGGTTATAATATGCACGCCTCTTCCGGTCAAACTGTTTAAATATGCGGGCATAACAGCGACAAGGGTCTTTCCTTCGCCCGTAGCCATTTCGGCTATTTTTCCGGAATGCAAAACAGCGGCGCCTATCAGCTGGACGTCGAATGCTCTAAGTCCGAGAGCGCGCTTTATTCCTTCTCTTGCGACCGCAAAAGCTGACGGCATAATTTCTTCGAGCTTCTTATCCTGCTCGGAAGGAGCGAGATCTTTTAATTCATCTTTTAACTTAAGCGTAATACTCTTTATTTCGTCATCGCTTATACCTGAATATTGAGATTCTAAAGAGTTAATTTTTTCTACTAAAGGCTTTAATCTGGCAATCTCCCTCTGGTTGCTCGTTCCAAAAATGCTTTTTAATATTTTCATTACCAAAGTAAATGTTCCCCCGTTTTTTATTTTCCTGAAACCTGAATATTTTCAAACAATATAGAAGGCGAACCGACCGAACCGAAAAAACGCAGGTCGTTCGCTATTTTAGATATGCCGTTAAACAATTGCATAATATTTCCGCTTACCGCTATTCCTTTTACGGGAAAATCTATTTTTCCGTTTTTAACGAAAAATCCTGCGGCTCCCAACGAAAACTCCCCGGTGTAAGGTTTTGCCATATGCAGACCCATAAGTTCCGTTATATAAAATCCTTCTTTTATAGAGCCTATTATATCTAAAATATTAGTTTCGCCGTTTTTTATAAAAAAATTAGTGGAGCCTACGTCCGGCGGAAGGGTAAACGAACGCCCCGCCGAATTTCCGGAAGACCTTACTCCGTATATTTTTCCGTACCTGATATCATAGAGATATGAATTTATAGTGCCGGAAGAGCATAAAACTTTTGTTTTCATCTTTACTCCTTCTCTGTCGAACATGTCGGTTAGCGCCCCGCCGTATAAAAGACCGTCGTCTATTATGTCTAATTTGTCGGAAAATATTTTTTTGCCTATTTTACCTTCCAATAACGATTTCTTTTTATAAACGCTGTCCGCATAAAATGACTGCTTCAATATTCCGAGAATCTCCGAAGAAGTATAGTTATCGAAAACAACCGGATAATTTCCGCTTGCCGCGGTTCTTGCTCCAAGCTGGTCCACGCCTTTTTTAGCGGCATTCATAGCGGCTTTTTTAAACTTCAGGTCGCCGAAACCATGGGAAAAATCAAAATCGAACCCCGAACCTGTATCTTCGCCGTCACGCGACGCAACTGACAAAAATATCTCGTAAAAAGTTTTTACCGAAGAAACGTCTATTCCTTTTGAATTACAAAATCTTTTATTGATTAATGTCTCGGAATACGACGGTTTATCTACTTTGTATATTTTTTTGTCGTATGAATAAGCCGTTTCTTCCATTTCAATCAGTAAAGACTTTTTTTTATCGATATCTATATCTAAGCCGTCTTCGGAATAAACGCCTAATTTTTCGGGAGTATATACACCGTCACCGCCGCTATAATAGTCGTCTTTTTCCGCAAATTCGGCAAATTCGTCCGCCTCCATATATTTTAAAAGCGAGTAAGCGCCGTCTAAAGCGTTTAAAATTTTATCGCCCTCTAATCCGAGGCAATAAGAAAAACTCATCTTCTTTTTATCTAAAAGCCTGATATTCAGACCGTTGGTTTCGGCATTTACGTAGTTAGAAATGCCGCCGTCCTCCGATTCCATTTTGAGGACTTTTGAATTAAACATATAAAGCTCGAACTCTATTCCTTTATTTTTACAATATTCGCCGGTAATTGAAACGGCGGAATCAAAAAACGGACTTCCGCCTTCGGCGCCGCTCTGCAATTCTCCTTCCGTTATTTTTTTATTTACGTCAGCCATATATTTTATATTTCCTTTATTTTTTTCAACGGTTAATTAAAAATTATGCTTTGCTTGCCCGCCCGTCTTCCGTTAGTTTAATTAATATGATAGTTATTATTTTACCGGATATTATTTGTTGTTTATGCGGGATATTATATCCGCGGCGACTTCTTCTATAGATTTATCGGTAATATCTATAATATATGCGTTTAATTTAGCGTATATAGACATTGAATGGGCAAGTTCTTTTTCTATAGATTCTTTCGATACGTAATCCTGTGAAAGACCCAGCCCCATTCTTTTTAACCTTTCTTTTCTTAAATTTGAAATTCTTCCTGCATCGGAAACCAAACCGAATATTTTACTCCTTTGAACCTTAAATACCGTATCGTCTATAACCTGAGAATCTATTATGGGAATATTAGCCGCCTTAAATCCTCTTTGGGCAAGAAAAAGACAAAGCGGGGTCTTAGACGTTCTTGATATGCCCAGTATAAGGGCATCCGCTTCCAAAACTTCGTCTATCCTCTGTCCGTCGTCGTGTTTAACGGCATATTCCAGGGCATCTATTCTTTTAAAATACTCGTCGTTAACCCTGTGAATTAAACCGGGCTTTCTTTCCGGTGAAAGATTAAGGATATTTGCTATAGAATTAAGTACCGGTCCTATTATATCGATACTAACGATACCTTTTTCTGCAGATTCCTGAAGCATAATATTTCTCAACCCGTCTTTAACTAAAGTAAAAATAACCAACGCTTTTTTTTCTGCGGCTTCCGTTATTATTTCTCTTAACTTCAATTCCGAATCTATCAATAAGAAACGCTTAAGGCGCACCTCGGGAATAGAAAACTGCGATATAGCCGCCCTTGCGACCTTTTCCGCCGTTTCGCCGGTAGAATCGGATACTACGAAGACATGAAAATTTTTATCGTTCATTGTTCCGCCTAATAAAAAAATATTATAATTTAATTTACATATGGGTTTTTAATCCCATTTTTTTCCATAAAAGCATTCCGCCTTTAAGGTTATGAACCTTATTAAATCCGTGTCTTTTGAGCATAGTGCATGCGGAATAACTTCTGGCGCCGCTGTGGCATACCGCAATTATATCCTTATCTTTATGCTTCTCTAATTCCTGAATTTTTAGCGGCAAAAGTCTTATAGGAATCAAGTGCGAATTTTCTATATGCCCCAAATTCCCGTTATATTCATTCGGTTCTCTTACGTCTATTACCAGCGTATTTTTACTTTCTTTATCTTCAGATAATTTTTTAAATGCCTCATCCGGAGTTATCTGGCTGACATCGCCGAACAATCCTTCTCTTTTAAAAATATTAAACATCTCTTTTTTTATTCCCCCTTTTATCAATTTGCGATAGTATTAGTTATTATAATATATATATTGTGCTTTGTCTATATTTTCAACATTACGGCTGTTTCGTCGCAATCCGGAAATTTTACGCAGTTTATACAGTCGCTCCATATCTTATGGGGCAGTTCAGATTTGTCTATAACGTTAAAACCGGATTTTTGAAAAAACTGCGGTTTGTAAGTTAAGGCAAATATATTGGTTATTTTAAAGAATTTAGCTTCTTCTATGCATTTTTTTATAAGTTCCGTCCCAATAAGCTTTCTTGTATAAGGCCTTTTTACGGCTAACGATCTGATTTCCGCCAGATTTTCCCATACTATTGCAAGAGCGCATGCCCCTATAACTTCAGGTTTGCAGCCGGAGGAGCCTTTTTCGCTATAATTTCCGTTTAAAATTTCATTTCCGGTTTCGGTTTCACATTCTATCTCGGCAATATAAAAATCTCTAAGATGAGTATATATATCGCTCATTGAACGCGGAAGCATCTCGCCGGCTTTTGAATATTCCGAAAAAAGTTTATAGAGCGATTTAACGTCGCACATAAGCGCTTTTCTCAGGACTACTTTTACGGTCTTAACGCCTTTGCCGACAACGCCTTCTTTATCGATTTTTTGGTTTTTAACGCGTCCGCCTTTGCTTTCAACGGTCAGACCTTCCTCGGTTTCGGCCTCCATCTCTATTTCTATTTCGGTAGGATAAAAAATAGCTGCCCCGCCTTTTTCATATCTCTGTCTGCCTGTTTTATACATATCTTTTTATTTAAAACCGCCCCTGTTTTTTAAAATTTCTCTTGCATGCATTAAAGCCGCTTCCCCTTTTGAATCGCCCGATAACATTCTTGCCGTTTCGGTTATTCTCTCTTCTTCGTTAAGCTCTTTTATCCTCGTATATGTTTTTCCGCTAATTACTTCTTTATAAACAAAAAAATGCCTGTCGGCAAACGAAGATACCTGGGCTAGATGCGTTATAAGTATTACCTGATTTGCTTCAGATATAGATTTAAGCGCCGAACCTACGAAATTAGCTACGTCGCCGCCGATTCCCGCATCGATTTCGTCAAAAATAAAAGTAGCGGTATCTTTTCTTTTATTTAAAATTTTTAAAATACATAAACTTATGCGGGAAAGTTCGCCTCCAGAAGCAACCTTGGAAAGCGCCCTGGGTTCTTCTCCCGGATTTGCGGAAAACATAAAAATGCAATCGTCCAATCCGGTTTCCGAAAAACTTTTCTCAAAATCGGTTTTATCTATATTTATTTTAAAAATAGGTTTAATTTTCAAAAAAAGCAGTTCTTTTTCTATTTGTTTTTCCATAATAGAAGCGGATTTTATTCTTTTTGCATGTAATTCTCCGGATATCCACAAAAAATTTTCTTTAAGCTTTTCATATTCGCCGTCTATTTCGGAAATTCTTCTTTCAAGTTCCGCAATACCGCCTAATTCCTGCTTTGCTTCATCGTATAGCTTAATAAGTTCTTCTAAACCGGAAACGTTATATTTATTTTCTATGCCTATAACGGAATCTATTTTAAGGCGTATTTCGTTAAGCCTATCTTCGTCGAATTCTAAAGCGGAATATTTTTCTAAAAATAAAAGAATATCTTCCACTTCTATTTTTGCCGTTTCGGCGTTTTTTAAGCTTTCCGTTTTTTTAAAAGCCGAATCTAATTCGGACAATTTTGAGAGATTGGAAACTAATAAAGCCATAGACTTTAAAATCCCGTATTCATCGCCGTCTATTAAATCTATTGAATTCAAAATAAGTTCTTTTATAGCGTTTGCGTTTTCTAACTTTTTTAGTTCCTGCTTTAAAATTTCTTCTTCGTCTGCCGATTTAATATTTAAATTTTCGACGTCGTTTACTATGTATGAATTTAAGGTTCTTATGCGCGATATACCGTCTATTTTTCTTGTTATTTCTTCTTTTTCCGATAATATTTTTTTGATTTCGCTATAAATCTTTTTAGCTTCTTTTAGCAAAGTTTCGTTGCCGGAGAAATCGTCCAAAAAAGCAAGCTGGCTTGCAGGGTCAATTAAAAATCTCCTGTCGTTCTGCCCGAATATTTTTAACAAATTTTCGCCGAATTTCTCTATTAAGTTTTTGTTTACCGGCTCCCCGTTTATAAAATATCTGCTTTTACCGCTTTCCGTAATCGTTCTTTTAATATTAAAATCGTCGGAACTCACTAAGTCTATTAATCCTTCAACGTCTGATTCCGCAAATATTCCGTTTAAACTTTCCTTTACCGACGCGTTTAAATCGAATACCGCAGTAACGTAACCTTCTTTTTCTCCAGTTCTTATAACGTCCAATCCTTTAGTTTTACCGAACAAAAAATTTAAGGATTCAATTATTATGCTTTTTCCGGCTCCGGTTTCTCCGCTAAGAACGTTAAGCCCGCCGCAAAAAGCTATTTCTAAAAAATCTATAGTGGCAAAATTTTTTATTTTTATAGTTTTTAACAATTTTGTCTAGACCTTTTACCAGTTTAATTTTGTCCTTAATATATTCCAGTAATCGTTATCTAAAGACGAAGACAGGTAAACCTTAGAAGGATGTTTTTTAATTATTATTTCGTCGTCGTTATTTAATTTCAAGCCATCCCTTCCGTCGGCGGAAATAAAAATATTCCTTTCCTGCGGCATAATTATTATTTTAAGTTCGCAAGGATTTATTATTATAGGTCTGTTGGAGAGCGTATGCGGGCATATAGGAGTTATTATAAAAGCGCCCATATCCGGCTGTACTATAGGTCCTCCGGCCGATAAAGAATAAGCCGTAGAGCCGGTAGGAGTAGCGATAATAAGGCCGTCAGCCCTGTAATCGTTCAATCTCAAACCGTTTACAAAAACGGTTAAATTAATAATTCTGGCATGAATACTTTTTTCCCTTGCGATAGTCGCTTCGTTTAACGCTACTAATTTTTCGATAGATTTGCCTTTCCTGAATACTTCGATGTCGATAGCCATTCTCGGTATAAATTCCAAAGTACCGTCTAAAAATCTTTCTATAGCATCTTTCTTTTTTTTCTCCGGAACTTCTACCAAGAAACCCAGGGTGCCGAAATCTATTCCTATTACCGGCACTTCGGAAAGTTGAGGAAAAATCTTTCCAAGCGTAATTAAAAGAGTTCCGTCTCCTCCGCAGACTACTACAAGTCCGACGTTTTTAGTGTCGGAACTTTTGATATCCATACTGGGCTTGATTATCGTTTCTATGCCGTTCTTTTTAAAAAGTCCGCACACGTATTCTGCGGATTTTAAAGCGGCCGCGGCGTCTTTTTTGTAGGAAACCAGAACCCTCTTAATATTCTTATTGAAATCGGATGAAAACATTAAATTGCCGTTACGATGCCGTTGTAATGCCGCCGAAAGTCAATTCCGGCGCCATAGTTAAAAATGCTTATGAAGAGCTTTTGTTTCATTTAATAATCCGCCTTCTTTTATTATTTTAACCTGTCTGTCCGTTAAATTATACTTAAACTTATATTCGGCATTTCCCTGACTTTTATTTATAAAAGTAACCGGCTTACGCTCGCTTAATTCTTTTAAAATGTTAGGGGCGATAAGTTCGTCTCCCTGTTTTATTTTATCATAATCGGCTGGGTTTTCAAATATAAGGGGTAATATACCGAAATTTATTAAATTTGCAAAATGGATTCTGGCAAAAGATTTAGCTATTACGGCTTTAACTCCAAGATACATAGGCGCAAGCGCCGCATGCTCCCTGCTCGAACCCTGCCCGTAGTTTTCGCCGCCTATTACGAAACCGCCTTTCTCCTTTAGCGCTCTTTCCGAAAAAGCCGGATCCACCGTTTCAAATACATATTTAGAAATGGCAGGGATATTAGACCGAAGCGGAAGTATTTTAGAGCCTGCCGGCATTATATGGTCGGTAGTGATATTATCGCCTACCTTGAGAAGAACATTTCCGGATATCGATTCCGGAAGTTTCTGCTGAACTGGAAGCGGTTGAATGTTAGGCCCTCTGTAAACTTCGACTTCTTCCGGCTTAGTAGAAGGAGGGATTATCATTGAATCGTCTATATCGAATTTTTCCGGCATTTTAATTTCCGGAGCTTTTCCAAGCGTCCTCGGGTCGGTAATATAACCGGTAAGCGCAGAAGCCGCCGCTGTCTGCGGCGAAACAAGATAAATTTTTGCGTCCTTAGTTCCGCTCCGTCCTTCAAAATTACGGTTAAAAGTTCTTAAAGAAACGGCGCCTGAACGCGGAGCCTGCCCCATACCTATACATGGTCCGCAAGTCGATTCCAGTATCCTTGCCCCTGAAGCTATTAAATCGGCAAGAGCTCCATTTTTTGCAATCATTTCAAAGACCTGTTTAGAACCTGGCGAAATAACGAGACTGACGTCGGGATGCACTTTTTTTCCTTTTAATATTGCGGCTACCGTCATCAAGTCGGCATAAGACGAATTAGTGCAGCTTCCAATGGCGGACTGGTCCACCTTTACGTCTTTTAATTCGCTTACTTTTACTACCTGGTCGGGCATATGAGGTTTTGCCGCAAGCGGTTCGAGCGAACTTAAATCAATTTCTATAATCTCGTCGTAAACGGCATCTTCGTCTGCGGAAATAGGCGTATAATCCTGAATTCTTCCTTCGGCTTTTAAAAATTCCATAGTTCTTTCGTCGCTAGGAAAAACGGATGTAGTCGCGCCGAGTTCGGCGCCCATATTGGTAATAACCGCTCTTTCTGGAACGCTTAGCGTTTTTACTCCTTCGCCGCCGTATTCAAAAATTCTGCCTACGCCGCCTTTAACGGTCAGCCTTCTTAAAAGTTCTAAAATAACGTCTTTCGCCGAAACAAAATCATGCAGTTTTCCGGAAAGTTTAACCAGAACGACTTTGGGAACATTCATATAAAACGCCCCGCCGCCCATCGCAACCGCAACGTCGAGCCCTCCTGCGCCTATAGCTATCATTCCTATTCCGCCGGCGGTCGGCGTATGGCTGTCGGAACCCAGAAGCGTCTTTCCCGGAATGCCGAATCTTTCCAAATTAACCTGATGGCATATTCCGTTTCCGGCTTTAGAATAAAATATTCCGTATTTTGCCGCTATCGTCTGCAGAAATCTGTGGTCGTCGGCATTTTCAAAACCGGTCTGCAGAGTGTTATGGTCTATATAGCTGACCGACAAATCGGTTTTTACCTTAGGTACGCCTATTGCTTCAAACTGCAGATATGCCATAGTTCCGGTAGCGTCCTGCGTAAGCGTCCTATCGATTTTTAATGCAATTTCTTCTCCCTGTTTTAAATTTCCGCCGACAAGATGCGAGCTTAAAATTTTGTACGTTAAACTCTGTCCCATAAATTAAATTTCTCCCGATTTATGTTATTTGTATTAATTTTTAATTGAATAATTTTAATATATTTTCTTAATAAAGTAAATTCTCAATTTGCGACAAGGACGTAATTGAATTCCGTCCTTGTCCAATTTGTGACGGGGACAGAATTGAATTCCGTCCTTTTCCATTTTGTGACGGGGACAGAATTGAATTCTGTCCCCGTATTTAAAGCGCTCCTTTTGCAAATAAAACGGCGGGAATGGTTTTTAAAATAATTATAAAATCTAATTTTAACGTCCATTCGTCGATATATTTTAAGTCTAATTCTACCCTATCCTCAAAACTCAGCATGCTTCTTCCGCTAATCTGCCACAGACAGGTAATGCCGGGCTTCATAGAAATCCTCCGCCTCTGTCTTATGGAATATTTTTTTACTTCGTCGGGCATAGGAGGACGCGGTCCGACTAAACTCATATCGCCTCTTAAAACATTGTAAAATTGAGGTATTTCATCTAAGCTTGTTTTTCTTAAAATCTTACCTATCTTAGTAATTCTTGGATCGTTTTTAAGCTTTATTTCAATTCCGTCTCTGCTAAAATCTTTTATAAGTTCTTCCCTTAATTCGTCGCTTCCGGAATACATAGTTCTAAACTTATAAAAGGTAAAAAACCTTCCGTTTTTACCTATTCTTTTGCTCTTGTATAAAACGCTTCCTTGAGAATCCAATTTAATTAAAACAGCTATAATTATAGATGGAACTAAAAATATAAAAATCGCAAAAACCGAGCCGATTATATCTATCAATCTTTTTACAAAAAGCCTGATATCGTCTTCCGGCGACGTATAAAATGAAATAACCGGATAATTTCCTACTTTTTCGAAAGCGACTTTTGAATACTTAAAAGGTATAAAGTTAGTCGGTATCTTAACTGCTATACCTTTTTCTTCAAGCAGTAAGGTAGCTTCTTTTATGTCGGCAATTTCACCGCCCTCTATATCGAATATAACTTCGTCTACCGGATTATTTATAACAAAATCTATCAGTCCGTTTAAATCATTTTTGTCGGTTTCCTTAACTAATTTTATACCCAGATATTCGCTTGATATAATAATATCTCTTATGCTCATGCCGTTTTGACGTTTATTTTTTCCTTCGCCTTCGCATCCTACACCCTCAGAGTTTTTATCTCCTTTTACCAGAACTATATTTCTTATCGAGTACCCCCGCCTCTTAAGTTTTAGCGAAAGTTTTCTCCCCGCATAATCGGCAAGGATTAGGGACAAAAATGAATATATAGCAAAATATCCTATAAAAAGCCTCGATACATAAACAACCTTAAACATAAAAAGAACTGCGTAAATTAAAAATATCGATATTACGGTTATCTCAAAAAGTTTTATTATATCCGATTTAAAACTTTCCGTACTTAAATTTAAATACATTCTAAATAAAAATAACAAAAAATAAAAAATAAAAGCTATCGGGGCTAAAAGCCATAGATAAAAATCGATGGAATAAAGCTTATATCCTATTATCAGAGGGGTTATCAGGTTATAAGTAATAAAAGACAGAAAAAAAGCGCAGCAAATAAAAATAACGGAAAATATGTAAAAATACTGCGCAAGAATTTTGCTTCTTTGAGACAACATAAAAATATTATATTAAATTACCGCATTAATTTAAATCGGTATGTTAAGATTCCGCTTCGGGCAACATAGCTGCCGCCGCAAACAACGCCAGAAAGAAAAGCCATAAGTTAGCAAGCTGGTCGTTAGACATATTAGAGACGCCTGCAAAAGAACCGTAAAAAACTATAGAATTTCCTATTAATATTGCCGCTGTTTTTCGTTTAAAATTATCGCTTGAATTAATAAATAACTTAAAAGGATTTTTTAAAGCCAGAAAAAAAAGCCACATAAGCGCAATAAAACTAAATATGCCTGTTTCCGCAAGCGTCTGCATATAGCCGTTTTCCGGCCAATTGTCGTAGAGGTCGTATATTTTTTTACCCGTCTTAGGATTATAATACCACGGAAATCTGACGCTTTTATGCTCGTCGAAATATTTAGAAAATGCCCCTACGCCTACGCCTGTAAGAGGATATCTTTTAAAAACCGCCCATGCGGATTCTATCAAAGCTATATGGCTTTCTATATCGCTGTGGTTCTTAAGTTCCAGTTTATATATTTTAGGATTAAACATAGAAAAAATCCTGTTTTTAAATGTTTTAGACAATGAAAAAATTCCGGCGTTAAATAATATAAGCAAAATAAGCGCCGCAATAAAAAGTTTTTTCGACTTTAAATACATCAAAATAAAAATTGCCGGTATAATTCCTATCCAAGCAGATCTCGCCTTTGCGAATACTATATCAAATACGCCTATCATGGAAATTAATCCAAGAATTATAAAATACGGTACTTTTGGTATTATTCTGACGAGCGATAATTTATCGGCTTCGTCTTTCTTTGTAAAATCGAGCAGATAATAAGCTATAATTACTACCAAACCGTAAGATACCTGTACCGGAAAACCGACCCAGTTGCCTATTAATCCGGTAAGCCTGCTATGAGAGCGAAGCGCATCTATAATAATGCCCTGAAAAAATCCGTAAACTATTGCAATACATATAGAAAACGTAAAAGTATAGAGTATTATTTTTATTCTTTTTTTTGAATTTAAAAGTTCGGCGGCGGCAAAAAAGAATAAAATAAAATATATTATTTCGCCGCCTTCGTTAAAACTGTCGGCAATACTGAAAGTCCAAAAAAAAGAAGCCGTTACTATAACGGCATAAATAAGAAGAGGTGTATTAAAACCCGTTTTAGGAATTGAAAGTTCTCTTTTCGATATTTTATAAGCGATAAAAAAAGCTATGGTTACGACCATTCCAAAAACGGCAAAACCGTCTTTGACTGGAATAAACAGCGCAAATAAAAATATTCCGAAAACGCCGGCTTTTTCAAAAAACCTGCTCAATTCCCGTTTTTTTACGGCAAACGTAATTAATACCGCGGCGAACAGAAGTATGCTTCCTATTTTTAAATACGTAAATAAATTCAACTCGTTAAATACCATCTGACCGGCATGCCGTCCGTATTATTTAATAATATCATAATAAAGACCTTCGTAAACTTTTGCGGAATCTTCCCATCCAAAATGTTTATTTGCCGAATTAATAACTATATCTGACCATCCCCTGTCCCCGCCTTTTTCTTTACCGGCGGACTTACGGCTTTCTTCTCCGCATATTCCCGATGCATAAATATTATACAGCGAGTTAAGCGCCCAGGCTATTCCGTTAGAATCAGTATATTGAACGAGTATTCCGGACGGATTTTTAACATCCGGATTTGTAATATCCGAAACGGTATCGTGAAGACCGCCGGTATCGCCCGCCGCAATAACGCATCCGTATCTCATAGCTATCATCTGCGACAATCCGCAAGGCTCGAACTTTGAAGGCATAACGAAAATATCCGATGCTGCATATATTTTATGGGAAAGAGCTTCATCGTATTTTCCGGTCTGCGCAAAAACCTTATCTTTGAAAACTTCCGCAAGGTAATTTGCTTTGCCTTCTATGTAATCCTTGCCGCTTCCGAGTATGACTACTTGAAACGGAAAATCGTTCCAGCTAAAAAGCGCGTCCAAAAATTCGTTTATGCCTTTTTCCTCGGTAAGCCTGCTTACTACCCCTATAAGAGGAAGTATTTTACCGTCTTTATCTTTTTTTAAAGGCAGGGAAATTTCCGAAAAAAGCGCCTTTTTATTATTTAATTTAAATTTTTTCCATTCTGCATAATCTTTAATTCCGTATCCGTCGTTTTTAATATTTAAATTATAGCTTATAAACCTGTCGGTTTTCGGATTCCAGTAATCTAAATCTATGCCGTTAAGTATCCCTCTTAGACGTCCTGCATTGCGGAGATTATTAAGCTCGCCGTCAAGCCCGAAGCCGAATCTGCTGTCGGTTATTTCCTGGGCATACGTCGGGCTTACCGTAGTAACTATATCGGAAAGCTTAATTCCGCCTTTTAGACTGTTTATAGTTCCGAAATGTTCGTAAGCATCGGAAGAATTATATTTAAAATCTAAGCCTATATCGTAAAAATCGTCCAAACCGTAAACGCCTTGATAACTAAGATTATGTATCGTAAAGGCTATAGCGGGCCTTAATCCTTTTGCGCTTACGCTCCTGCTCAATTTACCGCTTAAAATACCTTCGGCGGAACCGCTTAAGTTTACCGAAACTTTTTTATCTCCAAACGTCTGCCTTACGACGGCGGGAACAAATCCTCCCGACCAGTCGTGAGTATGGACGACCAAAGGTATTCCAAGAATTTTCATTGCGTACGCCGTTCCATGAGCAAGCATTGCATAACGCCACAGGTTGTCTTTATATGCACAAACCCCTCCGTGCGTACCGTAAACTTCTTCCCTGTTAAAAAAATGATTCTGCTCTATAAGAACGATAGGAATATCTCCCAAGGCAAAACCGGTTTTAATTCCAAACTCAAAAGGAATTTCCCCGAAATTTACTCTGCCGGCCGGATATGTTTCCCTTATATCTAATAAATTTTTTGGAATTATATTTTTGTAATAAGGAATTACCACCCGCACGTTAATGCCGGCCCTGAGCAAAAATTTAGGAAGGCTGCCCATTACGTCGCCGAGACCTCCGGCTTTTACCAGCGGAGACATTTCCGCCCCTACAAACCATATTTCGTTATTAAATTCGCTCATTTTAAACCCGTTTTTATTTGCATGCTTTTTAAAAATTCAAGGCTTTTTATTAATTTATTTTTTCTACGTCTATAGATATTATACTACTAAAATCTTCTTCTGTATTTAAGTTAAAATTATATCTTATCTCTATGCCCTGAAAAATCCTTTCGTATCCGTTTTCGGAAAGCGACATAGTCGTCAAAGGCTTAAATACGATGTCGTAATTTTTTAAAAAATTAGAGTCCGACCGTTCTTTCAGCGTTATTTTTCCGCCCCAGAATGAATCTTTCAAATATATAAAATTATCGCATCCGGATGCATTGTTTTTTTTCATGATATTATTAATTCCTTTCACTTCGCCGTCCATATCTATGCTGACTGCCGGGCCGTCGCCGCCGGGGAAAGCAAACCTGAAAACGACTTGTAAATTTCCGGAAATTTTCGGCCTTGATTTTATGAAAAAAGATACAGACTCCTCTATCTTTATGCTTAGCCCTAAAATTTCATCGGGCATACCTTCCGCTTTTATATCCGTTAAATTATTTAAATTATTATCGCGGAGGGCTTCACCGCCGCCGGTAATTACGGGATACGCCTTTGTTTCGACAAATATATAATTTTTACCGTCATGTTCGCATATATTTTTTATATCCGCGCAGGAAAAATAAAGAGGCTTGTTTTCAAATAAAATTTCAAAAGAAGGAAGAATGCCTTTGTGCGTTAAAATATCATTTTCCGATAAATCGGAAGGATATTTAGTTTCGTCATGTATCGTCTTAGGCGGCTCTTCTTCCGAACCGTTTTTATTTTTTATATCGCTATCGGCGCTTTCTTCTTTTGAATTTTTTTCTTTTATTTTTAAGATGTCGTATTCTTCATGCAGGCAGAATACGTCGCCAAGAGAATGAATCAATCCTTTTCCTATATAATCCAATGCCGAAAAAGAAGCTGACGAAGGCTTATAAACTATACACCATAAATCGTTTGAAAGCAAAAATTCTTTTTCTCCGTCCGAGTCGAAATCAAAACATTCTATCTCTATTTTTCCGCTAACGGCATCTTTATAAAAAACGTAGGAAGATAATAGCGCATTATGTATCGCTCTCCTTAAATGCGGCAGATAAATGCCGCCGAATACTCCGTGCCAATAAGCATCGTTAGCTTGAGATTTAAGAAGTTCTGCGTCGGCTTCGTTAAGATTTTTACCGTAAGTTTCTTGAATATAATCTATTTTTAGGCTTAAATTAACCATCCTTTTATGCTGGAGATTAGATTCCGGATATCTGGTTAAAAAATTATGCCATATGCCGGAACTTAAAGGAGCTGAAGGATTCTTCGATTTTATTTTTTCGCAAGCGTCTCTTGTTGCCGGTGGCAAAGTCCATTCTCCCATTTCTCTGTAGCTTGAAATAGGCAGATATACCGGATTCCTTTTTTCCATATTGCACAATAAATTTGAAGGAAGCTCGAAAATGATGTCGGAATAAAGACTGTCCCCGTCTTTTGAAGAGACTTCATCGATAAAATTTTCCAACCAGCCTTTGTTTCCTTCTTTTCCGTAAACCCAGTCGAAAGTATCAGGCCATCCGCCCATTTTTTCGCCGTCGTCAAACATAACCGACAAATCGGAACGTCTTCCGTTTAGATATAAAATCTCGTTTAAAGATTCCGACGGTTCGGCAAAAGGTATCTTGTATCTTAATCTTTCATGTATAGGAAATATATCGAAGTATTCTCCACCGTATTCGGTTCTAAAAACGGAGTCTATACAGTCGGGAGAAATACCCGCTTGAAAAAATTGAAAGTCGTCCAAAAAAGCATAATTTAATCCGGCCGATTTTAAATCTTTAATTATATCGGGCTGCCATATTCTTTCGGTTATCCACGCCCCTGAAGGATATATCCCGAAAAGTCTTTTTAAAGCTATGTTCAGCATTTCAAGCTGTTTTAATCTGTCTTTCGGCGGAATCATGGCAAGAATTGGTTCGTAATATCCTCCTCCTATAAGCTCTATTAATCCGGCATTTACGCCTTCGGCTATTATTTCTATTAATTCGGAATCGTTTTCTTCCCACCATTCTAAAAGTACGCCGGAAGCGTGCAGGCAAAATTTTACATTAAGCCTGAAAAGGGTTCTGATAAGGGGCGAATAAGATTTTTGATGGACTTCTTTAAAAACAAAATCAAAATTGCCGACGGGCTGATGACAATGAAATCCTAAGATAAATTTAGTCATATAGTTAAAATTTACAGATCTCCGCCTCTTTTCATTATTCCGCCCTTTTCGGCAATAAGATTTTTTGTGGAAGACAAAGATTCATACAGTAAATCAGGTACTTTTTTACCTGTTTTTACGTAAATATTTTTTAAAAAATCCCTGAAAATTTTTTCCATGGAAGACTGCGAAAATAAAGGACTGTCGGGACCAAGCCACCAGAACCAGTCTGAACCCTCTGCAGACATGAGATTTTTTAAAGCTTCTTCTAAATCCGTTTTATTAATATTTTTCTCTTGAATCGAGTCGAGCAAAACGTTTTTTGCGTCGTTAAGCATAGACCAAGCTTTATTTTTCTGTTCTTCGCCGACCCACATTCTTAAATTTCCGTTTACCCACGAACCCGGCACGATATAGTCGAGCTTCATACATGAGATGCTGTTTTCATTGCATAAGCCGGCGGCTTCGCTTAATAAAAGAGGCGTAATTTTAACAGACGAAGATATCAACGAATAAAGGTCGTTTAAAAAATAAAAACCGTTTTCGTAATAGTATTCCCAAGGATTTTCGCCGTCAAGTATAATAGAAACCGCGGCGTCTTTATCAAAGTCGTCTATAGCGTTTAGTTTATCGACAAGATCATTTGCCGCATCGTCTCCTCTCCATTTAGAATATGTAAAGCCTATTAGGTCGGAAAGTCCGGAATCCCTGAATAGTATCTTGACGCCTGTATCTTTCCATTTATAAACCCTATACAAAGGTATAATATTTTTCCCCTGAGAAAAAACTGGTTTATGAGCATCGATGCCAAGAGAGGAAGATAAGAGCTCTTCACCGCTTGCGCATATGTCTATGCCGTATTCGCTAAAAAGTTGAAGCGTTTCTTGCGAAACGGCTCCTTCCGAAGGCCACATTGCTTTTACGCTATTTTTTTTTGCGGTATATTTATAATATCCGCTTAAAGAATCCATATGTCTTTTTGCGCTTTCCAATCCGCCGTCGTATCTTTCAAATCCAACCGGTTCGTAATATATTCCTGTCATCTGAGCGGAAATTCCGCCGCAATGAATATCTAACAATAAAGGTATTATGGGGTGATAATGGGGCGATAAACTGATTTCGTATTCGCCTTTTTTTCTGGCTTTTAATTCCTCAAGTTTGTTTTTTTCTATCATATTAGGATATTCTGGAAACGTTTCCGGAGGCTCTCCGCCTTTTACCGCAGGAAATCCATATAAAGCAATACCGTATTTCATCCATTCTAAAAGTCTTTCAAGCAGTATTCTTCTGTCTCCTTCGGAATAACCGGAGCCTTTTCTTATTAAATAATTTATTACGGGATCATATCTTTTCATGCACTCGCCGCACCAAGACAGGTGAAACCATACGCACAAATCGAAATAAAAATCGTCGTTTAAGTACCTTTGACGGGAACCTGACAAAGCAAGGTCGTATAAAACCTTATAATCGTCAAATCTGCATACCATCTGTTCATAATTCGACCATATATAATGGTCGCACATCCATTTTCTTATATCTTCTCCGCCGTCGTCAACGCTTTTAAATAAAAGCGGTTTTAAAAATTTATCGGGTAAAATATCGAGCGCCTTCCTTGCGTTCTTTTCTGCTAGCGCTTTTTCTATGCGGTAGTTATAATCCTGCCACTGGTCTATTAATACCGGGGTAATATTTATATTGGCTTTCATGCCGGAATTGGAAAGTATGTTAAGCGGCATGTCGATGTAATCTTTTATAGCGTGCAGATAAACCCATGGCAACGCAAATTCCCCGCCGGAATTTCTGTATTCCGGCTGATGCATATGCCACAATAGTATGAGATTCATATTTCGCGTAAAATTAATTAATATTCGATTTGCGTCTCAGCATATATCCTTTCCGTATAAACTTAAGGCGTCAAGTTTAGGAAAGATATTATCTTTATCTGAAATATCGTTAAACCAGTCGTTATCCATACGTTCTTCGCCTACCGCCATTAAAATGCATCGTTTTGCCCTGACTAAATGGGCTTTGACTCTCCTTTCGGCATAACTGACCGCCTGTCCTGTAGTCAGCATAAAAGGCCAGTCGCTGGATTGCGCAAGTATCAGTTCCCTTGCGCCCTGATTTAAGACTTCGGGATATTTTACACGATTAATACCGTTTTTGCAAATATCTATAAGAACGGAAGCAATGTCGGACAAAAAAGGCTGTATTACATCGTTTTTTCCGTTCAGCCAAACCTCCGCATAACCGCCGCCTCCCCAAGACGAAGTTGCGGGCTGTGCGATAAAAATGCCGTTTTTTGCATTATTTCTGTTGATATTTTCGACTAATTCAAGATATGACTTTTCGTCGTCGTATTTTTTTAAAAGACCGTTAAGTTTGAAAATTGCTTCATCTGCTATGTCTATTGCTTTTGCCGATTTTACGAAACTGTTTTCGTTAATTCTTCTAAAAACGGCTTCAAGCCACCACGGGCCTTCAAACCACCAGTGTCCGAAAAGTTCTGCATCGTACATAGAAGTCACTACGGGTTCGTCTATATAATTTTTTAAATACTGAGTCTGCAGTTCCCTATGATAGACAAACTGGGCGCCGTGTTCGTATGCCTTGCGCTTAGCCGCAGAAGGCCTGTATGCTTCTTTATAATTACCCTGCCCCGTAATCGCGTAATACTTCAGTCCGGTGAAAGTTTTAAGGCTTCCGTGTCTCAAAGGAGTCAAATGCGGCAAATCTAAGTCAAAACCTATGTCTCTATAAAACTCCCTGTAAACGGGAGTTCCAGGATACCCTTCTTTAGACGACCAGACCTGCCTGGAACTTTCGGGGTCCCTGCCGAACATTACTACGTTAAAAGGGGTTATTATATGGGAAAAACATCCGTTAACCGGATTAGGTTTGGCAAAATCTATGCCGTGCCTGTCCAAAAAAGTATAATATAGTCCGTATTTATTAAGAATACCGTCAAAACCTTCCGTATAACCGCATTCCGGCAGCCATATACCATTGGGAGTAACGCCGAGTATATTTTTATGCGTTTCTATGCCGACTTCTATTTGAGCGGCTATAGCTTCTGGTTCGCCGACCATGGAAATTAAAAAAGCATGCGTAGCGGAAGAAGTTATAATATCTAAATGTCCGTTGCGAAAATGCTTCAGGAAGCCGTTTATAAGATATTTTCCTCCGTTATCTTTAATTTTTTCATACCAACCCCTGTATCTCTTCCTGTAAAACAGCGTTACCGGATGGAATTCGGGGTCGCCTTCCGTCCTGAAAGCCTCTTCGTCGAGAACTTTAAGCCTCACGGCTATATAATCTTTGAGCCGCTCCGAAAGCAGGTCGTCGTTCATCATGCTTAAAAGCGTAGGGGTTAACGACATAGTTAGATTAAAATCCACGCCGTCGTTTTCAAGGTTGTCGAAACATTCTAGTAAGGGCAGATATGTTTCCGTAACGGCTTCAAAATACCACTCTTCTTCTAAATATTTTGAGCTTTCCGGATGCCTGACGTAAGGAAGATGAAAATGCAATACGGGCAGCCACTTGCCTGTATTTTTTCTATTTGCATCAAACATAAAATTATCTCCTGTTTATTTTTATCGATTCAAACCAATAATCTCATATTTTCATTACATTTAAATATTTTTATTTGACGCCTTTTCCCGATCCGGTAAAACCTTCTCCCGAAGCAGAAAAACCGGCTCCTGAACTTGTAATATTAATATTAACCGGCAAATTTTTACCGCCGGGGATGCTTTCGGTAGCGCCTATAAATATTCTGTTTCTCATATCTTTAATTTTTCTTTCAAGTTTTAATTTGGGAAGTTTTTTATAAAGACATGAC
Source organism: bacterium (assembly GCA_021788495.1). Next base: position 22,623 of record JAJYKQ010000002.1, on the reverse strand, counting down.
GGCGGCCATACAGGGCTTCTTGCTACAAAAATAAAATTTCCGTCATCCGTCACAAACCCGATCTCTGCCCATGTCTGCGAAAGCTCAAAGTCTTCGGGAAAAATAACGTATCTGCTGCCGTAATATCCGTCTAAAACTTCGTACCATAGCATATCGTCGTCTTTATAGACCCTTATCATAGGTTTATAGGTCGAAACTTCCGGTTCCTGCCTCAACCTCCATACTATCTGCCTGACGTTAGGTTTTTGGAAATATATCCTGACCAAACTTTCGCCGGAAATTTCAACAGGTTGTCCTTGCTCTAAAACAGGAATATTTTCCGAAGGGCTTAAACGGCTCCAGCTTAAAGAAATAAGCCCAATCTGCTCGCCTATGTTTTTTTCGTTTTCGACGTATTCTACTTCGCAAATTTCGGGAATTATATCGGCTAAACCGCTTTCAATTTCGACTGCATTTTTAGAAATCGGTTTTCTGGACATCCGGTTTTTTGAAAGTTCGGGAACCAATTTCTTAGTAGGCTGTTTTTTTAATTTTTCCTCTTTTTCGATAAATTTCGGCTCTTTTATTTTTTCTACGGATTGAACTTCACCTTTAACATCTATTTTTGATTTCTTTTTTATAGTTTTAGGCTTGACTTCGGCTTCTTTTTTAGTCATTGCACGTTTTTTCTTAGCAGACGAATGAGATTTCTTTTCGCTTATTACGTGTCTGGCTATTTCATTAAGTTTTTTAATATTGAAAGATTTAACGAAATCGGTTTTTACGGCTTTATGCGTCGTAAAACTGTAATTAAAAATTTCGAAATCGAATACGCACGGCGCGTATTCTTTAAGTATCGACTTACTGCTTAAGGTTATCGCGGAATAATCTATAATATCTATACCGTAATGATTTTTTAACCGTTCAAAAAAATCGCCGGCAAAATCTATAAATTCATCATGGTCGTTAAATTCCGGCAAAGTATTAAATTCGTCGTTATAAAACAGTATTCTGCCTTCAAAAACAGGTTTAAATATGCTGGATAATCGTCTTTGATTGAATTTTATACAGTCTTCGGCGGCTTTTTTTTCTAATTTTTCTATAATTTTAATTTTCTGCTTAGTATCGGGATTTTTATAATAAATAACTTTATCTTTTTTAGAAGTTGTCTTTGCTATAGCTTCAGGGTCGAATATAACGGTGAGAAATATATCTTCTTTCATATGCGCCTCTTAGGATTTTTATTTTTGGAATTCAATTCTGTCTCTGCTATTTATAAATAATAATATATAAATAATAATATCATATAAATTTCATTTTTCAACTTAGAAATACATTGTCTATAAGCCTGACCCCTTTGCATCTGATTGCGGCAAGAAGAATATCGCCATTCTCTGCATTTTGATATTTTCTATTAAGGGCTGGGTCCGTTATTTCGACGTAATCAACTTTAAATCCGTTTTTTATCAACTCTTTTACGGCAAATCCCGTTAATTTTTGCGGCGATTTCTCTCCTTGTTTAAATAAATCGGCTGTCGACGACAATATTTTATAAAAGGCGCTTGCCGCCTCTTTTCCCACAACGTCTAAATATGTATTTCTAGAACTCATTGCGATGCCGGATTCTTCCCTTACCGTTTCCACCGGAATAATTTTTATATTTAGAAAAAAATCTTCCGCCATTTTTTTTACTAAAACATACTGCTGATAATCTTTTAAGCCGAAAAAAGCAAAATCGGGTTCGATTATACAGAAAAGTTTCATGACTATCGTAAGCACGCCTTGAAAATGCGAAGGTCTGAAAAGCCCTTCTAATTTTTTTGAATATTCGGGATTGACAATAAAAGTATCGGTATTTTTAACTATATCGGATTCAGGATAAAAAAGAACGGAGACGTCTAATCCGGATAAGATTTTTTCATCGTTTTCGATATCTCTCGGATATTTATCGAAATCTTCGCCCCGACCAAACTGTAAGGGGTTTACAAATATAGAAACTATGGTTTCCCCGTAACGTTTAGCCGATTCTATGAGCTTTACGTGACCTGCGTGAAGTTTACCCATTGTCGGCACGAAAGAAATTTTTTTTTCGGACTTTTTCAAATTGCGGGAGAATTCTTTCATCTCGGCTATTTCGGTAATAATTTTCATAACTTCCTTTATTATACCTTTTTATTATACTTTATTATAATTGTATATTGCAATTATATATTCATTTAAAATTTAGATTTAGAAAATATTTATAAATTATTTTCTATTTTCATAAACTATATTGCCTCCTATCGCTACCATGGATATATCGTCCTGTTTCAAAGAAATTAACGAGTCGTAAAGATTTTCTTCATTTAGAACGATATTTTCGCCTAAGTTGAAGACAGTAAAATCTGCGTATGAACCGGTTTCAAGGGTTCCGGTAATGCCGTTTACGGCTAACGCCCTTGCTCCGCCGGCAGTTGCGGCGTCTATTAAATCTTTGGCAGGCACTTCGGGATGAATTTCCCTCGCGTATTTCAATTCGTCTAAAATATTAAGCGATTCGTTTGAATAAAGACCGTCCGTTCCGATTGAAACTGAAATTCCTTTTTCCAATATTTTTTTTAAAGGAAGTTTTTTGGAATTAAAAAACGCATTGCTTCTTGGGCAGTGAATAATATCGGCTCCGGATTTTTTGATTAAACCTATATCTTCGTCGTCGATTTCGTTAGCATGTATTATAGAAACGTCTGCGCTTAATATTTTCAAATAATCCAGATAAAATATCGGCGACCTGTAACGCTTCTGCGGCAAAGAATATTTTGAAAGCATAAGCGCAGGTAATAGGTTTTCCGCTATATCTCCGCCTTTTCCGCTTATAAAATCTTTTTCGGAAGCATGTTCGGAAGCATGTATTGCTATTTTAAGCTTTAATTTTTTATTTAATTTTAATATTTCTTCAAATAATTTTTCCGATACGGAATATATGGCATGAGGCGATATGCCTATAGATTCGAAAGCGTTTTGTTTAAACAGACATTCAAATTCTTTTATTTTTTGCGAAGCCGTTTCCGGATCCATGCCCCTTAGTTCGATTAATGCTTTAATCCGCGGAACTAAAGCGGTACGCGCTTTTATATCTTTTATATCGTAAAAAAATGCCGGGTCTATAATATCCGATATCGAAGTAACTCCGCTTTTAATGAAATCGGCAAAAGCTTTAACCCTTAATCTTATTTTTTCTTCCGCCGTAAAATTTTTGCGTTTTTCTATGAGGGATAAAACCCATTTTGAAAAGATGCGGGGAGTTAGAATATTCGGCTTAAAAGTAAGGTCGGTATGGGCATGGGCGTTAATAAATCCTGGTGCTATAAGAGTTTTATGTTTTTGATTATTTTTATAATTTTTTATGCTTCTTATGCCGATAATTCTGCCGGACGTTTCATCCGAGGTCAATTCTCCGTTTTTTAAAAAAACCGGATATGAGCGCAGCGGATGAGCCGAAATTAATATATAATCGGCATAATATTTTCTCATTGCGATATATTTCTTTGTTTTATTTTGCTATATCGACTGCGCGGTTCTTTTCGTCGACGTAAACCAAAACCGGCTTAAAATTTTTAAGCTCGTTTTCGTCGTAAATTCCGAACGTGGCGATAATTATCGTATCGCCTATCTGTACTAAACGCGAAGCGGCGCCGTTTACTATTATATCTCCGGAATTTCTGCCCGCTTTAATTGCATACGTTTCAAACCTGCCGCCGTTATTAATATTCCATACGTTAACCTTTTCATAAGGTAAAATTCCGGCTTTTTCCATAAGAGATTCGTCTATGGAAATAGAGCCTTCGTATTCGAGGTTCGCATCCGTTATTTTAACCCTGTGTATTTTAGATTTAAGTAAAATTTTTTGCATATTTATATTATAAGATATTTAAACGTTTTTTTCAATTTCAAAACATGCTTCGGTCTTACATATATTCATAATATCGTTTTCTATTTCTCTTTTAGCGGCAATCAATTGCGACTTTACCGATTCTTCTTTAGAAATCGATACTTGCCTTAAATCTTCCAAATCTTTAATTTTTTTATTTATTATGTCTAAATAATGTTTTTTCGATATATTACCGGCATTAATTTCGTTCATATAATTTTCAAACTCTTCATAAACGTAATTTCGCTTTACTATAAAAGAAAATTCTCCCGTTTTTATATAATTTTCCAATAAATAAGACAGTCTCAAGGAATTAATTGCCTCTTTAATGTCGTAGCCGTATAAATCTTTATATTTTAAGGTATTAGAAGTATAATTATCTTTTTCTACGTTTATTTTTTTATTTTTTATAATGCCCAAAACTGCATCGAAATTTTTTTCAAAATTAATTAAAATAAAATTTTTTATTTTTTCCGTCAATTTTAATGTTTCGAAAAATCTTTCGGAATCTTTTATGCCTGATTTAAAAGTGCCGCAAATTAAGGGTTCGATAAATTTTATATTACCGTTCATTGCATGGCGAAAGTATTCATGGAAAGGCGTTATGAAATAATCGTAATCTTTTTCTATAACGGAAAAACGAGTAAAATTATGAGTAAAAAAATTTTCGAAAACCGGATAATAGATAATAAAAAAATCGTAATCGCTTTTGTCCGTTTCAAGATTATAGTTTCTAGAACCGTAAAAACAGACAAAAGCGATATTTAATTTTGAAGCTTCTTTTTTTATAATATTATTAAAAACCGGCGATTCCGCAAATGCGTCAAAACCGTCAAATCTCATCTATTTTATTTACCTTATAGGACTTGCAATATATTTTTTTAATATAATTTTCGCCCATTTAATATTCGGGTTATATTTTAACGCTTTCTGAAGACTGACTATGCCGAGCGAAGGAAATCCAAGCCTGTATAACGCCACTCCCATATGCGCCCATGCATGAGCAAAATGCGGCTTAACGAGAATTGCCTTTTGAAAATGTTGTACAGCATCATAATAGTATTTACCTTTCATAGCGCCTAAGCCTTTATCATACTGAAACTTGGCGCTGTGAACGTTAACCGCAGCCGTTTTAGCCGCAAAAGAGTTTTTTGAAAATGCTATCAAAAACAGCATTAAAATTAAACCTAAAACAAAACTTTTTTTCATTTTTACCTCCGATTTTTTTTGTTTTTGAACCTTATTAACCTTATTATGCAATATAAATATGTGTAAGTCAATTCAACTGTTCACGGTTTTTTAAATATAAATCATAGGATTTTCCCGCTTTTATAAGTTCTTCCGTCGTTAATTCCTGCGGTCTTTTATTTAAGTCTATGTTTGAATCAGAAAAAATCTTTTCTTTTACGTCCGGCGGAATACCGAAAAATGAAGCATATATAGAATTTTTTAATTTTTTTCTTCTAAGTTTAAATATTTGATGAACGAAATAGTTGAAAAATTGAGAGCTTGCCGCCCAATTATAATCTTCGTCGTCAAAATATCGTGGGAACAGCCTTAAAACAGTCGAATCTACTTTTGGAACGGGATTAAAATTTGCCTTGCCGACTTCAAAAAGCCTTGTTATGTCAAAATTTAAACCGGCAATGACGCTTAAAGCGCCTCTTCCCGAATCGTTTTCCTTTGAATAAAGCCTCTCGGCAAACTCTTTTTGAAACATAAGAGTTAAATCAGAAAAAGCGTCTTTTTCTTTTATAAATTTATCTATGACTGGGCCGGAAATCTCATATGGCAAATTGGAAATAACCCTGATTTTAGACGAAAGGTTTTTGCTTAAAGCCGCGTAATCGAACTTAAGAGCGTCTTCGTTTACGAAGCTGGGTGCCGGATTAATTTTATTAAATTTTCCTTTAGCCAGGTTATAATAAAAAGGGTCTATTTCAATTATAGTAAAAGTTTTAACCCTGCCTGCGATTAATTTCGTTAAAATGCCATCGCCTGGACCTATTTCGACAACGTCGTCGGATTCCAAAAAATTGCATGAATCGACAATATCTTTGGCAATTTCTTTATCCGTCAAAAAATTTTGACCGAAAACTACCTTATTTCTTTTTGGTTCTTTGCTCATAACCGCAGTTCACAACTCCCAGGACGGATCTGCATTAATATCTAAAAATTCGCTTCGCAGAGCCGAAGGATCTATCGCATTTTTAAAGAATCCGGCATAGCCTATCATAGCAGCATTATCCGTGGTATATTTAACGGATGGGAAAAATATTTTTAGACCGGACTCATATCCTCTTTCTTTAAACATGCTTCTTATTCTTGAATTTGCCGAAACTCCGCCGGAAACCAAGACATTTTTAATTTTAAAAGCCTTGCACGCCTCAAAAGTTTTTTTAAAAAGAATTTCAGAAACCGCTTCTCTTAAAGAAGCTAAAATATCGTAAACGACGTTTTCCCTGATATTTTTTGGACCGCCGTTCTCGTCTATCTTATTTATTACCGCAGTTTTAAGTCCGCTGAAACTCATATAAAGGTCTTTGCTATGTATCATAGGGAGGGGAAATTTAAACGCCTGTTTATCGCCTTTTTCAGCAAGTTCATCCACAATTCTTCCCCCCGGATAACCAAAACCAAGATAATTTGAAACCTTGTCGAAAAGTTCGCCGCAGGCATCATCCTTAGTTCTTCCTATAAGTCGTATATCGTTATGAGAATTGACTAAATAAAGATGGGTATGACCTCCTGAAATAACTAGAGCCGCAAAAGGAAATATTTCTTCGGTTTCTTGAATTTCTAAAAAAGGGCTGAAAATATGACCTTCAATGTGATTAACCGGCACTATAGGTATATTTAAAGCATAAGATATAGTTTTTGCGCACATCAGGCCTATTAGAAGCGAGCCTACAAGTCCCGGTCCCGCAGTTGCGGAGACGAAACCGACGTCTTCCATAGATATTTTAGCTTCCGACAAAGCAATTCTAAAAGCCGGAAGAAAAGCTTTTATATGGTTCCTCGACGCAAGTTCCGGAACTACGCCGCCGTATATTCCGTGAACGTAATCCTGAGAATAGATAATATTAGATAATATTTTTATTTTTATGCCGTCTTTTCCGGAATTTTCCTTTAAAAGAACTGCGCAGGAAAAATCGTCGCAGCTTGATTCAAATGCTAAATTAATCATCCGTCATATTATTTATTTTGAAAGTCCGTTTATAGCCTTTTGCGATAGTTCCGCCGCTTTAGTACCTGGATATTTTGCTATTACCTGTCTGAAAAGAATAGAAGCGTCGGACGGGTCGGAAACTTTCATAAAACCCATGCCCTGCAAATATATAGACATAGGAACGTCTGGACTTTTGGGATATAACCGCGAAAATTTATGAAATTCAAGTATGGAAACCGGATATTTTTTTAGTTTAAAATTGGCATATGCTTTATAATACATAGCATCGGCAGAATATTTAGACTGAGGATACTTAGTTAAAAAATTACGCAAAGAAGTTAAGGCAGAATTGTATTTCTTTTTTTTGAACTGCGACATAGCTTCGTTAAAGCCGGATTCCATAGAACTTTCTTTTTTAACCAATGCCGATTTAATACTTTGTTTTTTAACCGAGCTTACGGAAGAGGCAGCCTTGCCGGTTTTTACAAGTTTTAATAATTTAATAAGCTGTTTATTTACCATTAATCGGTATTCCCTAAATTTCTTATTTAAAACGTTCAGCTTATGGTGTTCTACTTCATATTTACCGTAAATGTTTCTAATCTTAGCGCTTAACGAAGAAATAGCCACTCCGTTATTTGCAGTGTTCAACTGCATTTGGCTGAGTTTTTTTTCTGCGTATTTTTGATTTTGAGATAATTCGGCCGTTTTTTTGTTCAGTTTTCTAACCTGGACTTTTAAGCGATGAAAGGAGGTCGGTTCCATAGGAGCGCATCCGGCAAGAATAGACATTACGAAAATCAATGAGATAGAGAAAAGGATAAAAACTTTCAATTTATTTTTATTTTTATTTTTAACTTTTAAATGTTCAACATCTCCATATTTATATTTATTCATAATTTTTCTCCCGTTTGCGTTTATTTAATTTAATCACAAAAAAGGTTTTTTTTCAATAAGACGATTTCATGGTCCACTGCGCATCGTAGTAATTGTTCATTTCCGGAAACAACTTAGGCGTCAGCCTCATCATTCCGCTTTCATTTACGTCTATCATATAAAGTTCCTGCCTTCCGGCAATTTCCGTATCGAAGGTAATAATCCTGGAGTCCCTCGTCCATGCGGCATGCTGTGCGCTGTAAGGGGTATCGGTAACCTGCCTTTCGTCGGAACCGTCGGCATTCATAATGCATATTTCGAGAGCGCCGTTAACAAAAGAAGCGAACGCTATTTTTTTCCCGTCGGGCGACCATGCGGGACTCGTATTGTAGCTTCCCTCATCGTAGGTCAATCTGCGGACGCCGCTGCCGTTTGCTTTCATTACGTAAATTTGCGGGCTTCCTCCTCTGTCCGATACGAAAGCGATTCTGTTGCCGTGCGGAGAAAAGGTCGGAGATGTATTTATGCCGTCGGTATAAGTCAACTGCTTTAAGTCTCCGCCGTTAACGTTTATCGTATATATTTCGGTATTAATATGGTCGGGAGTTAGGGAAACGGCTAATTTATTTCCCTCAGGAGACCATGCGACGTAGTCGGCAGGACCAGGCAAATTAAGTTTCACGGTCGTTCCGGTTTTTAAGTTTTTTATAAAAACTGCGGGATCCCCATCCTTAAAAGAAACGTAAGCAACCTTGCTGCCGTGCGGAGAAGGGTACGGAAAGATATTTATAGAGTCGTTATTTGTAACCTTTTTAACTCTGTGACCTCCAAAATCCATAACAAAAATATTTTTAGAACCGTCGTGTTCTCCCACGAAAAACACTCTCGTCGTAAAAGGTCCTTTAATTCCCGTTAAAAATTTAAGCACGTCGTCGGCAAATTTGTTTGCAAGAAATCTGTACTGGCCGTCCATTCCTTCGAGCTTTTCCGAAAAAAGCAGTTTTTTGGTAAATATGCTTATAAGGTTGATTTTCATCTTGATAATGCCGTTTGACGTCGCATACTCCCCCGTAATAAGATACTGGGCATTAAGAACGTTCCAGTTTGAATAGTGTATACGCTCAGGACTGATTGGAGCATACTGAGGATTTTCAAGATATGAAAGCGGGTTTACTATATGAAAATAACCGATTACCGAAAGATCGTGCCTTATAACGCGTGCCGCGTTTTTTTCTATTTTTTTATGCTGACCGTATGCGGAAATATTTTTGAAATCGGGAACGGCGACTCTTATCTTTTCTATCCTCGCCGCGTTGATGTTTATATAGACTTTTGCATACGAGCTAACAGGAAATAATGTAAAAGCGCCTAAAAAAAATAAAATGAACATGAGTAAAAAAATTATTGCTTTTTTCATTCGGTTATCCTTTAAAAAAGAGGTCAAATTAAATTAAAATTATATAAAGTTAAAATATACAGAAATATAGTATAAATATCAAGCACTAATCGGCTCGGCTAATTATCTGTCTTTTAATATCTGCCTTGGGTTAAAAATCATAAGCACGCCTTCGCCGTCGTTTTCCCTGTTTTCAAATCTCATAAAACCGGCAGGAGGAGGCGGAAGCGGACTGGACAATTTTACCGCCGCTACAGACTGCGAATCGTAATAGCCGCTGCCGGAAGATTTAACTAATCTTACGTCGTAAATCCTGCCTGACTTAGATATTTGAAATGCCACTATAGATTTATAATTTAGATAATTATTAAGGGATATACCGAAATTTGGAAGTATAGCGGAAATTATTTTGTTTACATATCCCTGAAATCTATGTACGTTTCCCTTTATAAGCGACTGATTAAGTTTTCCGTATGCGTTGTTAAGACTTACTTTATTTTGAAGATTAGCGTAAACGCTGGACGACAAAACCGGAACATAAGGATGCGGCTGAACGTATCTTCTGGGTGCAACGTGTTTTTGCACGGTCTTCTTAGGGTAAACCATAGATGAAGGCGTTTTAACGAGCGGAACAGAAACGGGCTTTGCCGCTTTTATAGGAGAAGGTCTGCTCGGAGTATGTTCCGATAATTTCGGTTTAGGCGGATAAAGTATAGATTTTACCGAGGCAAGAGGTCCCGGAACTCTGCTCACTACGCTTACGACTACTTTTGAACCTATAGATTGAATTTGCGGCCTATATTTTATAGATAGATATAATATCAGACCTATCAATAATATGTGAAAAATTGCCGAATAAAAAATATATAAGCCTATACCTTTATTATTTTCATTAAACATAATACTTCTTATCTGCCTGCCGCTCCCGTCAATTTGGGATTGGCGGTTACCATTCCTATTTTAGTAATTCCCGCTTCTTTTATCGCCGCCATAACTTTTATAACGTATCCGTAAGGCAGAGAAGAACTTGCCTTAAGAAATATCTGCTTGTCGGTCCTGTGCCTGTAAATCGCCGAAAGTTTCTGAGTTAAAACAGGCAGATTAACCCTGAATTTATTAATATAAACGGCTCTGTTAGATGTTACCGCCACTACTATCGTTTTTTCCGGAGCTTTTAAAGCGTGCGCGGAAGCAGTCGGCAAATGAACTCTTATGCCGTGCACCAATATAGGAGCCGTAACCATAAAAATAACCAACAACACAAGCATTACGTCGACGAAAGGGGTTATATTTATTTCCGACATAAGCCTATAGTTAGATATTCCCGTTTTTTTATCGTCTTTATCGTCAAAAGGAGTAAACATAAATAGTTTCCTATAAAATCTGCCTTTCGATAATAGTCATAAATTCATAAGCAAAATCTACCATTTCGTTAACTATGACTCTTACTTTATTAGAATAATAATTATAAGCTATAACGGCCGGTATAGCGGCAAAAAGTCCGGCGGCGGTAGCTATCAAAGAGTCGGCTATTCCGGGCGCTACTACTGCAAGACCTGCGGTTCCGGCTCTCTGGATACTTTCAAAAGACGTCATTATGCCCCATACTGTCCCAAAAAGTCCTATAAAAGGCGCGGTGGAACCGACCGTAGCAAGAAAAGGCAGGGAAACTTCAAGTTTTGCTATAGATGAAAGCTGAGATTTTTTTAATGCCCTTTCCACATAAGCTAAATTTTCTTCATTTCTTTCCTTATCGCTTTTCTGCTGATCGTCTGCCGTTTTTTTCTTAATATTCAGCAATTCTTTATATGTTATATTAAACATAAAAGCTATAGGACTGTAATCCAAATTTCTTGCGGCGGTATAAACATAATCGAGCCTTTTGGATTCCCAAAAAAGGTCAAGAAATTCTTTGTCCTCTTTTCTTGCTTTTCCGAGATAACGCAGTTTATAAAATATAATTGCCCAAGATATTAACGAAAAAATAAAAAGTAACAGCAAAACTAATTTTACTACTATATTCGTCGTAAGAATATGCGATAATATACTCATAGTACCCGCGCTTCCGGCAACGACGCCTAAGGCGTTTCCGCCTGTGATTTTATCTATCATTATAAACCTGAATTCCTCCGATTTTATTGTTTTAGCGTTTCTTATTTTATTTTATCAAGATTTTAGTTTATTTATATGAATTTTATATGTTTTTAGATTATAAATCTTTTTTTTAAAAAAATCTATTGACAAAAAAATAATTACAATATATTGTATAGAAATAAAAAATATTATCTATATATTGAGGAGCGATTATGAAAAAACAAAATTCGGATATTTTAAGCAACGACCCGCTTACGGAAAAATTTTCGGAAAATGCGGTTACCGTCCTAAAAAAAAGATATCTGGCTAAAGACGAAAAAGGCGAAATCATCGAAACTATAACCGGACTATTTAAGAGAGTCGCCGAAAACATATCGTCGGCAGACTTAAATTACGGCAAATCCGAAAAAGATGCGAAAACTACTGCAAATATTTTTTTTGAAGAAATGTCTTCCCTGCGATTTCTTCCCAATTCGCCTACGTTAATGAATGCGGGAAGGCCTCTGCAACAGCTTTCGGCTTGTTTCGTGCTGCCCATAGAAGACTCTATGGAGTCGATATTCGAAACTATAAAAAATACAGCGCTCATACATCAGAGCGGCGGCGGAACCGGTTTTTCTTTTTCGTCTTTAAGGCCTAAAAACGATACCGTGCATTCTACTAAAGGCGTTTCAAGCGGTCCGGTTTCGTTTATGCAGGTATTCAACAGCGCAACCGAAGCTATTAAACAGGGAGGAACAAGACGCGGCGCCAATATGGGCATTTTAAGAATAGACCATCCAGATATACTAGATTTTATTACCTCAAAGAAAGATACCTCAAAATTAAACAATTTTAATATTTCCGTAGCAATCACGGAAGATTTTATGAACCATGCTTTAAAAAATGAAGACTATCCGTTAATAAACCCAAGGAATAACGAAATAGTAAAATATTTAAACGCAAAAGAAGTTTTTGATTTAATCGTCGAAACGGCATGGTCTAGCGGCGAGCCTGGAATCGTCTTTATCGACAGGATTAACAAACTAAATCCGGTACCGAAGGCCGGTAAAATAGAAGCGACCAACCCTTGCGGGGAACAACCTTTAGTCGCTTACGAATCGTGCAACTTAGGGTCTATTAACATCGGAAAATTCGTTAAGGAAAACAAAATTAAACAAGACGCGGCTAATCTTGCGGAATATCTGAAAAAACTTGAAAGCAATCCGGACGATATCATTGACGGTTACCTCAGCTACATAGACTTCGATAAACTTAAACAAACCGTTCATACAGCCGTTCATTTTCTAGATAACGTAATAGAAAAAAACCGTTATCCTTTAGAAAAAATTAAAGAAATGACGCTTTCCAACAGAAAAATAGGGCTTGGAATCATGGGATATGCCGATACTCTTATAAAATTGGGCGTACCATACGACAGCGATATTGCGCTTAAAATAGCCGAAAATATAATGGGCTTCATAGATAAGGAGTCTAAAGTAAAATCCGAAGAGCTTGGAATCGAACGCGGTAGTTTTCCTAATTTTAAAGGCTCTTTATGGGAAAAAAAAGGATATAAAGCAATGAGGAACGGCACGACTACGACGATAGCGCCTACCGGCACCATAAGTATGATAGGCGGAGCTTCGAGCGGCATAGAACCCCTTTTCGCATTGGCTTACGAAAGGCGCGTACTGGATAAACAAAGATTAATAGAAACGGATAAAAATCTTAAAGCGGTTTTGGAAGCTATGGGCGTGTATTCCGATAAATTAATAGATTATATAGCAAAAAACGGCAGTCTCGGAAAAACTTACAAAAAAGATATTGCGAATTTATTAACTGAAAAAGAATACGAATACTTAAGCAGAATATTTATAACGTCGCATGACATTACGCCTAAATGGCACGTTATGACTCAGGCGGCTTTTCAAAAATTCACCGACAATGCAGTAAGTAAAACGGTTAATTTTCCTAACTATGCAAAAAAAGAAGATATAGAAGAGGTTTACACCCTTGCCTTTAATCTTAATTTAAAAGGCATAACCGTATATAGGGACGGTTCAAGAGAGCAGGTATTGACCGCAGGTTCTTCCGGAAGTTCTAAAGAAAAAGAAGCAAAGGAAACATCGAACCAAAAAAGCGGCGGGCAGATAGAACCTAGAAAACGCCCCGATATAATAAGGGGCGTAACCGTTAAAACCGTTACCGGATGCGGACCTCTGTACGTTACCATAAACTACGACGAAAATGGAAATCCTTTCGAAATATTTAACTCCATCGGCAAATCAGGCGGATGCGCACAGTCGCAAACCGAATCCACGGGAAGAATGGTAAGCCTGGCGTTAAGGTCGGGAATCGGAGCGGAAGAGATTATAAATCAATTAAAAGGCATAAGATGCAATATCCCCTATGGTTTCGGCGGCAATATTATATATTCTTGCGCAGATGCGATAGGCAAAGCCCTCGAAAAAAGCCTTAACGAAAAAATAACTTCTTGTGAAAATCTATCATCCGACGCAAAAAAACCGTTAATAGAATCATCTGCAAACCCCGTCGGCACACATTCTAAAAACCATACCGTTCAAGGAAGGGGCGCATGTCCTTCCTGCGGCGGCTCAAATCTTAAGCATGCCGAAGGATGTACGGTATGTTTAGACTGCGGCTATTCCGATTGCGGCTGATGCAATAATTATAATTATATAGCATAATTAATATAATCCGACGGCCGTTTAGAGAAACGGTCGGGTAAAACAATCCGAATGAAAATTCCCCGCATATTTATTAAATACTATATGCGGGGAATTTTCATTTTCTATTTCTGCATAAAAAAATAAACCGTTAAGTTATTTATAATTTATTAAATTAATAAATTTAATTTGTGACTTTAGTCAATGTTATAAATTAGTTTTATGATAAAATAATATACATAATAAAAAAACCAAAAGATGCTAAAAGATGCGGAATATTCAAATATATATAAGCAATAATTAAACTAAACAAGGAGAAACTATGAATACGTATACCGAAAAAGATGCTGAACTTAATCCTCTTGACGCTTTAAGAGAAGAGCATACCGAAATAAGAACCGCTTTAAGTAAATTTGAAAATTTTTTAAAAAAAATACCTAACGGCGTTACAGATTCGGAACTTAATGAAATATCCGAGTATTTAGATAAAGACGTCGAATTGCACTTTAAAAGAGAGGAAGATGCTTTATTTCCTATTTTGGGCAATTATATAGGCATTGAAACTGGTCCTATAAACGTTATGCTTATAGAACATAATAGCTGCAGAGAGTTAACCGGCGATTTAAATAAAAAAATGGGAAGTAAAGATTATAAGTCCATAGCGTCTGCAGGGAAAGCATTGATAGAGCTTTTATCCGAACATGAAGACAAAGAAGACGGTATATTGTTTCAGATTGCCGAAATGCAGCTCGGTCAGAACGAAAAACAGGATATTATGAAAAAAATGATTACGATTAATTAATACCTTAACGTTATAATTAATACAGAAAATTAAATTTAATTTTTTTAAAAAATAAGGAGAATATAATATTATGAAAGACGTAACGGACTTAAAAAAAATAACGCTCGACGTAAGGGAAGACATTAAAAGCGGAAACGATCCGTTTAAAAAAATAATGGAAGCGGTTAATAATTTAAATGAAGCAGAAGCTCTTGTTTTAATTAACAGTTTCGAACCTTTTCCGCTTTATTCGGTTTTAAAAAACAAGGGCTTTGAACATATAACCAATAATATGCCTGAAGGATTCGAAATAATTTTTTTTAGAAGCGGCGGCGACATAAAACCGATAAAAGTTTCCGAAGGGGCAGACGAAAATCAATTCGACGACGAGGATTTAAAAAACCTTGCGCACAAGCAGAATATTATTGAACTTGACGTTAGAGGGCTTGAGCCGCCTCAGCCTCTTTTAAAAATATTTGCGGCTCTGGAAAACTTAAAGAACGACGAAACGATACATATAATACACGAAAGAAAACCTGTGCATCTATATCCAAGATTAAAAGACGCCGGATATAAATTCTTGACGGAAGAAACTGCGGACGACCTTTATAAGATAAAAATTTGGAAATAAGAAATAAGAGGAAAAGATAAAAATAGAACAGGTACAAAGATAACTGGCAGTAACTCAATAACGGCGACAGAGATAAACTTAATAATATAAAGAATAAATCAAGGCGATAACGGCGTCAAAATTCAAATTTGATGCCGTTATCGCCTTTTAAATTACTGTTTTTCTTACCAGCCCATAGAAAATATATGCAGCATAAGCAGTATAGATGCCGCAAAAAGAACTGCAGCGGAAAGCTGTACCAAATAAAATATCCAAAGAATAGAGCCTGCCAGAAACATTGCAAATATTACGTATTCAAAATATTTAGTTTTCAAATCCGAAAACAGTTTACCGTACGCTCCTTTTTTTGCCTTTTCAAAAGATTTAAGGCTTATAAGAAACGGAAATATTTTATGCAGGAAACCTATAATTACCATTCCGGCAAAGCTGAACAGTCCTAAAAAAGCGAATATATAATAAAGATAATAATCGCCGTTTATGCCGATTAATACGAATAATTTTTCCTGCGGAACGATATTTATAATCAGACCGGCAAATACCGCCGCAACTAAAAATATAATGCCGGCGTATAGATAAAACGTCGTAATATCGAACTTTTTTTTAAGCCTTTTTAACATAAGGCTAAAAAATATATAGCAGTACACAAGGATACCCGCACCTAAAAGCCATCCTCCGGCTTCATTTAAATAAATATGAACGGCGGACACGTTTCCAAAAAACGAAGATGCGAGCATTGCGATAATTCCTGCGTTAATAACGGTTAAATCCGTTTTCCAGTATAAATTATCCGGCGCTTTAGTCATATAAAACATCGGCAGCAGCCTGTATGAAACGGCTATAAAAAGCATTATGACAAAACCTATGAACATAAGATAAATATGGTCTTGCAATATATCGTAAATGTTCAGCCCTATTTTAAAATAAAAAGTTAAAGCCAAATACAGTCCTACGGACAATCCTATAAGCAGATAAGAATACGAAAATGCTATTCCCAAAGAAGAATAATCCCATTTCTTTACCTTCTTTATACTTATCAAAATGTTTATATTATATGTTAAAACCGATATAAAAAGGAGGATGCCGCCCGCGGCTATCATAGCGCTCCAGAGATAATGCATTCCAATAACGAAAAGCAATAAAGAAATTACGTATCCGTAATAAACCGGAATAAAAAGCTTTTCGTAAGCAATTTTCACGCCGAGCGCCACAGGCAAAAGCATATAAGAAGCACCCATAATTACCATGAGCAAAAAACCAAGCGTAAATATGTGCGTAAGGGCTATTATTTTATTATTCATAAAAAAATATCCGTTAAAACTCTTATAATCAAAAAACATTACTATGAAAAAAACCGGCAAAAAAATAAGCGCGGTTTTTATATGTTTTAATGCTATTTCTATAGAACTATCCGTTGTATTCATATATTTTATTTACCGTCCTTTTTTTATGCTTTTGTTATATTTTGTTTTATACCGGCAATTTTTTGCATACCGCGTTATTAAAAAAATTAATGCGTTTTAAGTCTTTTTAGGGCATCGGTCTTAATCATCGAAGGATTCCATTCCGGCTCCCAAACGAAATTTACTTTTACGCCGTTAACGCCTGGAATGCTTTTAACTGCCTCCTCTACCTCATATTTTATAACGTCGCTTATAGGACAGCCCTTTGCCGTTAAAGTCATATCTAAACAGACGCCGCCTGTTTGATTTAAATTGATTTTATATACCAGCCCAAGATCGACTATATTTACTTCAAGCTCAGGGTCTATAATGCCTTTTAATTTTTCCAATACGTCCTTTTCATTAAATTCCGCCATGATAAACTCCTATATTAAAATTTTAAATCTATTCGATTTTATTTTTTACTTCCTTTTAATATAAAGTTTATCAAATTCAAAAAAAGTTTAAATTGATTTAAGTCACAATTCTATAATAATAATTCAGAATTCATAAATTTTATCGATATTATTTTAAGAATATGAATTTAAAATAAAGTTAAACTTAGTTTATCTTCTTTTAAACTATTTTATATAATTAATTTGTGTTTATAAAATTTATGCTATTTTTTTGATTTTTGCAGAAGATATAACACCTCTTCGTCCGTCGTCTGGCTGAAATCTTCGTAAAATTCCCCAACCGCGTAAAACTCTTCCGGAGCGCTTAAAACTACTACTTTATCGACGACTTTCTTTAATTCTCTCATCGTATCGCCAGCTATAACCGGCACAGCTACGATTATTTTCGCAGGTTTTTCATCCTTAACTGCTTCTATTACCGCCATGACAGACGCTCCGGTAGCAATGCCGTCATCCACTATTATAGCCGTTTTGCCGCTTACATCAATCTTTTCGGCTCCCCGCCTGTATATTTTTTCCCTTTCCCTTATTTCTTTAAATTTAATCTGCTCCATGCGCTCTAAGTATCCCGCGGGGATATTAATGCGCGATATAAGAGATTCGTTAAGATAAACTTTCGGCGATTTTCCGTCTACTACCGCCCCTATGGCCAACTCTTCCTGATTAGGCGCACCTATTTTTCTTACCAATGCCACGTCTAACGGTGATTTTAATATTGCCGCTATTTCATAAGCAACTGGAATTCCGCCTCTTAACAAACCAATAACCACGGTATTTCTGCCGCCGAATTTCTCCGCCGACAACTTTTCTCCAAGCAGTTTCCCCGCTTCTATCCTGTTTTTAAATATCATATAATTTCTCCGGATAATCTTTTTACCCGCCTCATCATTATAATACTCTTTATATTTTCATAATATCTATTTATAAGTATATCATTAATAAAAATATTGTTAAAAAAATTGACTAAAAAAATAAAAATAGTATATAATTGATAGGCATTAATATTTTGCCGCATTTTCAATAAATATTTTCGGGCTGTTAGCTCAATCGGTAGAGCAACTGACTCTTAATCAGTAGGTCCCCGGTTCGATCCCGGGACAGCCCACCAGTAAAATAAAGACTGTAATCATTTTCTTATTAAATACATAATAATAGTCAATATTATGCTTGCAATTATACTTAATCCCAATGGAAAATAAAAAGTAAAATTGCCTTTTTTAATTATTATATCTCCCGGAAACTTGCCTATAGGCAGTTTATGAAAAACAATAAATAATAAACCTAAAATTATCAATACTATTCCGGTTAATATAAGGAATCTGCCTAACCCATACATATATTTAACCTCTGAGCTTTTGAAATTAATTTGTTAAAATTTATACTTTTATATCCATAAGCGGCATAGAAAATCTAATTTTATGTCCTGCGTTTAAAGAAGGAATGCTTGAAGCAAGATGAACGGAATTTCTTCCTAATTTTTTATTTATACCGTCTATAGAATCGTATATGCGTTTTATTTTATCAATTTTAACAATATCGTCAAAAAGCGAATACTGGACGTTTTCCGTAAGGTACAAAACTATTTCCGTCTGCCTGTATAGATATATTTTTTCATATATATACTTAAAACCTTCTTTTAAAGCATTCATAAGAAGAGGCGGGAAGGCGGAAGGCGTAGTAAGTTTTATCTGAACGCCGGTTGTTTTAAAATCCTGCGTTTTTAAAAAAATAGAAATTTTTGCGGCGGCTAAGTTAAATCTTCTGGCTTTAGCGCAGGCATTTTCTAAATTTTTAGTAAGTTCCGAAAAAAGAAACATCTCGTCGCTTGAGGGCGGATAAAAACTCTTAGCCTTGCTTATAGTTTTATAAGTCGATTTAGCGGATGCGTTAATTCCTAAAACTGCATTTCCTCTAAGTTCAAGCCATGTTTCTTTATAAGGTTTAGATAAATACCTACCTATAAAATTTTCGTCTTTGAGAGCAAAATCTAAAGCGGAATTTATGCCGAATTTTTTCAAAAGATACGCCGTATTATTTCCTATGCCCCAGACGTCTTCAATCTTGATATTGCATAAAATATTTTGTATATCCCTGCCTTCTATTACGGCAAGCCCTTTAGGCTTTTTAAGTTTAGAAGCTATTTTAGCAAGCGTTTTCGTTATGCTTACGCCTATCGAAACGGTTATAGACAACTCTTTTTCTACCGCAATCTGCATTTTTTTAGCAATTTCTTCGTAGGAACAGGAAAACACCCTTCGTAATCCGCTTAAATCGACGAACGCCTCGTCTATCGAATACTCTTCTACCTGCGGCGAAAAGTTTTTTATTATATTAAACATACGTAAAGAAAAAAGGGAGTATGCTTCGTAATCGGATTCTATAACTATAAGCCCGGGACATATTTTTTTAGCTTCGAAAGACCTCATGCCGCGCTTTACTCCTTTTGCTTTAGCTTCATAGCTTAAAGCCGTTATAATGCCCCGCTCTTTTCCTACCGCGACGCATTTTCCGTTTAAAGACGGATTTAACGCACGCTCGCATGCTACGAAAAAAGCGTCGGCATCTATGTGGGCGATAGCCTTCGGCCATGAATGTACGCAAAAATTGGTCATAAAATTACTTTGTTATACGATTATAATTTAACCGCTATTTATATTTTCTTATAGTGCCTACTACGACTCCCGCAACCGTTAATTCCTGTTTAGGCGTTATAATTCCATATTTAGGGTTTGCAGCTTCAAGTATATATTTGCCGTTATCTTTTCTGAGATATTTTATCGTCCAGTCGCCGTCTACGCGCGCTATCACTATATCGCCTTCTTTGGGCGTCAGCGATTTATCTACTACTACAAAATCTTTCGGCATTATGCCGACGTTAATCATAGAATCTCCTGAAACTTCAAGCATAAAAGAAGAATTTGGATTTTTTATCAAAAGCTTATCGATAGAAATGCTGTCTAAAAGCTCTTCTTCCGCAGGACTGGGAAAACCGGCTTCAACGCTTCCAAGAAGCTTAATAAGACCGCCGCCTGCGCCTGCTGCCGCCGCAAAAATAGCGGATGCATTAGTCATCAGCATAGCCGCCGTATCCGCATAAATACCGGAAACAGGCAGTAAATACCCTTTTGAATCTTTTTTTAAAAAACCTTTTTCTATAAGCTTGCCGACTATTTTAAAAACCGCATTTTTTGATTTCACCCCGAATAAATCCGTCATTTCGGAATAAGTCGGCATCCTTCCGCTTTTTATATAGAAACCTTTTATAGAATCAAGTCTGCCCTTAAGTTTTATATCCATATTTATAATTTATAGCAGAACAATATGAAAAAATTAAATTAATGATGAAATTAATGATGAAATTTAAATTTTGAATTATTGAAATTTTGAATTATTCTATATTTACGGCATATATATATCGCGATATATATTATAATATAGTAAACAATCGTTCACTGTCAAGCAAAAAATTAAACAAAAATTATGTCAATGCTATAAAATAATGATAAAATTAAAAATATGGATTTAAAAGCCAAAAATAAAATTATCGCAAATCTCTTTCTTTTATTTGCTTTTTTAATTTTTTTAGCATCTTACCTTATACACGTCGATAATATCTGGATATTTATACTGCAAAGGGCTTCGGCGGCGGCGCTTATAGGCGGTATCGCCGACTGGTTTGCCGTAACGGCTTTATTTAAATATCCGCTCGGACTTCATATTCCGCACACAAATACCATTAAAAACAACAAAGAAAAAATTATTAATTCGATAAGCAATACCGTCAACGATATATGGCTCGGCAAAAATTATCTTGCAAAAGAAATAAACGACATAAATTTTTCCGATATCCTGCTAAACATTATAAAAAAAGATAAAAACAAAAATAAATTAATGCTGTCTTTAAGAAAATTAATTTTAAAATCAGTTAATTATGCCAAAACGGATAAATTTAAAAATTTTTTACATAAAAATATCGATAAAGCATTGGACAAAACATTGTCCGACGACAATATATCCAAAAATATAATAAGCAAATTTGCCGTATTTTTGGAGTCCGAAGATTCGAATTATATTTACGATAATTTAATTAATTATATAAACGATTATATTAAAACGTATAATGCGGACGTCCTGTCAAAAAAAATCACGGACGCGTATTCGGATGAAATTATAAAATCTATAAAATTTGCGGGAAATAAAATAATAGATGAAAATTTCGCCTACATTATATCTGATTTAAGCGGCTTCGCAATACGAAACATAGAAGAAAACAGGCCGTATTTAAAACAACAGGTAGCCGATATAATCGAAAAATACAAAAGCAGTTCCGCCTTAAAGAACGTACTGATGTTTGTAGCGGAAAAGACGAATATTTTGGACATAGATAGGCTTTCTAACGAAATTATAACAAAAATTATAGATTTTATTAAAGATATAAAAAACAACGAAAATAACGAGGTCAGATTAAATATAAAAGATTATATTTTAAGCGCATTAAACGATATAGACAAAACTTCAAGGATTCAAATTTTAAATGCCGTAGAAAATATTATCGACGAAAATGCCGATAAAATAAAAGATTACATAATAAATTATTTAAATAACGACGAACTGAAAAAAACGATTAAAAACAAACTTTCAAATTTTATTAATTCGGAGGGTTTAAATATTATAGTCCGTTTTAAAGACCGGTTAAAAAGCATTATGCGCGATACAATAATAAATTTTGTCGGTTCAATACTTAAAAACAACAAAGAATATATAGTTAATAAAAAATTGTTTAAAGAAAAATTTAATTATCTTTTTATTTTCATAGAGAATGAAATATCAAAAAACACCGATAAAATTGATGTTTTTTTAAAAAACAACATTATATATGTTATGAAAATCAATCATTCGGCTATAGGAAAACTTATAAGAAAAAATTTAGAAAATCTTGACGAAGATAAATTAGTCGGCCAAATCGAAGATAAAATCGGCAACGACTTGCAATATATAAGAATAAACGGTGCTATAACCGGTTCTTTTATCGGAATCATTATAGCCGTATTGAGTCTTATTTTAAAAAAAATATAAATAATATAAACAATACTTCCGCATAATCTGCGGAGAAAAAATTTTATGAAATGAAATTGCCTTAAAAGTGCTTATTTACTGCGGTTTTGAATGGAGCCGGCGATAGGAATCGAACCTACGACCCGCTGATTACGAATCAGCTGCTCTACCCCTGAGCCACGCCGGCATTTTGAAGATTTAGATATTGTTT
>JAJYKQ010000027.1 GCA_021788495.1 bacterium | reverse complement strand
AATATTATCAAAGATACGAAGCTATATTTCAAAAAACTTATTAACATCGCTATTTATACATTTATAGCGGCTACGTTTGTCATCATATTGTTTTTAATTTTATTTTTTTATTACTTTAATAAATCTCGGAAAATTTTATTAAAAAATGAACAAAAATTCGGGTCTTTTTTCTATAATCTGCCGCTTCCTTCTTTTATTGTTGATATTGAAACCGGTCGTTATATTGATGCCAATGATGCCGCCATAAAATTTTACGGTTATTCAAGAGAAGATTTGCTAAATATGGATATAAGCAGGATAAATGTTTCCAACACCCCTCAAGAACTTAAAATTTTCAGAAAAACGATGGCGGCAGAGGGGGGCGGAGTTACTATTTTTCAGCATAAACTTAAAAACGGTGAAATAAAAATAGTCCAACCTTATATAGCCATAATTACATTAAATAACAAACAGTGTTTATTAGTAATAATTTTGGACATAACCGAAAAAACGGCAAACGAAAAATGGATGCGCACTCTATATACAGCAATAGAAAACAGCCCTGATTGGATGATGGTAACCGATAGTCTTGGAAATATAGAATATGTTAATGGCGGCGTAGAAAATATAAGCGGATATAAAAAAGAAGAGTTAATAGGGAAAAATCCGAGAATTTTTCAATCAGGATTGTATAGCGCCGAAGTTTATAAAACTTTCTGGGATACGATAAATTCAGGAAAAGTTTTTAAAGTTATTTTGACAGATAAAAGAAAAAACGGCGAATTATTTACTTTAGATGCAACAATAGTTCCTATCAAAAATAAAGAAGATTCTAAAATTACAAATTTTGTATCAATATCTAAAGATATAACGCGAGAAAAGAGATTAGAAGAAGAAGTAAAATATATCTCGTTTTATGACCCTTTAACCAAACTTCCAAATAAGAATCTCTTTGCCCTTACCATTGATACTTATCTTAATACCAGGGGATATAAAGAGAAAGAACTGAACATTTCTCTTATAATAATTGATTTATATAAATTATCCTATATTAACAATACTTACGGATACGATACCGGAGACAAACTTTTGCAAAGTTTTTCAAAAAGATTAAATAATGTCACGAAAGACGGAGATATAATTGCAAGGATAGGAGGGGATCAGTTTGGAATACTATTTGTTAATTTACAAAATAAAGAAGATATTTTGCAGATAATTAACAGGCTCAAAGAAGAATTTAAAAATCCTCTGCATATCGAAGAACGACCGGCGTCCGAATCTGCAATAGAAAACCGCAAAGCCATGCCCGAACCGTTCAACGTTTCTTTTACCATGGGGATATCTATCTTTCCCGACGACGGGAAAAATGCTGAAGATTTATTGAGAACGGCGAGTATTGCGCTTCTGAGCGCAAAAGAGCAGGGGGAAGGAGAATATGAATTTTTTAAAGAGCCTATGAACGTTCAGGCATCGGAATTTTTAGTTATGAAAAATAGCATAATAAACGCATTTAAAAATAATGAGTTTTTAATCTATTACCAGCCCTACTTCGACATAAAAACAGGCAAAATAAAAGGCATGGAGGCTCTGGCAAGATGGAACAATAAAGATACCGGCATTATATCTCCCGTTAAGTTTATCCCTCTCATCGAGAAGATGGGGTTTATAAGGCAGTTCGAGGAGTTTTTAATAGATAATATCTGCAGGAGCTTAAAAGAGTGGAAAGAAAGCGGATTTAACATCGTGCCCGTTTCCATGAATATATCGCCTGCCAGTTTTAAAAAAGAAGGGTTAGTCGAAATGATTGTTTCCGCATTGGATAGATACGGAATCCCGCCGTCATTGCTAACCGTTGAAATAACGGAAGGCCTGTTTATAAAAAATTTAGATTACGCCGTTAAAATATTAAATATTTTTAAAGAAAAGGGGATTAAGATTTCATTGGACGATTTCGGCACGGGTTATTCCTCTTTATCTTATATAAAGAATATACCGGCGGATTTTATCAAGATAGATATTTCGTTTATAAGAGGAATGATGGAAAATTTCAAAGATTCTGCAATAGTGAATACCGTCGTGGTTCTGGCTTCAAATCTGGGCATGAAGACTATCAGCGAAGGTGTGGAAACCGAAGAACAGTTAAAAATATTAAAATCTTTCGGATGCGATATCGTTCAGGGGTATTTATTTTCAAAACCCGTTCCCGAAAATGAAATTTTAGAGTTTTTAAAAGCATAAAAAATTAATAAAAATATTAAACGAATAATATTAAACGAATAATATTAAACGAATATTTCGTAAATTAAAAAATATGCTATAATAAAAAAAATAATATCAAAGAAATCGTAAGTTCATGAAAGAATCCGTTTAAGATAATTTAAGTTTAAAAAATACAATTGAAAACCATATATTCAAATATGTAACGGCGGTAACGATAAGTCTTGGGGGGTCACCGGTATGCGGACGGCGAAGATGCGGACGGGTTTATAAAAAAGGGTTGACGGCGCCGTGTTTTATATTTTCTGTGAATGCAGTTATGCTTTTTCTGTTTTAAACCGGTTTTTTCGTTTTTTATATAATAGCTATTAAGTTTATTAATTAATATGTCGGAAAAAATAAATAACATTTTTACCTCTATAGCCGAAGTATATGATTTCTGGGGGCATGTATTCAGTTTCGGAATCGACGGGCTTTGGCGTCTCGAAGTAGCAAAAGAAGCGGTTTCCTCGGATAACGGTAATTTAGGCGATTACAGAATTCTCGATGTCGCTACGGGAACGGGTTCTATTGCCATAGATATATCCAGAAAAGCAAAAGCCGCAAATAAACATGTCGAGATAGTCGGCGTAGATTTTAATGCCGATATGGTCAATATCGCCGAAAATAAGATTAAAAAGAAAAAGATAAACAATATTTGTTTTAAAGTAGAGGACGCCATGGATTTAGTCGAACCGGGATGCGCCTATGACGTAGTTACCGCAGGTTTTTTGCTGAGGAACGTGGACGACGTAGAAACATTTTCCGACGAGCTGAGAAGAGTTTTAAAAAAAGGAGGCAAATTTATTATACTGGAAATGGGCAGGCCGGAGAATAATTTTTTCAATATTTTCTTTAAAATATATTTTATTTTTATAAGATTAATAGGCTCTTTTATAGATAAAAAAGCATATGAATGGCTTACATACAGCATACTGGCGTTCGACAGAAAAAAAATGCTTAAAATACTAGGCGAAAAAAGATTTAAAGACTTAAAGATTAAAAATCTTCCTTTCCATATCGGCTTTATAATTACCGGAATAAAAAGTTAAATAACTTTATATAATTTTTTTATAATAAGCCGTAATAATTATGAATAAAAATAAAATAACAAGCTGTATAAAAAATATTGACTTATGACTATTAAGTCATTATAATAAAAATATACGATGAAAAAAAGCAGAAAATAAAGACCTGATAAAAAGAAAAATAAATCAAATAAAATCATGAAAATTAAAAGTTGCGTTAAATATGCAGATAGATATATATATAAATATTCGATTAAAACGATACTTATAATCGTATTTGCCGCCGTCTATTTTACGGCTTCATTTTTATCTCCTTTTGCCGCCAAAGGCGCATACGCATTCTATCTTAAACCGGTCAGACATTCGGGCAGGCTGATTACATTGAACGAAGCTTATAAGCTTGCCGTTAACCGCAACGACACCATAAAAGCCGCAAAAGAAAGCTATTATCAGTCGTCACTTTTAAAATGGTCTGCCATAGGTATGGTTTTGCCGGATATTTCGCTTAAATATACCGACCAGAGAATGCATAAAAATTCGGCTCCGGTTCCGACGCAGTTTGCGCCGCTTATGGGTAATATATTTTTATTCTTTTTTCCTAACTACCAGTATAGTTTTACGTTAAACGAACCTCTGTTTAACGTCGGCGCTATTCCGGCTTATATGGCGGCGGAAAATACGGAAAAGTCTTCTAAAATGTCTCTTAATAACGTTTCCGCAGGCACTCTTTACAGCGTAGCGGTTGATTATTATACCGTTTTAAACGACGTAAGCTTAATAAAAGCAGACCATAAAACGTTTAAAGAAGCAAAAGCCCATCTTGAGCTTACTACCGCAAAGCTTAACGCGGGACTTGCTATTATAACCGACCTTCTGCAGGCAAAATCTCAGTTTTATGCTGCAAAGCAGGAGCTTATAAGCGCTAAAAATAAGTTAAAATCGGATAAGGCGGCGCTTGCTTCCCTGCTGGGCGTCAGCCGCCATTTTATAACGACTAAGCCTAAACAGCCCCTGTTTAAAAAAACCGAACTTCGCAAATTAATCGTTCTTGCATATAATAACAACCCCGGTTTGAAGTCCCTGAAATTTGCCCAAAAATCGGCATCCGACCAGACGGCGTATTACGAGTCCCAGTATATTCCGAAAATAAATTTTTCGGCTTCATACAACGCTTTGTCAAACAGCCACTTTATTCCGGCGGGTTCTACTAATTTTTGGACGGCCGGCGCTACCTTGACTATGCCTATATTTCAGGGCGCTAATAGGATTATTTCCATAGAAAAGACGCGTTCCGAGGCAAACGAAGCTATGTATGATACGCTTCAGGAAAAGAGAAATCTTAAAGCTCAGGTAATATCGATGTTCTATAACGTAAAAAGTTTAAAATCGCAGGTCGGTACTCTTAGGCACGAAGAAAAATTTGCTTCTAAAAATTTTACCCTTGTAGAAGAAGAATTTAAAGCAGGAGTGGCTACAAGCGTCGACGTTGTTACTGCGCTTGCGGAACTTACGAGGGCGAGGCATAATCTGCTTTCGGCAAAGCTCGATTATTACGAATCCGTTTTGGATTTAAAAAGACTTATCGGTTCTTTTAAAAGAAAACTTATAGATATGAAAATCGATAAATTTAACTAAATTTAAGATATTTTATAGAAATTCAAAATAATATGTAATTTATGTAATTTAATAATCAATTAACCAATTCAATAAATAACGAATAAATAATTAATCGGGTGGTTCTGAATGAACGGAGAAAACGAAAAAGCCGAAACGGCGCAAAACGACTCTTTAAAAGAAGCTGACAGCAAATTTACCAAAAAAAATATTATTACCGCTTCTATTATACTTTTAATTGCAATTATAGGCGGTATATTCGTACTAAGATGGTATATTTTCGGGCTTACCCACGTATATACGGAAGATGCCGAGGTTGACGGACATATAGTCTCAATAAGCACTATGGTTCCGGGCAATATAAAAGCAGTTTACGTACATAAAAACGAAATAGTTAAAAAAGGCGAGCTTATAGCCCGCATTAATGATTCGACGTATTATCCCGAAATGCTTCAGGCTAAAGAAAATTATAAACTTGCAAAGGCAAAACTATTTAGCGCCGGAGGTAATGTTGCGCAATTCATAGGAAACTCTTATAACGCATACTACATTAACAGGCTGTCTTATACGACTGCTTCGGCAAATCTCCATAAAGCAAAATTATCGTATATACTTGCCAAAAAAAATTATTTGAGGGGACTTGCCCTTTTAAATAAACAGTTTATAACAAAAGAACAGTTCGATACTCTTAATACCCAGTATTTAATTGCCAAACAGGCGCTTATATCGGCTGAATCAGCATTAGAAACCGCCAGAAGAAATTACGTCGAATCGAGATATGTTAAAAGCGTATCTTATGCAAACAAACTGACGACGCTTATTCCTTTAAGAAAGGCGGTTAAGGTAGCTCAAGCCGCTTATAAAGTAGCTCTTGCCAATTATAAAAATACTTTTATATATTCGCCGATAAACGGTCTGGTCACGGAAAAAATGTCTTATGCAGGCGAATATGTTACGCCGGGTACGCCTATAGTTATGGAAAATAATTTGAGGCGCGTCTGGGTTACCGCAAACGTAAAAGAAACCGTTATTGGAAACGTTAAAAAAGGAGATCCCGTTACTATTACCGTCGATTCTTTTCCAGGAAAAGTTTTTAGGGGCGCAGTCAAATTTGTAGGTTCTGTTACGACGTCTAAATTTGCTTTAATTCCTACAAATAACCCTTCGGGAACATTTACAAAAGTAACGCACAGGCTTCCCGTCAGGATTGAGATATTAAACGACAAAAATCATCTTTTAAAGCCCGGCATGATGGTCGAAGTAACTATAAATACGGCCGGTAAATCCGGAAAATAAATACTTTTAGGAGATACCCGATATGAATATGAAAACTATGAAAAAAAATAAATCAATATTATTTCCTTACATTTCTTATATATTTATAGCTTTTGCGTATCTATTTTTTTTAAGCCCGATTTTCTTTATGCCTAAAGCATACTCATATAATAATTCACAAGGGAAATATCTTTTCCATTATTATAACTGCGACGATTGCCATTCCGTCGACGGCGTCGGCGGAAGCCTCGGACCCTCGCTTTCTAATTACGGTAATATGGTACCTGATTTTAACTGGACGGTACGGCAGATTAAACATCCTAATTCCCACTTTAAAAGAGGCGATAAAATAAGTATTCAAGGCAAAACGTATTACGTTATTATGCCGTCTTACAGCTATATACCTCAGTATGAAGTAAACGAATTGGCTTCTTATCTGGAATCGTTAAAGAAATAAAATATAACGTTTGTTGCGGACTACTTGACTTCGTTTTTATTTTTCTCGTTTCTCAAATTTTTCGACGGCTGAATTATGCTGTTATTAGTGCCGGCGTCGTTATTGCCGTAAACCATGCCTGCGTCTCCGTTTTGAATCTGCAGACCGTTTTTAAATACCAGGTTAGTCCATGGATACGTTAAATCTATATCGTATTTTGCAAATTTTTTCGCTATTTCAAAATTTATGTCGCTTATAACGTAATGCCTTCTTATGGGAGACTGTATCCAGATTATAAGCTCAAGGTCGAATGAAGACGAACCGAAACCTACGAACCATACGGAAGGTTTAGGTTCTCTCAAAACTTCAGGATTTTCATCGGCTATCTCAAGCAAAACTTTTTTTGCAAGGTCTAATTTCGATGCGGTTTCTTCTATTCCCAATGGTATATGCAGTCTTATTTTTGGGTCTTTGTGCGACCAGTTTATAACGTTGGAGGTTATAAAATTAGAATTAGGGACGATTATCGATATATTATCCCTAGTCGTAATAGTCGTGCTCCTTGCCCTTATGTCGCTTACTATACCGTCGTATCCGGCAACATCGACGTACTCGCCTTCTTTTATAGGCTTTTCGAACAAAATAATTATGCCGGAAATGAAGTTGCTTATTATATTCTGCATTCCGAAACCTATGCCGAGACCTATGACGCCGGCAAGAAAAGCCAGCGAGCTTAAGTTTATGCCTAAAACCTGAAATGCTATAAAAAAGCCGATAATTAAAATTATATACTTAATAAACCTGATTACGGTTTTTACGAACGATTTGTTTATAGTCCTGTTTTTTCTGAACTCTTTTTTGATGATATAGGCAAATAAAAACGATATTAAATAAGACGCCAGTATTATTATGAGGGATAGAATTATAGACAAAAGTCTTACTTTATCGCCGTCTATCGTATAAACTTTGTCTCTTAAAAATTCAAACATAATATGAATATTAATCCTGTTTATTATAAATTATAGTTATTTTTTTCTATCCGATATATTATAATATATAAATCAAAATTAAAAAACTGTAAAATAAAACTGTAAAATAACGCGTAAATTCATGGAAAAATTATAAATGATAAAAAGAAGACCGACTCGGACGATAAAAATAGGCGGCGTTGCAGTCGGTTCCGAAGCGCCTGTCAGCGTGCAGTCGATGACTAATACGCTCACGGAGGATTCCGCCGCCACCGTAAAACAGATAAAAAATTTAGAAAGTTATAACTGCGAAATAGCAAGGGTGTCGGTAAATACGGCTTTAGCCTCAGAATCGCTTAAGGAAATTATAAAAAACGTAAGCATTCCGATAATCGCCGATATTCATTTCGACCACAGGCTTGCGCTTGCGTCGCTGGAAGCCGGCGCTGCAGGTTTAAGAATAAATCCGGGAAATATAGGCGGCAGGCAAAAAGTTAAAGAGGTCGTAAGCGCCTGCAAAGATAAAAACGTGCCGATAAGAATAGGCGTTAATTCAGGGTCTTTAGAAAAAGGCGTGCTTGATAAAAACGGAGGAGACTTTGCCGCCGCAATGGTCGAAAGCGGTTTGAAACATATTAAAATATTGGAAGACGAATCGTTTTACGATATAAAGATTTCTTTAAAATCGACCGATGTTTTAACTACGGTAAGAGGTTATAAACTTTTAGCCGAAAAAGTAGATTATCCGTTTCATATAGGTATAACAGAAGCGGGAACGGTATTTTCCGGAGCGATAAAATCGGGAGTAGGACTCGGCATACTGCTTTATGAAGGGTTGGGAGATACGATAAGGGTGTCGCTAAGCGACGACCCTGTTATGGAAGTTATCGCCGGATATAATATACTTAGGGATTTAGGTTTAAGGCGGGGCGGGGTTCAGCTTATGTCCTGTCCGACGTGCGCCAGAACGGAAATAGACATAGTAAACATAGCTAAAAAATTCGAGAAGATTTCCGCTAAAATAAAATCCGACATAAAGGTAGCGATAATGGGGTGCGCTGTAAACGGACCCGGCGAATCAAAACATGCCGACGTCGGAATTGCCGGAGGCAGGGGAAAATCCGTTTTGTTTTCAAAAGGAAAGATTATAGGAAAATTTGATAATAAAGAGATATTAAAAGCGTTAATAAGCCGGATAGAAAACATAACGGGCGAAAAAATAGATTATAACGACGACGACGATTTAAAAAATTAATAAACTAAATAAATTGCAAAGAAAACGTTAATTATTCATTAAATAAGATAATTTTAAATCTAAAACTAAATATAAAATATAAAGGAGTCTTATAGTGCGATATTCACATTTTTTTATTCCTTCTTTAAAAGAAGACCCTAAAGAAGCCGTTCTTAAAAGCCACAAACTGCTGCTAAGGGCAGGTTACGTAAGGCAGTTGTCCGGCGGAATATATACATACCTGCCTCTCGGTTTGAAGAGCCTGCGCAAATTAGAAAATATAATAAGGCAGGAGATGAATGAGGCCGGCGCGGTAGAACTATCCATGCCTTTCGTTCAGCCGCTGGAAATATGGAAAGAATCGGGAAGGGATGAAGATTACGGCAAAGAACTTCTGCGTTTTAAAGACAGGCAGGACAGAGATTTTTGCTTAGCTCCTACTTATGAAGAGGTAATTACGGATTTGGTTAAAAAAAACGTGAAGTCGTACAAGGAACTTCCCTTAACTCTTTATCAGATTCATCTTAAATTCAGGGACGAGATGCGTCCGAGATTCGGTCTTATGCGCGCAAAAGAGTTTATTATGAAGGATGCTTACAGTTTCGATGCCGACGAAAAGGGATTAGACGAAAGCTATAAAAAAATGAAGCATGCGTATGAAAATATATTCAAAAGATTAGGGTTCGATTTTAAATTTATTAAAGCCGAGGCAGGTGAAATCGGAGGAAATTATTCCGAAGAGCTTATGGTTTTTTCCGAATACGGGGAAGACAAAATAGTAATATGCAATAATTGCGGCTATGCGGCTTCAATCGACGAAGCGGAATCGGTTTCCGATTATAACGGCCCGCTTGAATCTTGCAGACAGCCGAGAATGACCAAACTTTCTACTCCGGATAAAAAATCGGTTGAAGAGGTGGCGGAATACCTTAAAGTGGACAAAACCTGTTTTGCCAAGACGATAATATATGAATCTGAAATAGGTTTTATTGCGGCGTTGGTAAGGGGCGACAGGGACATAAACGAACGCAAACTAAAAAAAGCTGTAAAAATTAAAAATCTGTTTCTTGCAAAAGAGCAGGACGTTGAAAAAATAACGGGAGCGCCTTGCGGTTTTGCCGGACCTTTCGGTTTAAAAAAGCAAAACGGCCATACAGGCGTCAATGCTAACGGCAATACCGGCAATGACGATGCGGCGGATATTAATGCAGGTGACGGCGGCAATATACTTATAGTAATAGACGAGGAGATTAATAATTCGGAATACTGGATTACCGGCGCCAACGAAAAAGACTGGCATATGGCAAACGTTAAACCCGGACGCGATTTTAATTTTGATATAGTTGCGGACATAAGAAGCGTGCAGGCAGGCGATAAGTGCGTGAAATGTCAGGGAATATTAGGCATAAAAAATGCCATTGAACTTGGTCATATATTTAAACTCGGAGAAAAATATTCAAAAGTTTTAAGCGCAAAATTTCTTGACGAAAAAGGCGAGTCTAAATATTTCGTCATGGGCTGTTACGGTATCGGCGTCGGCAGAACTTTACAGACACTCATTGAGGTATTTGCCGATGAAAACGGCATCAATCTTCCCGTTTCCGTAAGTCCTTTTGCTTTAGCAGTCGTCAATCTTAACGTTAACGACGAAAAGATTACGGAAATTTCCGAAAAAATTTACGGAGATTTAACCTCTATGGGGGCAGACGTACTTTACGACGACAGAAAACTGTCCGCCGGCATTAAACTTAAAGATATCGACCTTATCGGAATTCCTTTCAAGATAGTCATAGGAAACAGAACCGTCAAGGAAAACAAATACGAACTCGAAATAAAGAAAGACTCCTCAAAAGAAACCTTCGACAGTCTCGATGCTTTATACTCAAGAGTCAAGCAGCTTATTTTTTAAAGGGGTCAGATTTATTTATTCTCCTACTCCCGACTGCGTTTGCTGATTTAGCGAGATAATGGGCATAATTTAAAGGGGTCAGATTTATTTATTCTCTTACTCCCGACTGCGTTTGCTGATTTAGCGAGATAATAATCGGTAATAATCGTGTCGTCGAAAAAGGTGTCAGATTAATTTTACGCAACATCTTTAATCGTTAATTGTTCCTTTTCGTATGCGTAAAACAAAATCTGACACCTTTTTCTATTTATTCTCTTACTCCCGACTGCGTTTGCCGTTCCGTTATTGGTTTGCCTTTTTTAAAATAGTCTTAGAATAAAAAAGCCTAAAAAGACATAAACTTTTGTCTTTTTAGGCTTAAATTTATACTGCTTTTTACTTTTTCGTCACTTATTTTATAAAATTTAAATCGGACGAACCGCCCGTTTTTATGCTCAGCCGAAACCGCTGCTGTATCCGCCGCCTCCGCACGAACCGCCGGATGATGATCCGTAGCCTGCTGAACCGTATCCGCTTCCGCAACTGCTGAATGAGCTGACTCTTTTGACAGGTTTTTCCGCTCCGCATATCGGACATTTTATGTCCTCGGCTTTGTCGCTTAGTCTTTGATAGACTTCAAATATTTTTCCGCATTTTTTGCATTCATATTCATATATCGGCATAATAACTGTTTACCTCCTTTTATAACTTTTTAATTCGCAGTCCCATTATAATTTACTTTATAAGTATTATACCATATTTATGACGTTATTGCGAGTATTTCTTTTTCCTTAATCCTGAAGAAAAAGGTGTCAGATTAATTTTACGCAATATCTTTTATCGTTAATTGTATCTTTTCGTATGCGTAAAATAAAATATGACACCTTTTTCTTGTTTCTTGCGCATTTTTCTAATCATTATAACATATTCAAGAGTTTTTTGTTGTTCTATTGCAGAATTAAAGTATTATAATTATATTGAATATTTGTAGTTACAGCGTTCCGGTAACGAGCTTTATATAATATTTATCTGTATTAAGTTTGTACAAAGTGTTTAGATAATTTAATTTAGCAGCTTTTAATTCGTCGAGCGTCCTGTCCAAATTAATTAAAGTCGTCATTCCTGCTTTGTATCTGTTAGTCGTAATTTTAAGCGTTTGCTTGGCATTTAATGCGGCAAGCTTGGCGACGCCGGTGTTGATCAAGTCTGTTTTATACTGCAGATATGCTTTTCTAACCTGCATTTTAATTTTATCCCTTAAAAGCCCTCGATATTCAAGCATTTCGTTGTATGAACTTTTAGATTTCTGCAGATTATTATAGTCGTAAAGCCCAGAAAAAATATTGAAATGCAGCATAACGGTAAAAGCATAACTGTATGAATCGTCCGGATGTATAGCCGGTCCGTTGCTGAAATAGTCGTATCCCGCGACTAATTTCGGTAAAAATTTTCCGTAAGCCGATTTGACGCCGAGCGCCATATTTTTTTTGTTAAGAAGGAGGGCTTTATAATCCGGTCTTTCTCTAAATGCAGTTTTTTGCATAGATGAAATACTGATGGTTTTTCTTAACGGCCTGTTTTTTAGCTTGCTTGTAATTACATAGTTAGAACTTATAGGAAGTCCAATCGTTATATTTAAAAAATATTTTGCCAGCCTGTAATTTTTTTCGGCTGATGCGAGTTTTTCCTTCATTTTTGCGGCTTCTACTTTTGCCCTTAATACGTCGGAAGATACTACCTGGCCTGCTTTAAATAAATTTTCGGAAAGCGTTTTATAATTTTCCGCCGTTTTCAGCATGCTTTTCATCAGGTTGACGTATTTTTTAGCAAGTATAACGGAATAATATGCCTTTGCTACGCCGTATAAAACTTCCTGTTTTGCTTCGCTTAAACCTTTTTTTACAGACTGCATATGAAGCTGAGCCCTTTTATATCCAAAGTATATTTCTCCGCCCATAAATATGGGCTGTTCTATAGAAAACTCCGATTCATAATTATGTATCATTCCAGGATTATTTAAAAAACTAGGGCTGAAATACGATT
>JAJYKQ010000026.1 GCA_021788495.1 bacterium | reverse complement strand
CCAGTCTGTCAAAGTCGTATCTTGAGGATGCCACCGTCATCATTTCGATGGCACAGCATGCAAGACCGAAAGTTGCCGGCCATATAGACCACTTTCTGCCCCACGAAACAATTTTATCCAACGAAGCTGTGATTATATTATCGCCGAGATGCTCTTCTATTCCCATTTAAGCGCTCCTTTTAACCATACATAAAGCAGACCTATAACTAATATTACTATAAATAAAAACATTTCGACAAAACCGAGTATTCCAAGATGCGAAAATATAACCGCCCATGGAAATAAAAAAAGGGCTTCTATATCGAAAAGAAGAAAAAATATAGCTATTAGATAAAACTTTACGTCGAATTTAACGTGGGGTTCGCCGGTCGGCTCGACGCCGCATTCATATGCTTTTAATTTGCCGGACTCATATGTCTTTTTTCCGATAAAATTAGATATTAAAATGGTAAAAACCGCAAATATAATTGCTATAACAAGCATTATAAATATGGGCAGAAAAGAAATTAAACCGTTATTGTTTATACTATTATTCATTTAATTAATAGTTAAGATCATATAGTTTAATGTTATTAATCTAAACTTTTTGAGTATATCATATGATATACTCAAAAATCAAGTTATAAAATTATAATTTATAAAAAAAATTTAAATAAATATATACATATGCATATATTTATATTTACTATTATAATTTATGCTGATTTAAATAATAAAGTAAAGTCCTCACTCCGACCCCTGTACCGCCCTTCGGATTATAATTAAAACCCGTTTTGGTAAAAGCAGGTCCGGCTATGTCTATATGACACCATTTAGCCTTATCGGGAACGAATTCTTCCAGAAACATTCCTGCCGTAATCGCCCCGCCGTATCTGTTGCCTACGTTTTTTAAATCTGCAATCGGACTTGAAAGTTTTTCCTTCATGTTATCGTCGAAAGGAAGTTCCCACATTCTTTCTCCGGTAATTTGGCTTGTCGATATTATATTGGATATGAGGTCTTTATCGTTTCCCATAACTCCGGAAGTGTATTCTCCAAGCGCAATTACGCAAGCTCCTGTTAAGGTAGCAAGGTCTATAATTTCGTCAACGCCTAACTCCGACGTGAAACTTAAAGCGTCCGCCAAAGTCAGTCTGCCTTCAGCATCCGTATTATCTATCTCTATAGTCTTGCCGTTTAAAGCCTTAACTATATCGTCGGGTCTTTGCGCTCCGCCGTCGGGCATATTTTCGCAAGCCGCAATAATACCGTGAACTTCTAACTCTAAATCGAAATTTTTAATATGCTTCATAATACCGAGCACGGTGCAAGCCCCCGATTTATCGCTTTTCATGGTAGTCATAAAATCAGCCGGCTTCAACGAAAGTCCTCCGCTGTCGAAAGTAATGCCTTTTCCGATTAAGGCGATTTTTTTGATATTTTTACTCTTAGGCTTATTTTTCGGCTTATACGTTAAATGAATAAATCTTGGAGGGTTTTTAGAACCGCGCGCTACTCCGTAAAATGCATTCATTCCTTTTTTGATTATCTCTTTTTCGTTAAATATTTCGCAATCTAAACCGCTTTCTTTAGATATTTTCGTTGCTAAATCTGCTAAATATTCGGGGGTTACGACGTTACCCGGCTCATTTACTATATCGCGAGCAAAATTAGCGGCAGACGCCGTTTTTTTACCGAAATCAAAACCTTCATCTGCAGTTTTAAGATTATCCTTAGAAGCTTTTAAGCCGTTAAAATGAATATTTATAACTTCAGGGTATTTTTCATCCTTGCCTGTTTTTGCCTTTCCTTTATCGATTAAAGCGCTAGACATATATTTTTTAAACTCGTACAAACCTAATTCGGCTCCCTCCGATATTGCCGCTGCCGAATAAAATAATCCTTTCTTTATATAGTATTCGCCGCTTAATTCCGGTATTATTACCGTTATTTCATAAGATTTGTTTGTCTTAGCAGTTTTAGCCGCCGCCGCAATAAAACTTCTTAAAGAGTCGTAATTAAATTTGTCCTTTTTATCTAATCCGTAAATTAATGAATAAACAGGGGATTCTATAAGAACGCTCTTTCCTTTTTTTGCTTTAAAATCTAAGCGTTTAAGTCTTTTATAAATAAATTCTAACTTCTTAAAATTTCCAGATTTTAAAAAACTATTTTCTTCTCCCTGAAAAACTCCAAAAACAAAAATATGATTTAATTCGCCTGATTTGCTTTCAGATAAGTTTTTATCGATTGAATCTGTTATTTTAAACTTCATTTTTTACCCTCCTAATTTTATTTTACTAATCTTCCTCGATGGTCGATAAATCTCCTTCGCTTATGCCCATTTCCCTAGCTTTTAAAACCCTTCTCATAATTTTACCGCTTCTCGTTTTAGGAAGAGAATCGACAAACTCGATCTCGTCCGGTTTTGCAATAGGGCCAAGCGTTTTCCCGACGTTAGCTTTAATATCGTCCATAAGAGCATCGGTTTTATCTATGCCGGGCTTCAACACTACGAAAGCCTTTATCGAATTGCCTTTAACATCATGGGGCTTGCCTATTACCGCAGACTCCGCGACCGCTTCGTGGGTAATTAAAGCGCTTTCTATCTCGGCTGTTCCCAACCTGTATCCCGAAACTTTAATGACGTCGTCTATTCTGCCCATAACGTAAAAATAGCCTTCTTTATCTTTCTTTGCGGTATCTCCTGCAAGATATACGCCGTTAAATTTAGAAAAATAAGTTTCTTTATATCTGTTTTCGTCTTTATAAATAGTCCTCATCATTGAAGGCCAAGGCTTTTTAATTACCAAATAACCGCCCTTGTCAGGTTCTTTGACGCTATTGCCGTTTTCGTCGAAAATATCTGCGTCTATTCCAAGAAAAGGTTTTCCGCATGAGCCCGGCTTTAGAGGCAAAGACGGCACAGGCGTTATAAGAAACATACCGGATTCGGTCTGCCACCACGTATCCATAATAGGACATTTTTCTTTGCCTATGTGCTTATAATACCAGCGCCAAACCTCAGGATTTATTGGTTCGCCGACGCTTCCGAGAATTTTAAGAGAACTGAGATTATGCCTGTTTGGCCAGTTTTCCCCGAATCTCATAACGCCTCTTATAGCGGTAGGGGAAGTATAAAATATATTTACGGCGTGTTTTTCGACTATCCTCCACCATCTGTCGGGGTAAGGATAATAAGGCGAACCTTCTACCATAAGCGTCGTAGCTCCGTTAATCAAAGGTCCGTAAATTATGTAGGAATGTCCCGTTATCCAGCCCGGGTCGGCGGCGCACCAGTAAGTATCTGTATCGTTTATATTAAAAACGTATTTTGAAGTTATATATGTTCCTACGGAATATCCGCCGTGAACATGCAATATGCCTTTAGGCTTTCCTGTAGTTCCCGACGTATAAAGTATAAAAAGAGGATCTTCCGCATCAAGCTCTTCCGTTTTAAGATAAGGGTTAGCTATGGGCAGTTTCATAAGTTCGTCGTAATAAAAATCCCTCGACGTATCCATAAAAACTTCTTTGCAGGTTCTTTTTACTACGATAACGGTTTGAACGACCGGAGCTTTAGTTACCGCTTCGTCGGCTATTTTTTTAAGCTCTACGACCTTACCGCCCCGGAAGGCTCCATCTGCTGTAATAAGCAGCTTACTCTGAGCATCTAATATTCTGTCTTTTAAAGCCATTGCCGAAAAACCTGCATAAACTACGCTGTGTATTGCCCCTATTTTTGCGCATGCCAGCATGCTTATGGCGATTTCAGGTATGTTTGGAAGATAAATAGTAACCGTATCGCCTTTTTTTATTCCAAAACTTTTTAAAACGTTTGCAAACTTATTTACCTCTTTATATAAAGAGAAATAAGTATAAACCCTTTCTGTACCGTCTTCGCCTTCCCATATTATCGCCAGCTTATTTTTTCTAAACGTCGTTATATGCCTGTCTAAAGCATTATAGGCTATATTGGTTTTGCCTCCCGTAAACCATTTATAAAAAGGAGGATTTGATTGATCTAACACTTTATCCCAGTGTCTGAACCATGACAACTGTTTTGCAGTCTCGTCCCAGAATTTTTCGTTTTCATTTATGGAATATTCATGAAGTTTTTCATAATCTTCAACATAACTGTTTTTTAATGTTTCTTTAGACGGAAAAAAGATATCCTTCTCCTGAGACAGACTGTCAAAAGTACTCATAAAGTAAATCCCCCATAAAGTAAATTAATTTTTATTAAATTAATATTTAAATTTCTTTAATATACCGATTAATTTTTCGAGTTCTCCGTAAATAGAAGCAGCCTCCTTTGCCGTATTAGAAGATTTTTCGGAATTAGACACCGACAGAGTGGAAACCGTCTCGATATTTTGGGAAATCTCGTTGGTAGCCGCAGTCTGCTCTTCCGAAGCAGCGGCTATGGAACTTATCTGGTCCGTTAAAACCACAATATTTTTTTCTATGCTGTCAAGCGATTCTCCGGCTTTTGAAGCATAACCGACCGATAAATCTACTTCGCTTAAAGTCTTATCCATAGAAGTTTTAGTATTTTGAGTGCTTTGCTGCATCGTCTGGACTTTCGCTGCTATTTCTTTTGTGGCCTTCACGGTTCTTTCGGCTAATTTTCGTACTTCGTCCGCTACTACGGCAAATCCCCTGCCGGATTCTCCGGCGCGGGCAGCCTCTATAGCGGCATTAAGAGCAAGCAGATTAGTCTGGTCGGCTATATCGTTAATAACCGATATTATTTCCCCTATTTCAAAGGAACTCTGCTCTAATCCGTTTATCAAACTGCCAAGTTGCTGAGTAAGCACGGCAACATTTTTAATGCCGGATATTGATTTTTCTACTATATCGAAACCGCTCTTTGCGCTGTCGGATGCTTCTTTTGCAACGGAACTTACATTCTGGGTATTTTTTGCAATTTCCTTAATGGTCTGCGACATTTCTTCCGAAGCCGCCGCAACATGGGTTGCAAGCTCCGCCTGCTCCTGGGCTTTAGCACTTATTTCATCTACGTGCCCCTCTATAGTTGTGCTTACGTCTACTATTGTCATAGCTTCTTCGGTAATAGACTGCACTATTTCCCTTATATCTATAATAAATTTATTAAATTCGTTAACTACCGCCGTAATTTCGTCGTAAACGGAATTTTTATAAACCTTGCACTTTTTACATATATGCTCCCCTTTTTCTCCGAATCTTTCTATCTGTTTATCCCAACATCTCGGTTCCAGTTCAGATTCGTTTAGCATGCATTGCCTGTGTCGGTTTGCAATAATTTTCGGCTTATCGAAACAGTCCATTGGAATTAATTTGCTTAAATCGCCTTCCCCCTTGGATATATCCCTGACTCTGTTATAAAAATCGGTAATAGGTTTTATAAAGGTTTGCTTGAGCATTAAATACATCAATAATATGGCAATAAATATTAATATAATAGAGAATATAACCACGTTACGCATAAAAACATGAGAAGAGTTAACGGTATTTTTAAGCGAATATACCAGTTCTACTCCCCCAAGAACCGTTCCGGATTTAACGGTATGGCACATAAGGCAGTCTATGCCTCTCGACATCTTTTTTGCAATAAAAGGTACGCCGATTTTCAAATATTTCTGGCCGTTTTTTTCGTAAACTCTTATTATTTCTTTCTTTGAAGAAAGTATTTCCTTGTCGAAATTGGTAGCAGGCATCTCTTGCTTTAAACCCTGTCCAAATTCTTTGTTTACGGAATTGCCTCTTACTAACTTGAAAGACTTAATCCCCTTGATTTTTCTGTATATTTTGAATAACTGGCGTCTGTCGGATTTATTTGAGATAGTGCCGTTAAGCATCATGGCGTTCAAACTCGAAAGCATTGTTTTTGCCGTAACTACTGCATCGAAAGACGTAGTTTTTACGGACATCTTATTTTGAAAATATAAAGCATAATAAGTAAGCGCAAACAAAACCACTATTGCCGCGATTATAATCAACGAAATAAGTTTGGTTTTAATAGAAGTCTTCTTAATTATAGATAAATTCATACAGACACACTCCCCCCTTCGGATATAACAAATTATTTTAAATAAAACAGCTATTTTATTTATTTTAATCCAATAAAAAAAAATATGTTACAATTATCTTTTAAAACAATAAATAAACTTAATTAGTTAATTTTTTATACCTGAAAGCTTTCTATAAACCGACCTTTCGCTTTCGCCTATAATATCGGCTATTTCAGCTCTCGTATGCCCTTTGGAAAGAAGATAGCTTATGTACTTTTCTTCTATTTCTTTAATAGGTATTTTTTTTTCGAACATTTCAAATTCGTCTCTGCAGTTTAAATTTTTGCCCCCTGCAATTTCAAGCTGAATAGCGTCGTCCGTAATTTCTTCTTTATCTTCGGATAAAACTATAGACCTTTCTATTACGTTTTTCAGTTCCCTTACGTTTCCCGGCCAGGCGTAATCCATTAGCTTATTTAATGCCGACTGCGAAATTGGTTTAGAATACTGAACTTTATTTTCTTTGGTCATAAAATAGTGCGCTAAATAAGGAATATCTTCTTTTCTTTCCCTTAAAGGCGGAAGCTCTATAGTGAAACCGCTTATCCTGTAAAACAGGTCACCCCTGAATTTCCCGTCTTCTACCATCTTTTTTAAATTTTTATTCGTTGCCGTTATAATTCTAGTATCTATAAAAATATTTTTAGACGAACCTACCCTCCTGAAACTTTTAGTATCTATTATCCTTAAAAGTTTAGCCTGTATTATACCGCT
Source organism: bacterium (assembly GCA_021788495.1). Next base: position 6,054 of record JAJYKQ010000026.1, on the reverse strand, counting down.
TACTTCGCCTATCTCGTCTATAAACAGCGTTCCTTTGTCCGCATATTCGAGAAGTCCCTTTTTAAGGACATCGGCACCGGTAAAAGAACCTCTTTCGTGTCCGAACAGCTCGGATTCGAAAAGATTCTCGGACAAATTGCAGGAATCTACTATTATAAACGGCTCATCTCTTCTAGAAGAAAGCCTGTGCAGCATGTTTGCGCTGAGTTCTTTGCCGGTTCCGGATTCTCCCGATATCAAAACGTTTAAATTAGATTTTGCCGCTACGGTAATATCGTCGATAACCTTAGCGGCGGCTTTAGATTTTCCTATAAAAAATTTTTTAAAGATTTCTCTCTTAAAATATGAGGCGTAATTTTTAAGCTGTAATTTTTCTACCAGTTTTTTTAAGGTTATACTGAGCTCTTCTAGGCTTAAAGGTTTTACTAAATAGTCGCATGCCCCGATTTTCAAAGCCGATACCGCCGAATCGACGCTGCCGAATGCGGTAAGAATTATAATCTCTATGTCTTCCGACCTTGACTTTACGGTTTTTAACAGTTCTATACCCGTTTTTCCTGGAAGTTTTAAATCAGATATAATAATATTAAAAAAATCTTTTTCCAATCTGTCTATAGCTTCTTCAGCCGAATTTACCGAATCCACGTCATAACCTTCGTTTTTTAAAAAATCGGATAGAATTTTTCTGTAATTGATATCGTCGTCGACAATAAGTATAGAAACTGAGTGGTTGTCCATATTAAATTTCTTTGTTTTCCGAAAAATTTTTATTAATTGGAATTTTTATAGTAAATTTAGTTCCGTAATCGAGTTTTGACCTGACCTCTATGGACCCGCCCAGAGATTTAACAATGCTCATAGATATAGACAGGCCGAGCCCTGTGCTTGCAGAGTTTTTTCTTTTAGAAAAAAACGGGTCGAAAATTTTTTTAATATCTTCCTGCGCGATACCGCAACCGTTGTCGACTATTATTATATAAATATAATCTTTTATTTTTTTTGTTATAAAATATACTATTCCGGTTTCTTCGCGGACGGCTTGGACGGCATTTAAAGCAATATTTAATAAAACCTGCCTGAGTCCGGCTTCGGAAAAGCTTATAAGCGGGATATCGCCGGCAAGGTTCTTTTTTATCATAATATTCTTTTTCCCCGCGGTGAAAGAAATAAGCGCAAGCGTTTCTTCTATTGAATTGTTTACGCTAACTATATCGCTGGAATTGGAAACCGGACGGGATAAAGTAAGGAGTTTTTTTGTAATATCTTTGCATCTCTCAATTTCATCCTTCATTAATTCAAAATATTTCTTGATATCGCATCCGCCTTCTTTCATTATATTTGCAATATCCTTATTTTGAATAAGTTCGGAATTGCCGGCGCATATTTTTATCATGTCTATAGATGCAAGAATGTTATTTAATGGATTATTTATCTCATGAGCGACGCCTTCAGCAAGAAGTCCGACTTCGGACAAACGCTGGGAAAGATTGAATTTTAAGTGGGCGTTAGAACCGTTTCCGAGGCATCTCAAAACCTCTACGGCATATCTTTTTCCGGTTTTTTCGTTCGTATAAGGTGCAGAATTTATCTCTACGGCAATTTCCTTACCGTGTCTTCCGTAATGTCCGTGTATAACTTTTACGGTCTTGCCTTTTTTAATAACTTCTTCGATGGAGCAGGATTCAAGCAGAGGATCGCAAGGTTCATCCCTAAAATGACTCACCTTATAACAGTATCCTCCAATTATTTCAGAAGACGATATACCGGAATCGTCTATAAAACGCTTATTTGCATAAACTATTTTATAATTTTCGTCTATAACGATAACGCCGTCGCTTATATTATCTAAAATATCGACGGCATTTATCGGGATATCGTTATATTTATTATGCATATTTATATCCATTTTGCGATAGTGCCGAAATTCAATTCTGTCAAAACTTTCTATTTTGTGACGGGGACGGAATTGAATTCCATCCCCGTAGCGTATCATTGATTCATTAAGTTTAAAAAGTCGGCGTTGGATTTCGTATTTTTTATTTTGTCGAGTAAAAACTCCATTGCTTCGGGAGTATCCATAGTTGACAGGAGTTTTCTCAATATCCATACCTTTTTTAAATGGTCTTTATCGACAAGGAGCTCTTCTTTTCTCGTTCCGGATTTATTTATATCTATTGCCGGGAAAATTCTTTTTTCCGAAAGTTTTCTGTCCAAATTGACTTCAAGATTGCCGGTTCCCTTAAATTCTTCAAAAATTACTTCATCCATCCTCGAACCGGTGTCTATTAAAGCCGTAGCTATAATAGTCAAACTTCCGCCTTCTTCTATATTTCTTGCCGCTCCGAAAAATCTTTTAGGTTTATGCAGTGCATTCGAATCGACGCCTCCTGATAAGACTTTTCCTGAAGACGGTATAGTAACGTTATATGCCCTTGCAAGCCTTGTAATAGAATCAAGCAGAATAACTACGTCCTTTCCGGTTTCTACCAATCTTTTTGCTTTTTCTATAACTATTTCCGCAATTTGAATATGCCTCTGCGGCGGTTCGTCAAAAGTGGAGCTAATAACTTCTCCGTTAACGGATCTCTGCATATCCGTAACTTCTTCAGGTCTTTCGTCTATTAAAAGCACCATAAGAAAAATCTCTTTGTGGTTCGTATTTATTGCATGCGCAATATCCTTAAGCAGCATAGTCTTACCGGTTCTCGGAGGAGCGACTATAAGCCCTCTCTGTCCTTTTCCTATAGGAATTAATAAATCCATAAGCCTCGTGGACATATTCTTAGGGTCGAATTCAAGATTTATTTTTTCTTCGGGATATAAAGGCGTCAAATTATCGAATAATATCTTTTCTTTTGCAATTTCCGGATCCTCGAAGTTTATGCTTTCTACTTTTAAAAGCGCATAAAATCTCTCGCTGTCTTTGGGCGGCCTGATGATTCCGCGTATAGTATCTCCGGTTCTTAAGCCGAATTTTCTTATCTGCGACGGAGACACATAAATATCATCCGGTCCGTGAAGATAATTTGCCTCAAGCGATCTTAAAAATCCGTATTGATCCGGTAGAATTTCTAAAACTCCTTCACCCGAAATCAATCCGTTTTTTTCCGCCTGCTGATTCTTTTCCGTTTCTGCTTGAAGCAGAGCGTATATCAAATCCTGCTTACGCATGCCCGATGCGCCTTCTATATTGTAATCCTTGGCTATTTGCAGCAGTTCGTTAATTTTTTTTACCGATAACTCCTTAATGTTCATAAAGAACTCCTTTAAAAATTATTTTTATATAACAGCCCATCTTTTTTCTCTTTTTGCTTCTATCCGGCGTCCTTCGGCAATATCGAGAATAGTTCTTTCGTTACTGCCGTCCTCTGGAAATTCCGAAACTCCGGCGTTTAACGACAATATATCCTGTCCGTCTTTCTTAAAAGAATCTTCGGTTTCATCAAATATTTTTTTGATTACCGTTTTGGCTTCTTCTTTTCCTAACGTAGGAAATAATATTATGAACTTGTTGCCGTATCTCGATGCTATATCGAAAGCTCTTATATTTTTTTTGATAATATTTGCTATTATTGAAATATTTTTATCTCCTGCGGTATGTCCGCTGACCGAATTTAACTTGTTTAACTGATTTATAGAAATTAATCCAACTGATAACTTACTGCCGTCCTTTGCCGCTTTTTGCATTTCCTGAAAAAGTTTTTCATGAAAATACTTAAAATTATTCAGTCCAGACACATAATCTACTTGGGAACAATCCCTCATAACCTGAATAGACCTCTCCGAGTTTAAAATATATGCCAGAATGGCAAAAAAGGTATCAAAAACCTTAGCTTTATCAAAACAGCAATTTTTAAAACCTTTAACGGAATATGTTATAACAAAATATGAGTCGGAATACGGCGTCTTAAGTTCATATGCATAAAGTTCCGCAACATTTTCATGTTCGAATAAACCGCTATATTCATTGTATTTTTCCTTTTCTTTTTTGAAATCTATAAATAATCCTCCTTTTAAATGAGTTAATGTTTCGATAATTTTAAAAGGGGGATTCTCATTGATTTTTTTAATAAAAAGATTAGAATAACCTCTCGATATTTTAACGCTTTCTCCGGAATCGTATTTTTTATGCAGAAACATAATGGCAGTTGCTCCAAAAGAATATTCGAATGCAATATTCACAAAATGCATAATCTCTTCTTTCGTTTTTTTTTGCGAGGCAAACTCCATAAGTTCTTCTATTAATTTATATCCTGTATCTTCACAATTTTTATTCTCTTCCATAAACTGATGTCTCCTTTTCCCCCTCTGAATTATATTCAAAAAAACAAATATATCGATTATTTATGTTATTTTTATGGGGCTTATTTAATTTTATTTATTATTTTATTTTTAAATATTATAGTTTATTGGAAACAGGCATATTTATTGGGATAGACTTTAGTTTATCTCCGTATATATTTTTTAAAAATTGTACAAAAAATTCAATTTGGGGAATTAAAAATTTAAATCCGAAATTATTGTTTATTATAAAATTCGATTTTTTAATTTTTTCTTTCTGGCTCAATTGATTTTTATCTCTTTTAGTAAAATCTTCTATATCGAATTTTTTATAAGACCGCATAACCCTTTTTGAAAAATCGCAGGTTACTAAAGCGGTTTTATCTAAATTCAGATAATATCCCGATTCTATAATAACGGCTCCTTCTATGACGGCGGCGCTCTCGCTGTTTTCTGCAAGAAATACGTCTATCTTTTGTCGCAAAGCAGGATAAACTATATCTTCTAAAACTTTTTTCTTTGAAATATCCGAAAAAATTATGCCGGCAAGAACACCGCGGTCTATATCATAATCTTTATTTAAGATTTTATTTCCAAAAAAATCAACAATTTTTTTATATTCCAAGCTGTTTTTTTTATAAATTTTTTTTGCCTCTTCGTCGAGGTTTACCGTTAAAAAACCGTAATTTTTAAATAAATTAAGCACAGTGGTCTTGCCTGAACCTATAGAGCCGGTCAATCCTATTTTAATCATTTATTTATAAAGCTCCACTATGCTATTTATTTTCTATCGAGATAAAAGAAACCTGTCTTTTGTCGGTCTTATTGCGTCTGTAACTAAAAAAATCTTCGTTTTCAAGGGTACATTTATTTATATCGTAAACATTTTCGCCGCTTAAACCGTTTAAAATTAATTCATTTTTAATATATGCTTTTAAGTCGAAAAAAATTTTATCGTTATCAGTGTTTTGTTTAAAAAATTTAATATTTAAACTATTTTGGTTTAAAAATAAATTTAAAAAATCTTCTTTAACTTCATAGCATTTTTTGCAAATCGAAGGACCTATAATTGCCAAAATCGAACCGGCGTTTATATTGAACCTTTCCGTCATTATATATAAGGCATTTTTTATTATCCCGCCGTAAGTTCCTTTCCAACCGCAATGCACGACACCAACTGCGGCAACGGTTTTGCCTCTATCTTTAAAACCTACGAAAATTACCGGAACACAGTCTGCCGTCCTTATGCACAAAGCGATGCCTTTCTGTCCGGTAAAAACTCCGTCTGCATCGCCGTTACCAAAAAAACTGCGGCGATTTTTTGCGTTTTCTTTAAATTTTTCGTCTAAAACGTTAATATTTATGCCGTGGCTCTGTTTTACTTCATACGAATAGTCTTCGGAAACGATGTTTAAAAACTCTTTTCTTGCCGATTCTGCTGCCGGACAAGCCGTATTAAAATCGATAGAACCGTCCATAAAACCGTATTTTATTCCAAATTCGTCAAGATTCAACTCGTTTTTGTCTATATTATAAATCATAATATTGCATCTTTATCGCCGGAATCATCCAAAAGCCATAGCATATCGTCTGGAAATTCCGCTTTCAATACCGTTTTTTCTTTATTCGCAGGGTGGGGGAATTCAAGCATATAAGCATGAAGCATCTGTCTTTTGACGAAATTTAAACTTTTGTATCTGTTTTCTATATCTTTTCTTTTATATAGCTTATCACCTACAATAGGATAGCCCGTTTCAAAAAGGGAAACTCTTA
>JAJYKQ010000138.1 GCA_021788495.1 bacterium | reverse complement strand
ATATTTTCGGCTTTATATCTATTTAGGAGTATTTCCCTGTTTTCCATAACGAGCCTGTAGGAAATCTGCTTTAGGGCGCTGATTTCGAGATTTACGCCGTTTTTCCATACAACGCCGTATTTATAGGAATCGTCGTCAAAATCTATCGGAACGTCTAAAATTAAACTGTTTTCTTTCGGCTTTAATTTAGATTTTGATTTCAGTTTTGCAATACTGTCCCGCCTTTCTTCCAGTTCTATATTTAAAATAAATTTCGAAATATAATTGGAAAAGAATTCTTTCAGGTCGGTTTTGACTTTAATATGATACATGGTTTTATCGTTTATGCCGCATCCGTCCCCGCCGGTTTTAAATATATTATTAAGATTACTAAAAAAATTATCTACTTCTCTTGCTACTTTAGTTAAATCGTCTGCCGGAAGCCCGTATTCCCTGAGATATTTTTTAACTTTTAAATGCCCGCCTATGTCTATAAGTTTGGACTCTACTCCGTCTTCGATATCGTGGGTGGCGTAAGCGATATCGTCGGCGGCGTTTAATATCTGGCATTCTATGCATCTCGAAAATTCAAAAAAGTTCTCTTTCGCTTCTTTATTTTTCGGGTCTTTTAAAAACCCTGAATATTTCTTTAGATAATTTATAAAATCTTTCCCGTGAAGTTTCTCGAGAATGAATATATCGTTATCGTATATAAAATGTTTATTTTTATCGGACAACGAATAGGGTATTTTATATTTTAGAATTCCGTCGATCGTTTTAACGGCAGGATTAATTCCGTATATTTTATTATTTTTTGAATCGTAAAATTTTTTTTCAAGAAAATTAAGTATTCTAATATTCTGGGCGTTTGCCTCAAATCCGAATCTTCCGCCGGTCGCCTTTTTAAGTTCTTCGTTTATAATAGATTCGCCGAGATGCCCGAATGGCGCATGCCCTATATCGTGCGCCAGAGAAACGGCTTCGACTAAGTCTATGTCTATATTCAAACCGTATTTTTTGTTTAAAATAGATGTTACCGCCCTTGCTATCTGCGATACTTCGAGGGAATGGGTAAGCCTCGTCCTGTAATAATCCAGCGTGAAAACACCAAATACCTGCGTTTTATTTCTCATTCTTCTGAAGGCGCTTGAATGTATTATTCTGTCCCTGTCGATTTGAAAAGGCGTCCTTACCCCCTTTTCTTTTTTTTCCTTGCCGGCGTATCCGTAATTGAAAACTCTTTCGTTATTCATTAAAATACCTCCTCTATCCGCTAACTTTTAATCTTGCTTTTAAATCTAATTAAATATATACTATTCAAAAATTTTTAAAAAGACAAATAAATAATCCAGTCCCCTTAACGCACTTAACGGAGGTCTATCTATGAAAAATAAGGAAAATAGCGATGAACAGGCGTTCTCGCCGGCGGAAATAGAATCGGCAAAACAAACATTAATCAAAATGAAAAAGGATATTTTTAAAGAGATAGATGCGGGCATAAAAGAAGGTTCTTCAAAAGACTCGACGGAATACCGCGGCGATAATTACGACATCGCTTCAAGCGAAAGGGACCGCGAACTGTCGTATATGCTGGGGGACAGAGAAAGAAAAAAGATCAGGGAAGTAGATAACGCTCTTTTGAAAATAAAAGAAGGCACATACGGGGTCTGCGACGAGTGCGGCGAACCTATTTCAAAAAAAAGGCTGAAAATAATTCCTTATTCTAACTTATGCATAAACTGCCAGTCGAGGGCGGAAGAAGAAGAAAAGAAAAGAATGAACGAAGACTATATCGACCATTTAAGCACTCTTTCTTTGATGGAAGGCGACGAAACGTTTAAAGATTCGGACGAGTAAAAGACATGGACGTCATAGATTCTATAAGGGTTTTGGAATACGGATGGACGGGCGCATTAAAAAAATCTTCAGTTTTGGCAATTTCCATTATTTTCCCGCCGTACATTACGCAAACCCTGTCGGCAAGATGTCTGACTAATTTTAAATCATGCGTTATAAATATATAGCTCATTCCGTTTCTCTTCTGTAAGTCCATTAATAGATTTAAAATCTGGGCGGATATAGAAACGTCCAAAGCGGATACCGGCTCATCGAGAATAAGGAGTTCCGGCTGGACGGACAGACATCGTGCTATTCCGACCCTCTGTCTCTGTCCCCCTGAGAGCATATGCGGATAATTAGAAGCTATGTTTTCCGACAACCCTACGTTTTTAAGCTGTTCCGCCGCAAAATCCATTCTGTCTTTATGCCTGCTTTTTATAATGCCGTTCTTAACCGCAGGGTAAGATATTATTTTATAAATCTTTTTTTTAGGATTAAGCGAAGAATAAGGGTCTTGAAAAAGTATCTGGATTTTTTTTCTGAAATCCTTTTTTTTATTGCTATAATCAAGAGGTTCGCCTTTAAAATATATTTCGCCTGAGGTTTTTTCCGTTAGTCCCAAAATTAGCTTTGAAAGCGTGGATTTGCCGCATCCGGTCTCCCCGACTACCGCAAATATTTCATTTTTAAATACGTCGAAGGATACGCCGTCAACGGCTTTAATTACGTTTTTTCTAATATCGAATAAAGTTTTGTAATATTTATAATGCTTAGAAATATGCGAA
>JAJYKQ010000137.1 GCA_021788495.1 bacterium | reverse complement strand
ATAATACCGGTTTTGAAATCCGAAGGATTCAAATCTGCGGTTATAGAGGGCGACGTGGAAACCGACCTGGACAAAAAACGGATAGACAATTTAGACATTCCGGCATATCAGATTATTACAAACGGAACATGTCATCTCGACGCAAAAATGGTTAACGGTTCTTTAGGCAATCTGGATATAAAAGATGCGGACGTAATTTTTATAGAAAACGTCGGGAATCTTGTCTGTCCTACCTCATTTAATCTAGGAGAAGATATGAAAGTCGTGGTGCTTTCCATAACGGAAGGGGACGACAAGCCTTTGAAATATCCGGCGGCTTTTTATAAATCAAAAGTAATGGTTATAAATAAAATAGACTTGCTTCCCGTGCTCGATTCAGACATCTCAAAAATAAAAGAAAATGCATTGTCTATCAATAAAGACCTGATGATTTTCGAAACGTCTTGCAAAAAAAAGCAGGACGGTGGTGTTGATAATAAAGGCATCGAAGATTTGGTTTCTTTTATCAAAGAAAAAGTAAAATTAAAAGCCGACGAGTTCCGAAAAATAGGCGGCAATATGTATTTTTAGAAAATGAACATTTGCGCGGCGGGAGACGTTCACGGGAGAATAGATAAATTTTACCGGAGTATAAAAAAATTCGAGTCGGAACTTAAAATTAATTTCGATGCCGTTTTGCAGGTCGGCGATTTCGGTATATGGATAAACGAGAATTGTCACGACGGTGTCACCAAATTTCATAAGGGGACAGGCGATTTTCCGGCATATTACCGTGAAAAGAAACCTGTTCCTGTTAAGACATATTTCGTAAACGGCAATAACGAAGATTTTAATTTCCTTAATTCGGTAAAATTATCGGGAGATTCCGAGATTCTCAAAAATCTGTTTTATATTCCAAACGGGACGGTAGCCGAGATAGAAATAGAAATAAACGCAAAAAAGGAGCGCCTTATCGTTGCAGGCATAGGCGGAAAATACGACCCTGAACATTTTGGGCATAATGAGGCGGACAGATATTATACTGAACGGGAGATAGATAATTTATTAAGATATACGGATGAAAATAAAGGAAAGGAAGATAAAAGCGTAGACATTTTTATTTCGCACGATGCGCCTGAAGGCGTCCTTATAGAAGATAACGATAAAAACAGATATTATCCTAAGGCGGTTGGGCTGAGAAGCGTTATATTAAAAATAAGGCCTAAAATGGTTTTTTTCGGACATCATCACGGAATATGCAAATCGGAAATAGAAGGCATACCTGTTTACGGGCTGAACGTTTTAGGAAAAAAAGGAGCGCTGCTTTCGACGGCTATGAAATATGAGCAAAAAAAAGGAAATACAGATAAATATAGAGGATCAAAGTATTTTGAAAAACCGGTCTTTAAGTAAAAATAAAACGGATAATTTATATAAAACAAAATCAGACGGAATAAGTCGGGTTTTATTATCATTTTACGCCGTATTATTTATATTTTCATTTTTTTTAAATCCAGTAAGCACTTTTGCCGGTCCCGACGGGTCGGGTAATAATTTTTTTTATAAAGGCCCTATGGCTTTTGCTTATCTGGGCCCCGGAAAATTTATAACCGAACAGGCTTTGGATTATCAGTCTTTTAATTCCAAATTCAACGATAACGGTTCGGTTGGGCACTTAAGCTATAATGTCGCCAAATATGTTTATGCCCCACAGTTTATAGGCACGTTTAAGTTCCTCGGTTTAGACAACTATATAGAGGCCGTTGTTCCTTTCGGCAAGGCGCTTATGAGCACAAAATTTAATCATTCCAGAGGCGGATTGGACGACCCTGAATTATATTACGGGATATACGCTTATCATTATAACGGAAACAGATTTATGATTAACGTTCTGCCGCAGTTAAGCATCACATTTCCTTACGGAAACTGGAATAATTCTTCCCTTGTAAACATAGGAGGCGACGAGTGGCAGTTCCAGCCCGCATTAACCGGCGTTCTGGGCATAAAGGCTTCGCCTGAGCAAGAAATTATTTTAAATTACGCTTTGGGTTACAGTTTTAACAAAGGACATCCTGCCGTGAACGATTCGGCTATAAACGATGAAGGGTTCAGCTATACGAATCCGGGGAATAATTTTTTTACCGATATTTTTTTAAATTACATAATTTTAAATAAATTTGATATTTACGACGAGATTTCTTATATTAAGCAATACGATAATTACGGTTATTTTACAGGCGGCTCCGGCGGTATTTCTTTCGGTTACATAAACAACGGTTATCAGGATTTTATTGAAGGACTGGGGCTTACTTATCATTACGATAAATCGTTGAGCTTTGACGCAAGGGCATTGAAAGATATGCATGGGGAAAACGCTCCCGACGGCGGATACGGCGAGTTTGACGCGGTTTATGATTTTAAGTGATTAATTAAAATTTATAAATTTTTTATTGACAAAATTTTAAATAGATATATTATATATATGATTATACTTTAATAAGTGATGGTAGAAAAATAAATTTAATCTTTAATTTATTACGGAGGGTAAAAAATTGAAAGCATTAAAAGGAAAAAAAGGCTTAACCGTTTTATTTACAGCATTATTTTTATTAGCGATAAGTTTCGGTCTTTACGGCTGCGCAAACAAACCTGCGCCGTCTAAACCGG
>JAJYKQ010000136.1 GCA_021788495.1 bacterium | reverse complement strand
TCGAAGCATCTTTAATTTTTTCGGTTATTTTTGCCGCAAGGGAAGCATAATCTTTAAAAGAGTAGTTCCTGTTCATAGATTTAAGTATTTTGTCGGAAGCGCTCTGAAGGGGAATATGAAAATGGTTTCTGATTTTTTTAGAAAGCGAAAATATTTTTATTATATCGTCGTCTATATAGACGGGGTCTATGGAACTCAGCCTTATTTTTACGTCATTTTTCAGTTCTTCTATCGATGCAAGCAAAGTTTTAAGCTTCATATTAGAGTTTTTATCGTTATATGAACCTATATTGACTCCGGTCAAAATGACTTCTTTGCGTCCAAGCCTGCCGAGTTCTTCTATCGAATTTAAAACGCTTTTTACATCCAAAGACCATTTTACAGGCCTTGCTTTAGGAATTATGCAGTAGGAACATTCCAAATCGCATCCCTCCTGTATTTTTAAATATGGTCTCGTTCTTTTTTGATTCAGCGCGATATCCGGAAATCTTTGCGATGAGATTTTTAAAACCTCGGTTTTTTGAATATTGTCCATCAGCTTTATGCCCGGTATCCCAGAAAATTTAATTTTATTAAGCTGTGCCGAACAGCCTGTTAATAAAAGGCGGCTGCGCGGATACTTTTTCCTTATTTTCCTAATTATTTTATCCGTTTCCGTATCGGCTTTTTCCGTAACGGTGCAGGTATTGACTAAAAAAAGGTCTATATTGCCGCCGGAACCGCGGAAGTCCACGACGTTTATGTTCATACGTTTAAATATCTCCTCAAACTGCGACGATTCGAACTGGTTAAGCTTGCAACCCGAAGATATTACGGCGCAGTTTATGGAACCGCCTTTGCCGCTTAAGAATTCGATATCGTTTTCGCTTAACTGCATTAACCGCATTATGTTATCGTCGGCGGTTTTAATATCCGCTTTCGTATTTATATTTTTCATTCTATAATCCCTCCGCCTATTACTTTGCTTCCCGAATATAAAACGGCGGATTGTCCCGGGGTAATAAATTTAACTTTGTCGTCGAATACGATTTTAACGGAACCGTCTTGAGACACGGATGCCCTGCACCTATAGCCGGGCGACGAATATCTAATTTTTGCGGTCGTTTTCATTTTATGCAGCCTGTTTTTATCTTCGGGATTTATAAAATTAAAATCTTTAACCGTTAAAATTTCCGAGAAGCAGTCTTCCAAATTTCCGACGATAATTTCATTGTCTTCGGCGGAAATTCGAACGACGTAAAGAGGGTTCTTAGATGAAATGCCTAATTTTTTTCTCTGTCCTACCGTATAATTAAAAATACCGTTATGCTCGCCGATTGTTTCGCCTTTTAAATTTTTTATAAACCCTTTATTTGAGGAATCGTCGGAAAGATTTCCGGAGAGTTTTTTTATAAATCCGGAGTAATTTTTATCCGGAACGAAACATATTTCTACGCTGTCTTTTTTGCCGGATATTCCGCCGAACCCGGCATCGTATGCAATTTTTCTAGTTTGCGGCTTATTTAAATTGCCCACGGGAAACATTATTTCTCCAAGATTTTCCTGCGATAAATTATAAAGAACGTAAGACTGGTCTTTCGATAAATCTTTAGATTTCAAAAGAAAATATTTTCCCTCTTTATTCCTTGTTATTCTCGCATAGTGTCCCGTCGCAAGAGATACCGCACCCAATTCTTTTATTCTTTTAAGAAGCAGGTCGAACTTCATAACGCAGTTGCATAAAATACAAGGGTTGGGAGTTTTTCCTCCGAGATATTCCGAGACGAAACGGTCTATTACCGCCGTTTTAAATTCGTTTTCAAGGTTTATTACGAAATGGGGTATGCCTATTTTTACGCAAACCCTTTTTGCGTCGATTATATCTTCCGTACTGCAGCAAGTCTTTAAGTCCGCCGAAGCGTTAATATCTTTAGAAATTAAGTGCATGGAAACGCCTATTACGGAATACCCTCTGTTTTTAAGAATTATGGCGCTAACCGAACTGTCCACGCCGCCGGACATTGCCACGGCTACGGTTTTGTTAGATTTTATAAGCATATTTTATCGGCAGTTTATTTTTTTATACGGAATTAGTCCTTAATTTTAATACGCCTTTTTTTATGGCGCTGACCGCATAATCTATATCGTCCTCTTTAGTAAATCTGCCTATGCTGAATCTTATAGCCGATTCTATTCTTTTAGCATCGTATCCGTGAGCTTTTAAAACGTGGGATAAGGAAACGGCTCCGGCATTGCATGCCGAACCGGCAGAGGCGCTGATTCCGTAAAGGTCGAGGTTGAAAAGCAGGGTTTCCGATTTTACCCCGTCGAAAGATACGTTAATAGTATTTTTAAGCCTGTTCACCGGATGACCGTTAAGCCTTATGCCTTCTATGCCGTAAAAAAGTTTATCTAAAAAAATACTTCCGAGATTATTTATTCTGTTTAATTCTTCGTTCATAACGTTTTTTAGAATATTTAAGCCTTTTGCCATCGAAACTATGCCGCCTATGTTTTCCGTCCCCGCCCTTAGTCCGCGCTCCTGATGCCCGCCGTGTATTATGGGGTCTATGTTTGTCCCTTTTTTCACGTATAAAGCTCCGCAGCCTTTTAACGCATAAAACTTATGTCCCGAAAAACTGCATAAATCCAGAGGAACGTCTTTGAGGCTGAAATGGCTTTTTCCTATAACTTGTACTAAATCGCTGTGAAAAAGCACGTCTTCC
>JAJYKQ010000025.1 GCA_021788495.1 bacterium | reverse complement strand
TTAAATATACAGTGGTCAGTATGCCTCTGGAAACCGGAATAACATGAGGAGTAAATATAACGTCGGGCGTAAGTTTGCAGGCTTTTTCTATTTTTTCTTTAATTTCCGGCAGATGCCTGTGCGTCCAGACGTTATAGGCCTTTGCGGAATTTTCTATCTCGCAAAAAAGATTCTGCAGTTTTAAGCCTCTGCCTGCGCCGGAAATCCCAGACATAGAGTCTATTATAACCGGAAACGAAAAATCGACGCATCCTTTAAAAACAAGTGGCAATATCGGCAGTAAAGCGCCCGTCGGATAACAACCGGGATTGGCGATAAATTGCGAATTTTTGATTTTATCGTAAAAAACGTCGGAAAGACCGTAAACGAAACCGCCGTTTAATTCCGGAGCGTTATGCCTGCCGTAATTCCGCTCATAGACCGATACGTCGTCGAATCTGAAATCGGCTCCTATATCGATTATTTTAACGTCTTTGTTTTTTTTTAAAACAGCCGGTATAAGTTTAGAACTTTCGTTGTGCGGAAGACAAAAAAATACGGCATCCGAAGACCCGCCTATTAAGGCTGCATCAAAAAGCGAAAATTTAATCTCGGATAATAAACTGTTTTTAGGAAATGTTTTTGCAAATAGCGGAAAAAAATCTGAAAGTTTTTTACCGGCATTACTGTTTGAAGTAATTACCGATATAGAAACATCCGGTCTTGACGACAGCGCCCGTATAAGATATACGCCGCTGTAACCGGATGCCCCTACAATCGAAACTCTTATCATTTATGGATATAACGATTATATTATCTCTTAGAGAACTGGAATCTTGCTCTTGCCGCTTTCTGTCCGTATTTCTTTCTTTCTTTGACCCTGGGATCCCTTGTAAGCATAGAGGCTTTTGCAAGAGTTTCTTTTAATTCCGGATTTACAAGAAGGATAGCTTTTGCGAGAGCCAGTCTTACCGCTCCGGCTTGGCCGCTTAATCCGCCGCCGGATACGTTTATATATACGTCGAACTTATTTTCTATAGAATAAAAAGCTAAAGGTCTTACTGCAGAAACCCTGTGGCTTTCAAGCGGAAAATATTGCTCGAAATCTCTTCCGTTAATAATTATTTTGCCGGCGCCTTCTTTAAAATAAGCCCTTGCAATACCTGTTTTTCTTTTGCCTACCGCGTGTATAATGCTTTTTTTAGCCATCAGCTTTTACCTTATTAATTATATCTTGATTTAATTTCTATATTTTAATTGTTTACTTTATATTACTTTACCTTATCGGCTATTTCTACCCTCACCGGCTTTTGCGCGGCATGAGGATGCTCTTCGCCTTCGTATATTTTAACTTTTTTTATTACCGCGTCGGACAGTTTATTCTTCGGAAGCATTCCTTTTATAGCCGAAAGCAAAGGATACGAATGGTCTTTTTTTACCATATCTCTATATTTGAACGTCTTAAGTCCTCCCGGATAACCGCTGTGAAAATGGTACTCTTTGTCTTCGGTTTTTTTTCCGGTTAATTTAGCTTTGGCGCTGTTTATTATTATAACGAAATCTCCGTTGTCGGCATACGGCGTCCAGTCCGCTTTATCTTTGCCCATAAGCCTGTTGGCCGTAAAACTTGCTACTCTTCCAAGGCTTATATCTTTTGCGTCAACCAATATCCACTTGCTTTCAGTCATTCAAAATCTCCCGAAATAAAATATAAAATAATATATATGTATAATTTAAGCGTAGTTTTATATTATTAAATAATTATGCTTTTTTGTCAAGATTTTTTTTATGCTTGTCATTAAAATTTTAAAACCGAACCATTTTTATATAATTTAAATTTTAAAACGAAAAAGGTGTCAGATTTATTTTACGCAACATCTTTTATCGTTAATTGTTCATTTTAGTATGCGTAAAATAAAATCTGACACCTTTTTCTAGTTGACTTTTTCTATCTTACCACCAATATTCCGGATATTTCCTGTATTTAGAAAAATTATTTACTACTACTGCGACTATTAATAGTATTAACGCTCCCAAACCTACCGGCATCAGCGGATAAAGAAAACCAAGCTTATAAATTCCTTTACCCCCTATAACCGCTATTAAAGCAGTGGCACCCCCTGGAGGGTGAAGGGTTTTAGTGGCATGCATAAGCATAATTGCAAACGAAACCGCCACCGCGGCCGCTAAAGGCATATTTATATGACCGAGCAGTTTATAGCTTGCGACTCCTACAAAACCTGAAAGAATATGACCGCCCATAAGATTTCTCGGCTGTGCGAGAGGGGTTTTAATAGCGCCGTATATAAGAACCGCCGACGCTCCGAAAGAACCTATAAGTAAAGTCAAGTCGTACGGATTGAAAAATTTTGCGGATATATATGCAACCACGCCTATACCGATTATAGAAGCTAAACCCGACCAAAAGATTACGTGCAGGCTTATGGTAGTTGCGTTTTCTCCTCCGCCTTTCATTCTGTCAAAGTATTCTTTAATCCACATTTTAGTTTCCCCGCTATAATTATAGTTAATTTTATTTATTTTTTTAATTTTTATCGATATGTTTTATTATATCCGTCATAGATATTACGCCGGCGAGTTTTCCGTTAATATCGACGACCGGCATAACTTTTATGCGTTTTTCGTTAAATACCGACGCCGCTTTTTTAATACACGTGTCCGTCGATACGGTAATTGCGGGCGAAGTCATAATATCTTTAACATTTTTGGCATCGATAGTTCTTTGAGAATGAGGGGTAGGCTCGCCTATAAGGTGTCTTACCAAATCTTTAAACGTGTGTTTTTTTATGACTCCCGCGCTGGTTAAGATATCGGAATCGGACAGAAATCCGACGACTGCGTTTTCGTCGTTAACTACCGGAGCGCATGTCAGCCTTTTTTCCGCAAGCAGATTCATTGCATCGTGTATTCCAGAATTTTCATGCACTGAAACCGCATTTTTCGACATCACTTTATCGACGGTAATGCCATGAACTTTATCCTTCGCCAGCGCAAACGCATCTTTGTAAATTTTAATGAAATCGCCCAAAGATATATCGATGTAAGTTTTGTGTTTTTCGAATGCTTCCCTGATATCTTCTTCGGTCACTTCTACGCAGCTTTTTTCTTTTTCTTCGTTTAAGTTTTCCATAATTTTTTCCTCAATTTTAAAATTAAATTAGGGGATTTTTATTGTTTATAGTATGTTTTATTTTATATTAGCAAACGGTATATTTTTAATATGTGATTTATATCACAAATTAAAAATTATTTTTATTTAGAAGGAGAATTTTTTCTCCGGAAATATCTTTTATGTCGGATGCCTTATACATTCTTATCGCTCCGAAACTGCATATATCCTTGCAAAGACCGCAGGAAGTACAAAAAAACGGCTCAAGCGATATTTTGTTTTCCTTAAAAATTAATGCGCCGGCAGGACACATTTCCCAGCAGTTAGAGCAAAAGACGCAATTTTCGTTTATTTTAGGCAGTTTTATATTAAAAAGCGGCACCAACTCTTTGTTTTCCTTCAAAAACTTATAAATTTTTTTCTGCCTTTTTAATAACGAATAATTTATGTTTTTATCGTTTTTTCCGACAGGAATGAATTGGGAATATAGTTCGGATAAAGGAAGGTCTTCGATAGAAACGTTTTCTGCGAGCTTTTTTGCGTTGTCTTTCAAACTTTTAAACGAATTTTTAAAAAACTCTCTTCGGTCTAACGTCCCCGCAGTTTTAACCCCGCCGGCGTTTTCAATACTTCTTTTATCCTTTTCGCTATCTGATGCTTTATCTCCGGTATGATTAAAATTATATACCCCTTTCTCTTTGTTATGCTTTTCCTCAAACTCTTTAAAATTAAAATCCTCCGCGTTAATTTCCTTAAAAGCGTTTTCTTCGTTTAAAAACTTTGTTATTTCGTTTATTCTTTTGATTTTTTTATTATGAAAATATTTAAGCCTGCATGATTTGCAGTCGGACGAAACGAATGTTATGTCAAATCTATTTTTTAAGGAAGAAATTATATCTACGTCTTCTAATTCGTAAATACATTTTATAAGGTAATTAGCGCCGGCCGCGGAAATTTTAAAATTTTTAAAATATTTTTCGGTTTTACCGCAAAAATAAAAATTCTTTAAATTTTTATCGGCTTCATCTTTCTTATTCTTATTCTTAACGTAAAAAACGGAATTAGGGCATAAGTAAAGACAAGCGTTGCAGTTTGAGCAGTTTTCCAGAATATTGATTTCGGCATCGGTTATTTTTATAGATAAATCGGGACATCTTTCTATGCATTCATAGCAACCCGCCATAGGGGTTTTAAGCCTGACGCAAAAATCGGAATTTATCAAAATCCGTCCGTCATCTGCGCGTGCGTTTAAAAATTTATCCAGCAGATTCAGAATATTCATTAGACGCTACTTGTGTTCTAAGCATTTTTAAAATTTCGTCCGTCTCTTTTCCGCTTTTTGCGCTATTGACTGACGCCCTTAGTTCTTTGGAGCCTTTGAATCCCTTTAAAAAATTATAAAGATGCGGTTTAATAATGTTACATCCTCTTGTTTCACCGTAAAAAGAAGATATTTCTTCGTTTAATTCAAGCAGTATATCTATTTTATCAGTCATATCCGTTTCTTTTTTTTCAGTCTGTCCCTGTCCGCCGGCATCCGATATATTTGCATAATCCCTGAATATCCATGGTTTACCTGCGGCTCCCCTTGCGAACATAATTCCGTCGGCGCCGGTATAACTCATCGTATTCAAGGCATCGTCCGCCGTAAATATGTCGCCGCTTGCATAAACTGGAATGCTAACTAATTCCTTAAGTTTTTTAGTCTGGGAATGGTCCGCCGTTCCGCCGAACATCTGAGAGCGCGTCCTCGGATGAAAAAAAAGAGCATTTATACCGGAATCTTCGGCAATTTTTCCTATCTCGACAAAATTTACCGAATTAAAATCGAAACCGCTTCTAAATTTTACGGTGAAAAAAGCGTCTTTGACCGATTTTCTGACGGAAGCTGCTATGTCCGCAAAAAGAGCGGAATCTTTTAATAATGCGCTTCCGGCGCCGGTTTTAACCACCTTTTTAACCGGACAGCCGGCATTTATGTCTATAACCTTAAACCCTTGATCGAATGCTTTTTTAGCGGCTTCCGACAATACGGCGGCAGAATTGCCGAATAACTGAATGCCCGTTTTTGAAATACCGCTTCCGGTTTCAAGAAGTTCAAGCGTTTTCTTATCATTGCGCAAAAAACCTTCGGCGCTTATCATCTCCGTAAAAGAAAATTCCGCCCCGTATTTCAGGCATATTTTCCTGAAAGGATATCCCGTAATCCCCGCCATGGGTGCCAAAATACTTCTGCCGAGGCTGATTTCTCTCATATGCTTATTTATATATTATAATTAGTCAGAATAATCTCTTTTTCTATAAAATCAGATATTTTTTCTGCGTCGTTAATATTTATTTGAGGAACGCTCAAACCGCTTATCGGCTCATCGGCGCAGACAAGAATAAGGTTAGGGTCGTTTTTAAATCTTAATTCTAAACCGCCTGCATCTTTTCTCGCAAGCTCAACTTTTTTTATGCCGAGTTCTTTAAAACCCTCTACTATAACTATGTCGGATCCTTTAAAAAAATTAGATTTTAAAAGGTCTATGTTGATATCGGCGGACGTCTCTATATCGCTGAAAAATGAAATTTTTTCTTTAGATATAAGCATTGTTGAAAATGCTCCGGCATTTTTATGCCTCCAAGAATCTTTCCCTTCCTTATCGGCAGAAACGTTATGGTCGGTGTGTTTTATAGAAGAGACTTTATATCCCTTTTGAGACAGTATTTTTATTATTTTTTCTAATAAAGTCGTCTTACCCGTACCCGACCTTGCCAGAAAAGAAACGACTGCAGGAATTTTATCGCTTTTTGTTTTAATCATAAATTTTTACCGTTTGTAAGTATTTTCATCCTGTATTAGAAGAAAAAGATGTCAGATTAATTTTACGCAAAATCTTTTATCGTTAATTGTTTCTTTCGGTATGCGTAAAATAAAATCTGACGCCTTTTTCTGACAAATCTTTCTAATCATTATAACATATCCAAGAAGTTTTTGTCGTTCTATTGCAGGATTAAAGCAGTATTTGTATGTATAAAGCATATTGATGTATAATATAAAATCGTAAAAATTAGAACACGACGTAAAAGCATTTATTAATAATTATAACATAATTAATTAATTACAGGGACAGAATTCAATTCTGCCCCTGTAATTAATTGGAAAGGATAAAGGATAAAATGGATATGGACAAAGAAATAAAAGGGCTATCGTCTTCCGAAGCCGAAGAGTTAACTAAAAGGTACGGCTTAAACGAAATAAAAGAGAAAAAAAAGCATCCGGTTGAAATTTTTCTATTAAAATTTTGGAATCCTGTAGCATGGATGCTGGAGTTTACTTTTATAATCGAATTAATATTAGGAAAAAACATAGAAGCATATATTATTATCGGTTTAATCTTATTTAACGCTATTATATCGTTTCAACAGGAGAACAAGGCGGAAAAAGCTCTGGAGCTTTTAAAAAAACAGTTAAAAATTATATCAAAGGTTTTAAGGGATGGAAAGTGGATCAAATTAAGCGCCGAACAATTAGTTCCAGGCGATATAATTCATGTAAGAATGGGTGATTTGGTTCCGGCGGATACCGAAATTATTTCCGGAAACGTATTGGTCGACCAGTCGGCATTAACCGGAGAATCACAGCCGGTGGACAGAAACGAAGGCGGACTTATATATTCCGGTTCAGTCATTAAAAGAGGGGAAGCCACCTGCAAGGTTACGGCGACCGGAGAAAAAAGCTATTTCGGGAAAACGGCGGAACTTATAAAATCGGCAAAAACTAAGGGTCACATAGAAGAATTAATTCTAAAAATCGTACGCTATTTTATTATGATTGACGGCATTCTCGTAGTTTTAATACTTGCATACGCCCTTATATACAAATTGAATTTTGCCGAAATGCTGCCTTTTGCTTTAATCCTCTTAGTAGCGTCTATACCGGTCGCCCTGCCGGTTACTTTTACTTTGGCTACGGCGCTTGCTTCTATGGAACTTGCAAGCAGGGGAATATTGGTAACGCATCTTTCTGCAATAGAAGATATTGCCTCTATGGAAGAATTATGTTCCGATAAAACAGGCACATTAACGGCAAATAAACTTTCTCTTACAGCTTTTAAACCGCTTGAACCTTTCGGCGAAAATGAACTTTTTGCATACGCAGCGGCGGCATCGGACGAGTCTACGCAGGACCCGATAGATTTATCCATACTGTCTTATATAAAAAACAATAAATTAAATCTGCCTGAAATAGGAAAAACAGTTAAATTTATACCTTTTGACCCGCAGACTAAAAGAGCCGAAGCAGTAATGGAAACATACAAAAACGGAGAAAAAAATTTAATAACGTCCATAAAAGGTTCTCCTATAATAGTCGCAAAAAATTTGGATGAAACCGGAGCTAAAATATTGTCGGAAGAATCGGAAAAATTAGAGGCTATGGGGTATCGGGTAATAGCTGTAACGATAAAAAACGAAGAAAATAAATATTTTCCGGTGGGAATCCTTGGACTGTCCGACCCTCCAAGGGACGACTCTAAAGAACTGCTAAAAGAACTTAAAGATTTAGGAATAAGGGTTAGAATGGTAACCGGCGATACGGAGCTTACGGCTAAAACGACTGCCCGCTTAATAGGACTTGGAGACGGCGTATGCACGAAGGAAAAATTTAAAAATCCATCCGGTTGCGATGTGTTTGCGGGAGTTTTCCCTGAAGACAAGTTTCATCTCGTACAGGGTTTGCAGAAACTAAAAAAGATTACAGGAATGACCGGCGACGGAGTAAACGATGCGCCTGCGCTTAAACAGGCGGAGGTCGGCATTGCCGTAGCTAATGCTACGGACGTTGCAAAGGCATCGGCTAGCCTGATATTGACGGAACCGGGTCTTGCAAATATCGTGGATGCCGTAAAATACGGCAGAATGGTATACAGGAGAATGCTTACTTATACTTTAAATAAAATATCAAAAACCTTTCAGGTTGCTCTTTTTTTGAGTTTAGGTCTTATATTTTTCGGGAAGTTCGTTACTACCCCGAAACTTATTCTTATACTGATTTTTGCTAACGATTTTGTAACTATGTCCATAGCTAAAGACAATGCCGTATATTCCAATAAACCCGATAAATGGAAAATAAAACTTATAGTATCGGCATCTCTTATAATAGCAGGGGCATGGCTGATTTATTCTTTTATTTCATATTATATAGGATATTACGTTATGGGAATGAATATGCCGGAGGTTCAAACGTTTGCATTTTTATCGCTTGTATTCAGCGCACAGGCGACGGTATATTTAGTAAGGGAAGAACGTCATTTCTGGAGTTCTAAACCGGGAAACTATTTAATGCTGGCAAGCGCTTTAGATTTAATAATTATAACTTTAATGGCCGGTTTCGGCATACTTATGGCTAAAGTTCCTTTCACATATATATTTATACTGCTTGTTGCAACTTTTATTTATATGGTTGCATTAGACTACGTCAAGAAACCCCTGATGGAAAAACTTAAATAAATACAGGGGCAGAATTCAATTCTGACCCTGTCACAAATCGGAAAGTAAGGGGCAGAATTCAATTCTGACCCTGTCGCAAACTGGAAAATTGGAAAACAGGGACAGAATTTAATGCCCGATGCTTAATGCGTAGTTGACGTATTTTATGAATTCTTCTTTCGTGGGGTAATTTTTAACGCCGATGTTAAAAACCTTCCTTTTCTTTTCATACCACTTATCGAAATTTTCGGAAGATACGGAGCGCACTTCTATTAATAATTCTTCCAGTAAAACGGTAAGAGGTTTTTCGTTTTCGCTATTCATAATTTATCACCGCTTTGTATGCATAGTATATCTAAATTATATATTGTTAAATTAAATCTTCGACGTTAATAACATATTTTTTAACATATTAAGTATTTTAATATGTTAATTGCCGGTTACCGCCAGTTGGTCCTGGAAAATTCGGGAAGGTCTTCGAAATCTCCCCTTATGGCGTAGCCTTCATTTATATTGTATATTTCAAATTCGTTATCTATAACGAATGAATATATGTTGCCGTTTAAAAATTCGTCTTTATATTTGAGGCATTTTAATCCCTGCCTGATAATTGCCGATAATATTCCGCTGCCGGAAATATCGCCGAGGAGTATGGCTCCTACGAGGACTTCCCCGTCATATACTAATTTTCTGTAAATCTTATCGTCTTGAAATACGTAAACATTTTGCGTTTCGTTAGAAGGATTGGTTAAACCTATAGTCACTATCGGAAGTCCGTAAATTTCGACGGAATTTAAACCCATGCCGCCCGGGTATTCCCTGTAAACGCCTGCCATATTTGTACCTGCAACCCTGCCTTCTTCACAGGCAAGAGGAACTATGGCTATTATGTTTGGACGCTTGTTTATAACGTCATATATTACGGCGGCGTCCCCTCCGGCATATACGTCCTTAACGCTCGTCATCATTGTTTTATCTACTATTATGCCCCTGTCTATTTTTATTCCGCTACCTTCAAGAAATGCCACGTTAGGTCTGACGCCTACGCCGACTACTACGATATCCGCAGGCAATTCTTTACCGCTTTTCAATAAAACGCTGACCGGATTGCCGGACTCGTCTAAATTAATTTTTGTAACCGTTTCGCCCGTGGCAGTATCTATGCCGTTTTCGTTAAGTTTTTTAGACGTAATATTTCCGGATACTTCGTCGAGGGCAAGCCCTAAAACTCTCGGCAATAATTCTACTATAGTCGTATGAAGCCCTAATGCCCTTAATCCTTCGGATGCCTTAAGCCCTATAAGTCCGCCGCCTACGACTATCGCTTCTTTTCTTTTAGACATTTTTGCGGCTTTTTCCATTTTTTTTGCGTCGTCGAACCGGGTAAAGGTACCCATCATAGGAGAATCCGGATTAAATCCTTCCGTCGGCGGTATAAAAGGCGTTCCGCCCGGACCTATAAAAAGTTTGTCGTAATTCACGGCCGCTCCGTCGTCCAAAACTAACCTTTTAGCCGAAGTATCTACTGAAACTACTTTTTTCCCGAGCATTAAATCGAAATTATTTTTTTCGTAATAATCGTCTTCTTTATACCATATTGTTTCGTCTGTAGTTTTTCCTTCCAAATAATATGAAATCAAAGGCCTTGCATAAGCCCTGTAGTTTTCGTCAGATATTATTACGACTTCTCCGGACTTGTCGAAACGCCTGATTGCATCGGCGCAGGATAAGCCCGCGTATGAATTTCCTATAATAACGTATTTCATAATCTTATCCCCTTTTTAATATTACTTAACTATTGATTTTATATAAGGTCCGTATATTTTTTTTGCGACGGAAAGCCTTCTTTCATATGAATAATTTTTAATTCCTATTCTTTTTAACGCCCCTTTTTTACAGGCTTCTACGCATTTAGGGGTATCCTCGTCCGAACAGCCGTCGCATTTTGAAGCAAAATGGCCTTTTCCTATTCTTTCTATAGCTCCGAACGGACACGACATTACGCACATCCAGCATCCGACGCATTTTTTATAGTTTGTTACCGTCCATCCCGATTCCAAGTCTTTATATCTTGCACCCGGCATACATGCATCGACGCATGGCGCTTCGTCGCAATTGTGGCATATCAGAGGGAAAAATTTGTTTCCTTTCTTTTTTATATTTATTCTGGCTCCAGTATATTTTGAGCCGTATTTTTCAGCCATATGCGATTCGCATGCTTTTACGCATGCCGCAAAACCTTCGCTTTCGCATCCGTCGCATTTTGAAGGATAGAGCATTATTTCTATTTGATTTTTCTTTAAATCTTCCTCTAAATTGGTAAGTTTTTTACTCATAACAGCCTCTTTTTATTTTATTATTTTTGTTTACTTGCATATTTCTTGGCTAAATGCGCCTGCATCTCCTCGAATCGTTTTAATTAATTTTCCGCCCATAAAATCTAATCCGCCTGCGTAATATTTGTCGGCGTCTTTTTTAAAATAGCCGTATGACTTTTTTAAATATATGAAATTTCCCGTTTTTGAATATATCCACCAATAATAAAGCGCGTTTGCAAGTATGCCCGACGGTTTTCCCGACGGATTTTTTACGTTGAAAAATCTGTTTGCCTTTCTTATTTTAACGCTTTTTGCGTATTTTTTTTTAACGGTATTAATTTTCTCCGCCAAGTAATTTTCAATATCTTCCTTAGAATTAATATTCATAAAAAATTCAATTTTTAAATCCGGATTTTTTTTTATAATATCTAATATATTATAGTAATATACGGACGGCAAAAATCTTGAAATATTCACCGAATCCTTAAAAGGAAAATTTTTTTCTAGATTCAACGCATAATCGTTCAGCATTTCTAAAACCGCAGCCGTCTTCTTTATATTATAAATTCCAAGGAGGGGTTCTACGGTGGAATCCGGCCATAAAGGCAGTACCGCACCGACTTTCTCCTTCTCCATTTTTTTTATAAGTTCGTTTGCCGCCGAAAAATTAAATAAAGGCGCGTCGCACTCCATAACAAGGACATATTTGCCTTTAAGATGCTTAATGCAACTGTAAATTCCTCTAAGAGGCCCTATAAAACCGCAGTTTTTATCGTCGGCTATTGCATGCGGATTTATATTCAATTTTTTTTTTAATTCGTTGCTATACCGTTCTGCGCCTTCTTTATCTCTTGCCGAAATTATTATATCGCCGCTTAATTTTAATGCGGTTTCCGCCGCTCTTTCTATAAACGATTTTCCATTAAAATTAAAAAAAGCTTTATTTTCTCCGAATCTTTTAGATTCGCCGCCGGCAAGTATTATACAGCTTAATTTTTGCATTTAATTAAATAGCACGGCCGCAAAATTATAATTCTATCTTTATTCTGCCTCTTTGGCCGTGGCCTTCGCTTAACGTAACTTCAAAATAATTTATTGGGTTAAACATTTCCCTGTTTTTTAAATCTGAGGCGAGTTCGCCTGCGAAATAAACCGTTAAATCTTCGATATTCAGCGACGGACACTTTATTTTAAAAATATCGGCTTTCGGTATAAGATACATTTTTCCGTTAATTTCTATCCTGTAATGCTGTTCTTCCACTGCAACGCGCTGGACGCTTTCCGGATAATCGGCTATTAATATTTTATCCTCGAACGTAGAACATATTCTTTTTATAACGGCTTTTAAGTTATAAAGATGGACTATCCTTCTTTTATCGTCGAATTCTCCGTCGATTAAAACGTCCACGTAATGGAAATGAGGATGTATTCTCGAACAGTCTCCTCTTCCAGGCACTATATGCATGCATTCAAACGTTAATCCGGCTTCTTTTCCGTTAAGTTCGACTATCATTTAATTTTATTTACCTCTAATATTTAATAATAAAAATTTTTTAGAACGCCGTTGGGCAGAAGCCTCATGCCGCTGCATCTGTCTCCGGTAGATTTACAGACGTCGTTTACCTTTCTGCATAGCGTTATTTTAGAATTTTTAATTTTAAAAAACTGTCTGTCATTAGTATCGTCGTTTAAAAAATCTAATCCCGCTTTCTTTAACGTTAAGTATGGGTCGGCATAAAACTTAGAATATGAAGTTTCGTCGGTTTCGTTAGATAATTCTATAAACTGCAAATCGAAATCGTTATTTATGCAATAATCTATTAATTTGTTTAAAGACGATTTTGCGGAATTTATTTTTTTTAGCAAAACTGCATCTATTTCTACATTGTATCCATAATCTTTCAAAATTTTTAAACCTGAAAGAACTTCATATAGATAATCTTTTCCGGTAATATATTTATAAAACCTTGGATCTAACGTATCTAAGCTTACCGATATTTTATCTATAATATTGGGGCTAAGATCTTTTATTCTTTTTCTTATAAGAGTGCCGTTCGTAGTAATATATAGCTTTAAGTCATTGATATGTTTGACTTTATATAAAAGATTTTTTAAATCTTTATAGAGCAGAGGTTCGCCGCCGGTAAATTTAATTTTTTTAAGTCCGAAATTTTTAAGCGAATATACCACGTTTATTATATCTCCGGTCTGAATAGTCGAAGAAATTTTTTTGGGAACTCCTTCGTTATGGCAGTAAAAACAGTTTTCGTTGCATTTGCCTGAAAGAGAAACTCTTAAGGACGGGATTTTAAATTTAAATCTTTCGAAATTTGAATCGTATTCTTTATTTTCAAATAATTCAAATAAATACTGTTTCATAATTATTTTGTATTAATATTCTATTTCGTAATCGTTTAACGTAACGTCTATAAAAGTTCCGGCCTTTAAATTCGTAATATGCTCTTCCATAACAAAACTGCCGTCGGCTTTTATCATTGGACTTAATGACCTTGCGGCGGACGGAGGTTTAGGAGCGGATATTACTTCTGCATATAAAGAATCGCCGCTCTTAGTTAACTTAACCTGAAAATATTTTC
>JAJYKQ010000135.1 GCA_021788495.1 bacterium | reverse complement strand
TGAAAAATCGGCGTTAAAAGCAGGGAAGTATCCGCTCGCCGCTTTTTTAACCGAAGCCTTTGACGCTTTTACCGCGTAAACCGCTTGCTTTAACTGAGGATTGTATTTTAAAGCCGTTTTCATAAGCCTTTGAAGTTTACTGTTAAACGGTTTAAATTTGAGCGTATTTATAAAACGGTATTTTTTCGAAGAATAAAGCCCTATAGAATTTAAAAGAGCAAGCCTTGCAATTTTTACGTTGAATACCGAATTTATATAAGCCGCTTTTGCCGTCTCCATTGTTGCTTTAGCCGTTTCTGCGTCTAAAAGGTCGCCGGTTCCGACTTTGTAAAACGCCTCAGCCGCTTTATACTGGATTTCATCGTTTTTAAGGTTTTCTTTATCCGCCTTCATCAGTTCCTTATCGGCGAAATATTGGGCAAAATTGAGGATTACGTTATAAAGGTCGCTGTTGACGGCATAATTATAACCTGCGTTTGCCCCTTTCATCTGGTATTTTGCGTTAAGATAGTTGTAATAGCGCGAACCGAAAGAATAAAGAGTATATGTCGCGTTTAAAGTTGCCGAGTAATTGTTCAGTGAGTAATTCATCCCCGGTTCGTTATAAATCTGCCCCCCCGAAATTACGCCGTTATTGCTTACGTCCATAAAAGAATTTCTTGAGAATCCCGCTGTTCCGGAAATTTGCGGATAGTATTGGGAAAGAGTTTGGTTTTTAGTATAGATAGATGAAATATAGGAATATTTGGAAGTCAATATCCCCGGATAAAGTTTAAGGGCAAGCCTCAAGGCGTCTTTTAAAGTTACGGCAACGGGGACTTTAGCCGGAGAGCTTTCCGTTATTGCCGCCGTTGTAGCTTTACCGATATTTAGCGTTATTATACCTGCTTTAGCGAAAGAACGCCCAGTCGTGCCCAAAATTACATATATGGATAAAAACATCGAAAATATCGCCGTAATGAAAAAGGGGCTAAAAAAGGGGACAGATTTATTTTTTTTCTGCCGTCCCATTTCCCGTTTACTCCGATAACAGCATTTTTTCATTTTTTTATAGCTTTAAGCGCCGTTTTATATTATTATATTAATTTATATTATAAAAATTATAAAGTCTTATTGTGAATGAATAATAAATAAAATATAAATCGATATATTTTTTTATTTTGATTTTGAATAGCATTAAATTAATAATAATGACTTTAAAGTCATTTGTCAATATAAAAAATATTAAAATTAACCCTTCGCAAGAAAATAAATGCCCTTCAGTTTTAATCTCATAAGTTTAGGATGTCCGAAAAATCAGGTGGATTCCGAAGCGATGTTTACCCGCCTTGAAAAATCGGATATAAAATTTACTTCCGATATAGATAACTGCGATATCTGCGTTATTAATACATGCGGATTTATCGAGGCGGCAAGGAAAGAATCCATAGGCGTGATTATGGAAGCCGTCGGTAAAAAACAGGCTGGAAAAATCAGGTATATAGCGGTTGCGGGATGCATGGTAAACAATAATCTTAACGCGCTTAAAGAGGAACTGCCCGAAGTAGATATATTCCTGCCTACTTTCGACGAAGAAAAGATAGTAGAAGAACTTGCCGCAATAGCCGGCAAAGAAATAACGCGCGAAAATCTAAATCGGCAAACGTCAGGAAAATATGAAAGGGAGCATTTTAATTTAAAAAGAACCGCATATCTTAAAATATCCGAAGGCTGCGGCAGAGCCTGCTCTTTTTGCACTATCCCTTCGATAAGGGGAGATTACAAGTCTAAGCCTATAGAAGAAATTAAGAACGAAGCCTTATATTTAGCTTCGGCCGGCGTTAAAGAGCTTATAATAATTTCCCAGGATACCTCGTATTACGGAATCGATTTAAATATAAAAAACGGGTTATACAGGCTATTGAGGGAACTTGCCGCAATAAAAGAAATAAAGTGGATAAGGCTTATGTATTTATATCCTATGAAAACGTTATTTACGGACGAATTAATAAGCCTCATAAAAAACGAAGAAAAAATCCTGAAGTATATAGATATGCCCGTCCAGCATATAAGCGACCGCATCCTGAAGCTTATGAAGCGTGGGCAGACGAAAAAAGATATTATAAACCTGATTGAAAAATTAAAAAAAGAAATTCCCGGTTCGGCATTAAGGACTTCCCTTATAACCGGTTTTCCGGGCGAAACGGATGAAGATTTCAAAGAACTTTTAACTTTCGTCGAAGACGCCGAATTCGACAATCTCGGAGTTTTTAAATATTCCGACGAAAGAGCGGCCGCTTCTTATAAATACGGCTCGAAAGTAAACGCAAAGACAAAATCCGAAAGGTATAAAATTTTAATGGAAACCCAAAAAACCATTATGCCGCGCATATTATCCCGCCATATAGGGCGGACGTATGAAGCGATAATCGACGAAACAAACAATAAGACCGCAAAACTGAGAACTTATTTTCAGGCACCCGATATAGACGGATGCGTTTATATGTATGAAACCGATTTAAAAAATAATTTTAGAAATAAATCCGATGAAGGTTTTATGTCCGTTAAGATATTAAAAGCAAAGGATTACGATTTATTAGCCGCTCCGTAAAAACAATTAGTTTGCGGCTTAAAATTTCTTGACTAAAAACAGCGGATGAATTATAATAAAAAGACGTTTTTTAAAATTAATAAAAATTCATAAAAATATATATATAAATAATTAGATAATTTTAATTTTAAATTTAAACTA
>JAJYKQ010000134.1 GCA_021788495.1 bacterium | reverse complement strand
CGCCGACTTTTGCCAAAGTCATCTTGTATTTTGTAGCCATTTCATCGAACATAAGTTTTGAAGCGGCCTTTCCTTCATAAAGATTTCTGTATCTTATATAATTCTGACGGTCTAATTTTTCTAAAGCTTCGTCTGCTTTAAGCTGATATCTTGCTTTTGCAAGAGCGCTGTTCTGGACTAAAATAGAAATCGATATCTGTTTTATCTGTTTTTTGCTGGCCTTAAAACCGGCGAGCGACCTGTTTACGTCCTGAATATAATCGGACTGGTCTATTTTAAAAAGCGGCTGCCCTTTTTTTATGAATTGATTTTCTTTGACGTATACTTTTACGACTTTACCCTTGACCTGAGGAGCAACAGGCACTATAGCGCTGCTCCCGTCCACGAAAGCGTCGCTTGTCGAAACATGGGAGAATGAAAATTCGATATTATGAAGTTCAAAAATCGTCCCGATAATTAGAACTACGATTATTGCTATTAAAACGTATTTCTTTTTTATTCTGTTTTTTTTGCCGTTGCCGTTGCCGCCGGTATTTTTATCGGCGCCATTATCTGCAGTAACGGTGTTTACGGCACCTTCATTTGTTTTATTCTCCATATCTATTCCTCCCTATGTCTCTTTGAAGCTTGGCTAAATATATATCGTATCCGTAAAGCGAATCGTAATAGTTTAATTGGGCATGTTTCAGGTAAGTTTCCGCGTCTAAAACTTCCGTCGAAGTAGTTGTTTCCTGTATATATTGTAAATCAGTAATCTTGAGGTTTTCTTTAGCCTGCCTTACCGACAATTTTGCGGCTTTAATATTTTTAAAAGCCGTCCGAAGATTTAATAAGTCGCTTTTAACCTCAAGCCTGACGTCGTTTATATAAGATTTAAGGCTATATTTTAAGGCAGTCTTTTCATGCTTTTCTTTCTGATAATTATCCGACGTTTTAAACCAGTTAAACAGCGTCCATGTAGCGCTTAAACCTATTATCTTATTTTCCTGATTATTAAACGCATTATTTTCAGCAAGCCAGTTTTGTCCGGACTGAGAATATGCGGCAAAAGCCGAAACATGAGGATAATACCTGCTCTCGGCAATCTTTTCTTTAAGCGTCTCCTGCTTAATTTTAAACCTGAATATTTTTAATCCCGGTCTGTGCCTTAAGGCATAAACAAAAAGAGAGCTTAACCGGTATCTTTTAAAATTAACGTAACGTATATTTTTAAAACCGTCCTTTGAGTTAATGTTTTGATTGAGAACGGTATTGAAATTAGACACGGCAATATTCAAAGCGGCTATAGACGACGTCTTATACTGCACGGCGTCCGCAAGGGCGACTTCGGATTTCAGCAGGTCGTTATAAGGAATTACGCCTTGTTTGTAAAGGAGTTTTGCCTGCATTTCGTGGGATTTTAAAGATTTTACCTGTTCATCCGCTACTTTTAACTGCTCCTGCGCCCTTAAAACGTTAAAATACGCCAATTTTACGCCTTCTATAACGTTTAAGACGGCTTCATGTTTTTGAACCCTCGATATATTTATGCCTATTTTTGCAAGTTCTCTTTTATCGAGAAGCGCAAAACCTGTAAAAACCGGCTGGGTTATTTCGAGGCTCCAGTTAAAATTAGTATCGGAATTCATATATATACGGGGAGGAAAATACATATAGCCGTCTTTTGCGCCGCTTGTACTAAACGTCGGAATAGGCACGTGAGACGTCTGAAGATACGGCTGGTATTCCATTCTCGACGCATTATAGTTAAATGAAAGTTTCGGCAGCATGCCTGCGGTAGCTGCGTTGAAATTTGCCTGCGCCGCCTTAACCCTTTGAACCGCGCTTTTTATCAAATCGTTATTTTTCAGCGCCTGCCTTACGGCCATGTTTACGGTATATACGCCATATTGAGCCGTTTGTCGCCACATACTTATGCCGCCGTTATATTTATGCTTATTTTTAAACATTTTTTTGTTTGTTTGAGCATAAACGCTGAGCGGCAATACAAGGCTTATTATATAAACAATAATTATTAAAAAAACGGATGCAATTATATTTTTTTTCATTTTATTTTACCGACTGCGGAAAAGTCAACCGGAAAAGGTGTCAGATTAATTTTCCGCAATAAGCTTACTTTACTTAACTAAATATGTAAACACTATTATTTCATAACAATAAATTTCTTTTGTATGCGGAAAAAAAATCTGACACCTTTTCCTTATTAATTTCCAACATTCAAAACAAAATTAGAGCGAAGCTTTTTTAATTAAAGGAATTAAATTTTTTAAAACTTCGTTTTCGCCGTTAAGGCTGTAATTCATCCATGTGCCTTTTCTTCTCGTTTTAACGAGACCGGACTTTCTAAGAATGCCCAGATGAAAAGAAAGGTTGGGCTGTGATATTTTAAAAATTTCCTGAAATTTACAAACGCACATTTCTCCGTTATCTATCAACAGGCTTATAATCTCAAGCCTAACCTTATCCGATAAAGCGTAAAAAATATCTCTAAGCCGTCCTATAGATATATCTTCGGATATATCTATAGGTTCAACGTCGTATTCGCTTTCTAAAATTTTTAACGCTTCTTTCATATTTTGCTTTCTTTAAATCTTTTATTTAAATTAAGATTTATACTATATATCGACAGTATATATCAGCAGCAGCAAGAACCTTTTTTCTGATTTTTTGCCGCTTTCTCCATGGCCTGTTTTATTTCCTCCTTGTCGATATCGCCTTCTATTTCAACGGAA
>JAJYKQ010000024.1 GCA_021788495.1 bacterium | reverse complement strand
ATAATCTCGTAGAACTTTACGGCGCCCGTCCCGAAGGCGCGTGCGGAATATCGTTCGGCGTAGAAAGAATAATAGACATCATAATCCAAAAAAATGCAGACGTCATTCAGTCCGTTTCTTCGCCCGTAAAATTATATATAGTTTATTTAACTGAAAAAGAAAAGCCTTTTGCGTACAAAACAGCCAAATTTCTTCGTTCAAAAGGAATAAGCGCCGAAATTTGCGTTTCGTCCGAACCAAACATAGGCAAAGAGATAAAATACGCCGATAAGAAAAAAATAGAATATGTAGCAATAATAGGCGAAAGAGAAGCCGAGGAACAAAAACTTACCTTAAAAAATCTCAAAACCAGAGAAGAAATATTATCGACGATTGAAAATTTGGCTAAAATTTTACTTTAATCCGAATATTTAATCTTTCCATATCCGATTTTTTTAATAAAAGCCGATATAAAAAAGAATTGTCAATAGATTATGTTTAAATTTTTTAAAAAAAAGCGCGATAAAACGGTTATAAAATCGGAAATAATAATAAGCGGTTTTAGTATAACCGTTTTAAAAAAAGATATTAAAAATCTTCATTTAAACATTCTTCCGCCTGACGGAAAGATAAGGGTTTCGGTGCCTAGGAGAATGGACGACCGGTCCGTCCGCGTTTTTATAATATCAAAATTGTCGTGGATTGAAAAACACGTAAACAGCTTTAAAGAGAGGCCGAGGGAAACTCCGAGGGAATATGTTTCTGGAGAAAGCCATTATTTTAAAGGAGAAATATATTTGCTTAACGTTATCGAATATAGCGGAAAACCTTATATAATTATAAATAATAATAAAAATATAGATTTTTACGTAAAAAAAAATGCAGATTTAGAGGAAAAGAAAAAAGTTTTTTTACGCTGGCAGAGGGAAGAATTAGCAAAAGAACTTTTCGGCATATTTAATAAATGGCAGGAAATAATGGGAGTTTCTGCTAATGAGATAAGAATAAAACGCATGAAGACTAAATGGGGCACCTGCAATATTAAAGCAAAAAGAATATGGATAAATTTAGAACTGATTAAAAAACCTGTTTATTGTATAGAATACATTGTAGTTCATGAACTGACGCATCTTATCGAGATAAATCATAATAAAAGATTTAAAGAAATTATGGATAAATTTATTCCTCACTGGAGAAATTATAAAAAAGAACTGAACGGTTCTATTTTGCAGGGCAGTAAAATTCTCTAAAATACATATTAAATCCCTAATTAGTTTGACTTTTTTAAAATAATGGTTTAAAATTAATCATCGACCGCTGTTTGTAAAAATTTAACTGATTTCTTATATAATACAAACCGCTTCCGCGAACTCAGCCTTAATCGTTTTTCTAATTAAAATATTTCTGATAATATAAGTAATATAAGAAGATAAGTCTATAAAAATTTTATGAAACAGTTTAAAAAAGTATTGATAGCCAACAGGGGAGAAATCGCTTCCAGAATCATCAGGGCTTGCAAAGAGCTTGGAATTAAAACCGTTGCTATTTATTCGGAAGCAGACGGTCAGGCTCTTCACGTAAAAAAGGCGGATGAAGCTTACTTAGTCGGACCTGGACCTATATCGGGTTATTTGAATATTAACAGGATAGTAGATTTAGCTATTAATACAGGCGCCGATGCCATACATCCTGGATACGGATTTTTATCGGAAAATCCAAAATTTCCGGAAGTCTGCGAAAAACGGGGGGTAATATTCATAGGTCCTTCATCTAAAACTATAGCGATGATGGGTGATAAGATAGAATCCAAAAGGCTTATGAAATCGGTCGGAGTGCCTGTAGTAGAAGGATCGGAAGGCGGCGTAGAATCGGAAGAAGAGGCGGTTGCAGTCGCAAACAAGATAGGTTATCCCGTCATGATAAAAGCCTCGGCCGGCGGCGGCGGAAAAGGAATCAGGATATGTTTTAACGACGGCGAGCTTGTTAAAAATTTTTCTTTATCTCGTTCAGAGGCCGAAAAAGCGTTCGGCAATCCGGAAGTATTCATAGAAAAATATATAGAAAAACCCCACCATATCGAGTTTCAAATACTGGCGGATAATTACGGCAATATTATACATCTCGGCGAAAGAGACTGTTCCATACAGAGAAGGCATCAAAAACTGATAGAAATAGCTCCGTCCCTTATACTTACCGAAGAAACCCGCAGAAAAATGGGCGAATCGTCTATAAAAGCCGCGCGAGCCTGTAACTACCGCAATGCCGGAACAATAGAATATATCGTCGATAAAAACGGTAATTACTATTTTATGGAAATGAACACCAGAATACAGGTTGAGCACAGCGTCACCGAAATAGTTACGGGAGTCGATATAGTCGGCGAACAGATTCAGATAGCTATGGGCAAAGAACTCGACATTAAGCAGGAAGACGTTTCTATGAGGGGTTATGCCATAGAATGCCGCATCAACGCAGAAAATCCCAGAAAAGATTTTGTTCCGAGCACAGGAAAAGTCACGGCTTATTATTCTCCGGGCGGAATTGGAGTAAGAATAGACGGCGCGGTTTATAAAGATTATGTAATCCAGCCTTTTTACGATTCTATGATTGCAAAACTGACAGTAAGCGGCAGGACATGGGAAGAAACCGTGCGGAGAGCGCAAAGAGCTTTAGACGAATATGTTATTAAAGGCGTTAAAACTACTATACCTTTTCAGCTAAGGATAGTTCAGGACGATGATTTTTTAAAAGGAAATTTCGATACGCACTTCATAGACGAAAGACTTTATTTAAGGGATTATAAACTGCAGAAAGATCCTTTCGACAGAATACTTGCAATATCGGCTGCTATTGCGGCTTATTATGGAATTTAACAGGAATTTAAAAGGAAGGTATTAATATATGGAAGAAAAAACTTACATAAGAAAAATAGGCGTTATGGAAACAGTTTTAAGAGATGCGCACCAGTCTCTTTTAGCTACAAGAATGATAACGCCCGATATACTGGGGATAGCTAACGTTTTGGACAATATAGGATTCTGGTCTTTAGAAGTGTGGGGAGGAGCTACTTTTGATTCATGCCTTAGGTTTTTAAAAGAAGACCCGTGGGAAAGACTTAAAAGAGTCAGGAAGGCATATAAAAATTCGAGGCTGCAGATGCTTTTGAGAGGTCAGAATTTAGTCGGATACAGGCATTATGCCGACGACGTGGTAGAAAGATTTGTTTCTTTAAGCGCCGATAACGGCATAGACGTATTTAGAATTTTCGATTCCCTTAACGATTTTAGAAACATAAAAAAAGCGGTAGAAGTCGCAAAAAAGAAAAAAAAGACGGTAGAAGCTACTATATGCTATACAACAAGTCCTGTGCATACAAACGAACTTTTTACTCAAATGGCAATAGAGCTTGAAAACATGGGAGCTGATACTATATGTATAAAAGATATGGCGGGATTGCTTTCTCCGGCAAACGCTTACAATTTGGTTTCTATGATGAGAAAAAAAATAAGCCTGCCGATTCACGTTCATTCCCACTCTACCAGCGGATTTGCTTCTATGTCCCTTCTTAAAGCCGTAGAAGCGGGCGCGGATATTATAGATACGGCGATTTCTTCCATGTCTTGCGGAACGTCGCATCCGCCTACCGAATCCATGGTTTTTACGTTATCCGAAATGGGCTACGACGTCGATCTAGACCTTGAAAAACTTAAGGAAGTCGCAGATTATTTTAGAAGCGTCAGAAAAAGATACGTTTCTTTGGAAAGCGAATATACTAATATTAATGCCGACATTATAGTGACGCAAGTTCCCGGCGGAATGATGTCTAATCTTGCAAGCCAGCTTAAGGAACAGAATGCGCTCGATAAAATGGAGGAGGTGCTTTATGAAGTACCTCAGGTCAGGGAAGATTTCGGTTATCCTCCGCTGGTAACTCCTTCCTCGCAGATTGTAGGAACGCAGGCCGCTCTTAACGTAATAACCGGAGAAAAATATAAAGTTGTCACAAGCGAAACTAAAAACTACCTAAAAGGCTATTACGGGAAACCGCCCGCTGAAATTAATCCGGAGATACAGAAAAAGGTGTTGGGAAACGAAGAAGTAGTAACCGTAAGGCCGGCAGATTTATTAGAACCGGAAATGTCGAAGGAATATAAAGATATAAAAGAGTTCGATATAAGCGAAGAGGATTTCTTGTCTTACGTATTGTTTCCGAATATAGCTTTAGAATTTTTTAAAGCAAAAAAAGAAGGCAGTCTTCCCGACTATTCAAAACCCACTGATACGGATGCTCTAAAAAATTTATCCGAAGGTAATAATATAACGCCTGAAGTTTCGGATTCTTCTATTCTTGCAAAAGACGGGGGACTAGCTCCAAGCGAATTTATCGTTACCGTTCACGGCGAAAGCTATAAAATTAAAATTGCCGGAGCCGGACATAAATCCGACCAAAAAAGACCATTCTTTTTAAACGTGGACGGAACTTTGGAAGAAGTCGTCATAGAATCGCTTACCGAAATAGTTCCAAGCGCAGGCGGCGAAATAGTCGGAGAGAGCATAGCAAGGTCGAAAAGGCCGTCGCCGAAAAGAGAAGGAGACGTTTATGCGCCTATGCCGGGAAGAATTACGAAAGTTATGGTTAAAGCAGGGGACTCGGTTAAGGCAGGCGATACCGTTTTAATAGTAGAAGCGATGAAGATGGAAAACGAAATACATACTCCTATAGACGGAACGGTTAAAGAGATTTACATAAAAGAAGGGGACAGCGTAAATCCGGATGAAACTTTGATTTATGTAGAGTCGTAAAATAAAAAGTTAGTGATATAATATTATATATAACTTAGTAAATGTCATTGAGAGCATATCTTCGAATGCGCTTATAAAAGCCAAAGGTTGTTATGTATTAATTAGAAGATTAGAAACAATATTATATTTACATTTAGCCGCAAAAAATATGCTCGCAATTAAAATTCGATTAACTTAGGACGGTGCTTTAAATTGATAAGAAAAGCTGCGGTAATGGGTTATTTTTATCCGGAAGGATTAAATAACATAAATAATTTCATAGATTCCTTTAAAGCGGTTATACCGGCTGCCGGCAAAAAAATAGATGCATTCGGGATTATATCGCCGCACGCCGGTTACGTATATTCAGGAAAAATTGCTTACGAAGGATATTCGAGCATCGATATAAAAAACAATATAATTATTATAGGTCCGAACCATACTGGTATGGGAGCTGACTATTCGGTAATGAATAAAGGAAAATATGATTTTAGAGATTTCTCCGTTCCGATTAATTCAAAACTTGCCGATGCTATTATCGACGGCGCAGACAGTCCTTTCATTGCCGACGAACAGGCTCATTTAAAAGAACATTCCGTTGAAGTTCAGATTCCGCTCATATACAATTTAAAAAAAGATTTTTCTATAGTTCCTATAGTTATTTCGTTTATCAGATACAATGACGTTGTTAACGCTTCAAAAGCTATATATAACGCTTTAAAAAAATTAGATTTAATGGACGATGTTTTAATAGTAGCAAGTTCCGATATGACTCATTACGAACCGGCCGAGTCGGCAAAATATAAGGACGATATCGCGATAAAAGAAATACTGGATTTAAATTCACGGGGTTTGTACGAAAAAGTAAGGTTAAACGATATTACGATGTGCGGTTTTATCCCCGCATCCATAATGATTAACGTCGCCAAAATGGCCGGACGAACCAAAGCAAAAATTATAGGATATACCAATTCAGGAGAAGTTACCGGCGATTATTCAAGCGTAGTCGGATATTCTTCTATCGTTATATATTAAATATATTTATAAACTCCTTAATATTTATTATGGATACAATAAAAACAAGATTTGCTCCGAGTCCTACGGGCTATCTGCATATAGGCGGAGCAAGGACGGCTCTTTTTAACTATGCTTATGCCAAACATAACGGCGGAAAATTTGTTTTAAGAATTGAAGACACTGATTTTGAACGTTCCGAAAAAATATTTGAAGAAGATATAATAGAAAGCCTTAAATGGATGTCTATTATATCTGACGAAGAAATATTGCATCAATCCGAACGTCTTAATATCTATAATTCTTACGTAGAAAAACTTTTAAAAGAAGGAAAGGCTTATTATTGTTTTTGCTCAAAAGAGCTTTTAGAAGAAGACAGAAATAAACTTATAGCCGAAAACAAAAAACCTATGTACGTCGGCAGATGCCGTGAATTAAAGCCTGATGCCGAAATGCTAAAAACGCCGCACGTTATAAGGTTTAAAGTGGGCAGAGAAGCAGGGTCCGCCACGTTTTTCAAAGACTTAATAAGAAATCAGGTTATAAGCATAGAAAACAAAGAAATAGACGATTTCGTAATAGTCAGGGAAGACGGAATTCCTACATATAACTTTGCCGTAGTCATAGACGATGCTTTGTCTGGAATAACGCACGTGCTTAGAGGCGACGACCATGTAAGTAATACGCCTAAACAGATAATGCTGTATAATGCTTTAGGCTTTAAAGCGCCGGAATTTGCTCATGTTTCCATGATACTCGGTCCTGACGGCAAAAGGCTTTCTAAAAGGCACGGCGCTACCTCCGTCATCCAGTACAAAAAGGAAGGATTTTTACCTGAAGCTTTAGTTAATTATCTCATTAGGCTCGGCTGGTCTCATGGTAACGACGAAATTCTTTCTATGGATGAAATTATAAAATTTTTCGATTTAAAAAACATAAGCAAATCCGCCGCTATTTTTAATACCGAAAAATTATTATGGCTCAATTCCCATTATATAAAATCGAAAGACCCGTTTACCTTAATAAAACTTATAAACGATATATCGGAAGACTCTCAAACCTTGCTTAACGAAGACATAAAAACGGCTGCCCTTGTTGATTCCCTTAAATCCCGCTCCAAAACTCTCGTCGAGTTAAGACGGAAATTAGATTTTTTCTTAAATAAAACCGTTGAATATAATACGGGCGTTATTAACGAATTTAATTTTAATCAAAACGATGTGGATTTTTTGTCGTCTTTTAAGGGTTTTATAATAAGTTTGGACGATAAGATTTTTACAGACGCAAAAAATTTGGAAGATTTGAAAGTCTCAATAGAATTAATAAAAAATGCATTTAACGATTTTTTTTCGCAGAACGGATGGACTATGAAAGAAAAAGCCATGATAATAAGACTTGCTTTTACAGGAGAAAAAGTCAGTCCTCCTATATACGAAATGATATTTTCGCTGGGAAAAGAAAGATGCGCAGAAAGAATAGAGGCTTTTTTATGCCGTTAAAAATATGCGGAATAGACGAAGCCGGCAGAGGCTGCCTTGCAGGGCCGGTAGTATCGGCGGCGGTTATAATAGATAAAAATAAAATTCCTACCGGTATAAAAGATTCCAAACAGTTAACCGAGCCAAAAAGAAAAGAGTTCTATAATATTATTTTAAGTTCCGCCGTATCTTATTCTATAGGCATCGCTTCTAATTTGGAAATAGATAAAATTAATATTTTTAAGGCGGCTATGCTTTCTATGGAAAGAGCTTTTGACGGTTTATCGGTAAAGCCCGACGTCGTAATTATAGACGGTCCTATAGTGCCGAAAGGTTTATCGGATATTTCCGGATTAAAAGTAATACCTGTAATAAAAGGCGACGACAGGGTAAAAGTAGTTTCCTGCGCATCGGTAATAGCTAAAGTTTTTAGGGACGGACTAATGGCGGACGTCGATGAAAAATATCCGGAATACGGCTTTAAAAAACACAAAGGATACGCAACCGTCGAACATAAAAAAAATATTAGAAAATACGGATTAACGAAAATTCACAGGAAAACTTTTAAATTTTAATATTTAATAAGATTTAGTATATATAAAGATGATTATTATTATATAATAGCCATATGGCATATGTGATATATTAATTATATCAATATGTAAATTAATTAACGGATAAAATGAATCTAAATATAAACGATAAAAAGATGAACGACAAGTCGTTAAATAAAGCTAAGGGAGACGAAGGAGAAGCGGTTGCGGCAGAGTTTTTAGAAAAAATAGGATACAGAATTATTAAAAAAAATTTTAAAAAAGGCAGACGCGAAATAGACATTATTGCCGAAAACGAAAGCGGCAATTTAAATTTTATAGAAGTAAAGACAAGGTTTAAAAACCGATTCGGTAAACCTTACGAAGCGGTGAACAAACGAAAACTTTCAACTATTATTGAAGTATCTGATTTTTTTTTAATGCAGTCGTCTGCGTCTAATATAAAAAACTACAATAAAACAATTTACTATGGCATAATTTCTATTGAATATATCGAACGCGGTTCGATTAAATTAATTTTTTTTGAAAATATTCTCGAATGATAAATAAAAGCAATAACCGGATAAACGTCTGCTTAGCGCAGACAGACCCCAAAATGGGGGATTTAGAAAAAAATATAGAAAACCATATTAATATTATTTCCTCAGCAAAAAACAAAGGGGCGGAAATAGTGGTTTTTCCGGAACTTTCTCTCACGGGCTACTTTTTAAAAGACTCCGTTTACGATTTAGGCGTCGATATTAATTCCGATGAAGCCGCCGTCTTCCAACCTCTTTATGAAGTATCGAGAGAACTTAATATTGCCGTTATCGCAGGTTTCGTAGAAAAAGACGCAGATTTTAATTTTTATA
Organism: bacterium; assembly: GCA_021788495.1. The sequence continues at coordinate 5,128 of JAJYKQ010000024.1, read as the reverse complement.
ATTCGACTTTTTGCGTTTCTAACGGAAAACTTATTAATATTCACAGAAAGGTTTATCTGCCCACGTACGGCATGTTTGAAGAATTGAGATATTTTAAACAGGGAGACGGTTTCGGCGTTTTCGATTTAAACGGCGTTAAAATTTCAGTCTTGACATGCGAAGATGCCTGGCATCTTTCGTCGTCTTATATCGCCGCTAACAAAGGCGCTCATATAATTATTATCAATTCCGCTTCTCCGGCGAGAGGTATAACCTCGGGACTTAACAAATTTAATTCGACTAATATGTGGGAGGAACTTCTTTCCGTTATTGCTTTCTATTATAAATGTTACGTTATATACGTAAACAGAGTCGGTTTTGAAGACGGCATAGGATTTTCCGGCGGTTCATGTGCAATAAACCCTTCGGGCGATATCGAAAGCAAAATAGATTATATAGAAACAGGAGAAATTATAGCGGAATTAAATTTAAATCTGCTTAATAACGAAAGATTTAAAACGCCTCTTTTACGCGACGAAAATTTAAATCTGACCCTTAAAGAATTAGAAAGTATAATAGATAATAATAAAGTTAAGTGAAAAGATTTATATGAATCATAAAATTGAACTGCCAAAAATAGACGAATTAAATTTTCCTTTATTTTATAAACATCTCGGTAATTTTATAAAAAGCGAGGTTTTAAAGGCGGGGTTAAAAAGCGTAGTTTTGGGCTTGTCGGGAGGTATAGATTCGGCTGTGTCTTGTTTTTTGGCTGTAAGCGCGCTTGGAAAAGATAACGTAACGGCTCTAATAATGCCTTATGAAAGCAGTTCCAAGTCAAGTATCGAGGATGCTTTAAAAGTTGTAAATACGCTAGGCATTAAATATTACGTTTTAGATATATCTAACCAGATTAACGAATATTTTAAGAACGAGTCTAAAGAGACCGAGAAAAGCGAAAATGCCGATGCTGCAGGCGATATCGCCTTAAAACTTAGAAAAGGCAATAAAATGGCCAGAGAAAGGATGTCTATTCTGTATGATTATTCATATAAGTTAAATTCGTTAGTCCTTGGGACAAGCAATAAATCGGAACTGCTTCTGGGCTACGGAACTTTATACGGCGATATGGCTTCAGCTTTAAATCCAATAGGAGATATTTATAAAACTCAGATTTATCAGCTTGCGGAGCATCTCGGCATCCCAAAAAATATTATAAATAAACCGCCGTCTGCCGATTTGTGGGAAGGGCAGTCGGATGAATCGGAGCTGGGTTTTACATATAAAACTGCGGACGATATAATGTATCTCTTAATAGATAAAATGTATAAACCCGAAGTAGTAATTTCTTTAGGATTTGAAGAAAATATCGTAAACAACATATATGAAAGAATAAAAAAATCGCAGTATAAAAGACGTATGCCTTTAATAGCAAAGGTTTCTGAACGGACCATAAATATTGATTTTAGATATTTAAGGGATTGGGCATAGTTTTTATGAGCGTATTATACGTCGTGGCGACGCCCATCGGAAACCTCGAAGATATTACTATAAGAGCGTTAAAAGTAATGAGGGAAGCGGACTTTATAGCCTGCGAAGATACCAGAAAAACGAGGATATTAACTTCTAAATATCATATTAAAACACGCTTAATTCCATATCACGAATATAATAAAAAATCGGCTGCCGACGCTATCGCCGGCGGTATAATGAAAGGCAGAGATTACGTTTTAGTCAGCGAAGCCGGGACGCCTTTAATATCCGACCCCGGTTCTTATTTAGTCCGCTTGTGTATCGAAAAAGGAATAAAAGTAGTTCCTATTCCCGGTCCTTCCAGCGTATTAACCGCAATATCGGCATCGGGATTGAATACTTCGGAATTTACTTTTATCGGTTTTTTACCTAAAAAAGAGGGAAAAAGAAAAAAATTACTTGCAAAATTAAAGGATGAAAAAAGGGTTTTTATACTTTTTGAACCAGGCAGAAGCGTCGAAAAACTGCTTGCAGATATAAACGAAATAATGGGTAGCGTTAAAATATGCTACGCAAAAGAGCTAACTAAAATTTATGAATTTATAGAAACAAAAGACGTAAAAACTATAACGGAAGAAATTAAAAACAGGCCTGAATTAACAAAGGGCGAGTTGACGGTTATCGTCGATCCGTCGCCTATAGCGGAAGCAGACTAAGAATTATCTTAATATTTTAAAATCTTTGAAATTAGAAAGCCCGTCCTGTTCATATAGTTTAACTTCTTTGACTCTCGACGATGGCGGACCGACATGCACGGAAGCAATAATTTCCTTAATTTTTTCTTCCTCGCCCTCAAAAAATGCCTCTACATGACCGTCATGAGTATTCATTACATAACCCTTTATGCCGATTCTTTCGGCTTCAAGTTTTGTAAAATTTCTAAAATTTACGCCCTGAACGATTCCTTTTATAATAACCCTATAAGATTTTAAAGTCATATAGCATAATTAATTATTTTTTTTATTATTTTTAATACTGTTGCCGATGCTTTTAGTTTTAGCTGAACGAGAAGTATCTTTATGTTTAGAATTTGCGCCGGACCGTTTATTAATTTTTTCTTCAAGCATATTGATCTTTTCTTCTAATCCTTTTACTTCGGAACTTCTGGCTATATCGGCTTTGCTAAGGGCTTTTTTTACGGATTCGTCTACTATAGACATCAATTTTTTTTTATTTGTATCGTATATGTCTTTCATTTTTTGGGAAAAAACTTCAGATTCTTTTTTGCCGAAATTATGGCTGACTATAAATTCGTCTAAAATCTTCTGAAATCTATCCTCGGTAACTCCAAGTACCGATCCTATAAATTCGGTAAACTTATCGACAGCCGTTTTTTGCGATTCCATAAAACCTCCATTAAATATTAATTATAATTATACTTACGATAATTCGTTTAATATTATAAGTATATCATCAATATTTAAAAAAAGTTAATTAAATAACCCTAAAACGTAATTCAGCTTTCATTTTAACTTACTGCTGCTGCTGAACCATATCGAGCCTTTCTATTTTAGCTTCCTTCCCTTTTTTCTTTCTTAAGTAGTATAATTTTGCCCTCCTTACCTTTCCCTGATAAAGAAGTTCAATTTTATCGATTAGCGGAGAATTAATCAAAAAAGTTTTTTCGACTCCGACGCCGTAAGAATTTTTTCTTACTGTAAAAGCCGACCTGATACCGCTTCCTTTTCTCGCAATAACCACTCCTTCATAAACCTGAATTCTTTCTTTGTCGCCCTCTTTTATTTTTTGATATACTTTGACGGTATCTCCCGATTTAAATTGAGGAACATCCGTTCTTAACGACGCATTTTCGATTTTTTCTACGATATTCATTTAAGTCTCTCCTTTTGTTTATATTATTAATTAATTTTTCTTATTTGCTCCGTTTTTTTTAATGCTTTTTCCATTCTCCACTTTTCAATCAGCTTATGATTTCCGCTGAGAAGTATTTCTGGAACGGATAAATTTCTAAACGTTTTTGGTTTAGTATATTGGGGATATTCTAATATTTTTTTAAAATCGCCGGAAAGGCTTTCCTCTTTAAGCGATTCTTGATTGCCCAAAAAACCTTTAAAATATCTGCTTACCGATTCTATGAAAACTATCGAAGCGATTTCGCCGCCGGACAGTATATAACTGCCTATCGATATTTCTATTCCTCCCGTTAAATCGGCTACCCTTGCATCTATGCCTTCATATCTTCCGCAAATTATTATAATATGGTCAAAATCGGACATTTCCGAAGCGGTATCCGAGTCGAGCAATTTTCCGGATGGAGACATTATAACTACAACTTTTTTTCCGGTTTTATAATTTTTTTTAAAATTTTTTACGGAATATTCGAAGGCTTTAATAATAGGTTCCGCCATTAACAGCTGACCTGCCCCCCCGCCGTATATTTTATCGTCCACCCTTTTATATTTACCGCTTGAAAAGTCTCTGGGATTAATAATATTTATTTCCATTAATCCGGATTTTAAAGCCTTTCCTATAAGACCGTTTTTTAAAAACGAATCAAAATATTCCGGCATTATAGATATAACGTCTATTACCTTCTTCATGTTTTTATATTCTATAATTATTTTCGTTTTTAACCGATATTTTTGAATTTTTAATATCTATAGTTTCGATATTTTCAGCCGTCATAGGAATCAGGTAAACTGCAGCGCTGGACTTTATTTCCATAACGTCTGTTTCTCCTCCGTAAATTTCCGAAACCGACCCTATGTTAATTTTTTTTTCGTTATAGCAGTTTAAACCGATTAAATCTGAAATTAAAAATTCGTCTTTATCCAATTTAATATCGGCTTTATTAATATAAACGGAAGTCTTTTTAAACTTTTCCGCAGATTCAATAGAATCTGCGCCGTTTAATTTAATGAGATAACCTTTGTTTGCCCGTCTGATTTTTTCGATTTCTAATTTTTTATATGCGCCGTTTTCTTTAATAAAAAGTTCGCATTCAGAATCCATAACGTTAGACAAGGGGTTGTATAGATTAAATAAAAGTTCGCCTAAGATACCGTGCGGTTTTATAAATTCCCCTATATCTATATAAACGGGATTCATTTAGCCTGTTTTTTTACTAACGCCATAACGGTATCGCTGGGTTTTGCCCCCAAACTTACCCACTTGTCGAATTTGTCCTTATCGATATTAAACTGGACGCCTTTATCGGCGCACGGATTATAAGTCCCCAGTATTTCTATAAATTTTTTCTGCACGGCTTTTTCTCCGGAAGCCGCCACGATTCTGTAAAAAGGTTTTTTGTGAGAACCGATTCTAGATAATCTGATTTTTACCGCCACTTGAAATCTCCTTTGTTAAACATGTTTTTAATATTATTTATATTTTTTAAAGAACCCAATTTGTTCTTTTTGAAAGACTTCATAATCTTTTTTACTTCTTCGAATTTATTTATAAAGATATTAACATCGTTGACGGTGGTGCCGCTTCCTAAAGCGATTCTTTTGCGCCTTCCGCCGTTTAATATGTCGGGGTTCAGCCTTTCTTTTTCCGTCATAGAATTAATAATAGCCTTAATTTTAACTATCTCTTTTTCAGCCGCTTCAGAATTAAATTTATCTTTTATTTTTGAAAAGCCGGGTATCATGCC
>JAJYKQ010000001.1 GCA_021788495.1 bacterium | reverse complement strand
GCAGGGCTTGCTGTATATGGAAGAAGTAATTTATAATATTGCAGGTATGAGGCTTCCCGTCGTTATGACGTTAGCCAACAGGGCGATTTCGGCGCCGATAAATATATGGAACGATATGCAGGACGCTATGGCTATAAGAGATACGGGCGCTATAATGCTCGTAGCCGAGAATAACCAGGAAGCCTACGATATGCATATTCAGGCTTTTAAAATAGCCGAAAACAGGGACGTTATGCTTCCGGTAATAGTAAACGTGGACGGGTTCGTATTGACCCATACTTTTGAAGTAGTAGAAACCATAGACAGCATAGATAAGGTCAGGGAATATCTTCCTCCTATTAATATGGAATACAAATTGGACGTAGAAAATCCATATTCTTTCGGCACGCTCGGAGAGCCGTCGGTTTATATGGAATCTAGATACAATATGTATAATGCGATGAAATATTCCGCAAAGACTATAATAAACGCAGCAAAAGAATTTAATGATATGTTCGGCAGATTTTACGGCGGATTGACGGACGCATACAAAATGGACGACGCTCAAACCGTAATAGTCGCCATGGGTTCGGTTCTCGGCACTATAAAAGACGTAGTGGACGAGTTAAGGGAATCAGGAAAAAAGATCGGCGTTCTTAAAGTCCGTTCATTCAGGCCGTTTCCTGAAGAAGAAATAGTTAATGCCTTAAAAAACGTTAAAAATGTTATAGTGGTAGAAAAGGCGACCTGTCCTGGAAAAGGCGGAATTCTTTCCGTAGAAATAAGAGATTCGCTGTTCAAGCATAAAATTAATACGGTAAACGTAAACGGCTATACCATTGGTCTCGGCGGCAGGGATATTACGCCGAAAAATATAAAAGACCTCGTAGAAAGAGCCGAAAAAGAAGAAAACGTGGACGGCGAATTTATAGGACTGTCTCAGTAGTATCTATAATGTCCGAAAAAATAAAACTAAAAAATAGGAACATAAAATTATGCTGACTAAAGAAGAAACTCATAACGAACTTTTTACCATGGGCCATACTGGCTGTTCGGGATGCGCCCAGTCTATGAGCGTAAAGCTTATAATGGAAATTCTCGGTAAAAACACGATAGCTACCAGCGCTACCGGATGCCTTGAGGTCTTTTCGACCCGCTGGCCGGAATCTTCATGGAAAATTCCGTGGATACATTCTTTGTTTGAAAATTCGGCGGCGGTAGCATCGGGTGTAGAAGCAGCGCTTAAATATATGGGCAAAAAAGACGGAATTAATGTTATTGCCCAGGGCGGAGACGGCGGAACGGCCGATATCGGGCTTCAGGCTCTTAGCGGAATGTTTGAAAGAAATCACGATATTTTATACATCTGTTACGATAACGGCGCATATATGAATACAGGTTACCAGAGAAGCGGCTTAACGCCTTTCGACGCATATACTACGACCAGTCCTTCGGGAAAGGAATCTTTCGGAAATAACAGGCCTAAAAAATATATGCCTGAAATTGCGATGGCTCACAGAATTCCATACACGGCTGTTTCGTCTGCGGGTTATCCGATGGACCTTCAGAAAAAGGTTAAAAAAGCTATGGCTATAAAGGGCGCAAAATATTTGCAGGTTGACGTTCCGTGCGTTCCTGGATGGAAATACGAACCTAAATATTCGGTAAAACTTGCTCAGCTTGCAGTCCAGACAGGACTTTATCCGTTATTCGAAGCGGAATACGATAAAATAATTTCGGTCAAAAAAATAAGCAAGAAAGTTGCCGTTGAAGAATATCTTAAACTGCAGGGAAGATTTAAACACTTGTTTAAAGACGACGCAGGCAGGGCCGAAATTGAAAAAATTCAAAAAATGGCCGACGAAAATATCGAGCGTTATGGATTAATGTAATGATTTCCGATAATTCCGATATCCAAAAAAAGATAATCGACGGAAGGCTTATCGCAAAAAACATTGAATCTTCCATATCGGAAAATGTAATAAAGTTAAAGAAAAACGGCATAGTTCCGGCTATTGCAGTTATACTCGTAGGAGATAATCCTGCTTCCGAAGTTTACGTCCGGAATAAGCAACTTGCGGCGAAAAGATGCGGAATATTATCTAAAAAAGATATTTACCCAGCATCTTTAACCGAAATAGAGCTTTTAAATAAAATCTACGAATTAAATAACGATCCTTTAATTCACGGTATTCTGGTACAGCTTCCGCTTCCCCCCCGCATAGACGAAAAAAAAATAATGGAAGCAATTAATCCTTCTAAGGACGTGGACGGGTTTCATCCTTTAAACGTCGGTAAGATTTTTACCGAAAACGCCGCTTTTTATCCCTGCACACCTTACGGCATATTAAAAATGCTTGATTTTTACGATATTTCCGTTAAAGGAAAAAATTGCGTCGTCATCGGACAGAGCAACATTGTAGGCAAGCCGCTTGCCATTATGCTTATGAACAGGCACGCAACCGTTTCTTCTTTAAATATTTTTACCAAAGACGTGAAATATATAGCTTCAAAAGCCGACGTTTTAATATCTGCTACAGGCAAAGCGCATCTTATAGACCAAGAATACGTTAAAGACGGCGCGGTAGTGATAGACGTAGGCATTTCAAATATTAACGGAAAGCTTTGCGGAGACGTAAATTTTGAAAAAGTAATAAATAAAGTTTCAAAAATAACGCCTGTACCAGGCGGCGTAGGACCGCTGACCGTCGCAGTTTTAATGGAAAATACGGTAAAATCGGCTTCGATAAAATCGGGAATTAATATAAAGCCGTAGGCAACTAAACATAATAGTTACGAAAATGTGTCAGATTTTATTTTTTTGCATACGAAACAAATCAACTTGAATAAAATTTTCTTGCAAAAAAAATTAATCTGACACATTTTCCGATAAAACATAAAAATAACTTATGATAGTATCTAAACAAAAAGATTTAGACGATATACTAAAGAAAATAAGAGGCTCTGTTTTTATTTTCGGCTGCGGCATATGTTCCGATACTTCCAGAACGGGAGGGCCGAAAGAAGTCGAAGCTATGGCGAAAATTTTAACCGACAGGAATATTGCCGTCGAAGGTATATACGTTATAGACGCAATGTGCCATATCCAGAAAGTAAGAAAAGCGGTAAGAGACAATAAAGACGGTTTATCCAAAGTTCAGTCCGTCCTTGTTCTTTCATGCGGAAGCGGAGTGCAGTCCGCCGTATCGGCTCTGCCCGAAAATATAAAAGTCGTTTCCGGCGTGGATACGATGTTTCTTGGAAATATCGAAAACCTGTCTTCGCTTAAAGAGATGTGCTCTTTGTGCGGCAACTGCGTGCTTAACGAAACGGGCGGAATATGCCCCGTGACTCTCTGTCCTAAAGGTTTGCTGAACGGACCTTGCGGAGGCATGAAAAATTATAAATGCGAAATAGACGAAAATATGGATTGCGCCTGGGTCAGAATATATGAAAGGTCGATAGCCCAAAATACGCTCGAAGATATCAAGAAAACGGCTAAGCCTAAAGATTATTCGGTTAAAAAACCCGCCGCTACGCTAAAATTTACCGGTTCGCATAAATAAAATATAGCTATCTCGTTTTAATATTAATAAAATAATATAAAAATAAAAGGGACGGAATTTTTTATGAAAAGTTTTAACGTAAAAGCGCCGGATTATATTTATAAAATAAATCCTTACATTCCGGGAAAACCTATAGAAGAAGTCGAAAGAGAGAAAGGAATTAAAAATATAGTCAAACTTGCGTCTAACGAAAACCCGCTAGGACCGTCTCCTTTGGCTTTAAAAGCAATTAAATCCGCTCTTAAAAACTTAAACAGATATCCAGACGGCTCCGGTTTTTATTTAAAACAGGAATTGGTTAAATTTTTTTCTAACGGCGTCAAGCTTGCTTCGGAAAATTTTATACTCGGAAACGGTTCCAACGAACTTATAGATATCGCCGTCAGAACTTTTTGCGAAAGAGACGAAAATATAGTATCGCCTTTTCCGTCTTTCGTGGCATATTATCTTGCAGGCGAACAGCTCGGAATAAAATTAAAAATAAGCAAACTAAAAGATTACGCTCTCGATTTAGACGACATCTATAAACTTATCGACGCAAAAACAAAAGTAGTTTTTATATCTAACCCTAATAATCCTACCGGAACGTTTTATTCTAACGATAAAATTATAAATTTTATTAAAAAGATTAAAGACGACGTTTTAATAATAGTCGATGAAGCTTACATAGAATATATAGGCAGGTCTCTTGCCGAAGACGTAAGCATATCCGACTTTCCAAACGTTTTAGTTCTTCGCACTTTTTCCAAGGTTTACGGACTTGCCGGACTAAGGATAGGCTACGGAATAGGTGATAAAAATTTAATTTCTCTTATGGACAGGGTCAGGGAGCCTTTTAACGTAAATTCTCTTTCTCTGTCCGCAGCCGCAGCAGCTTTAAACGATGCCGAATATCTTAAAAAAGTAATAACTACCAACGAAACCGAAAAGAAATATCTTTACGGCGAATTTAAAAAAGCAGGTTTAGAGTTCGTCGAAACCGGAGCGAATTTTATACTCGTGAAATTAAAAGGGCGAAAAGCCGCCGAAATATCGGAAAAACTTCTGAATGCAGGCGTTATCGTAAGGCCTATGGACAGGTTCGGCTATACCGATATGATTAGAATTACCATAGGGACGCACAAAGAAAACCTTAAGCTCGTTAAAGCATTGAAATAAATTTTACAATTATTTCAATATAAGATAAAATATTAATCTAAACTATATAAATAAAATTTGATTCAAGGAGGAGAAATAGATGATTTTAGTTTTAAAAAAAGGGGCGACTAAGGATGATGTCGATTATATTCTTAGCAAAATAGAGCAGGCGGGATTAAAACCGCATATTTCTGAGGGAGCCGACGTAACTATTATAGGATGCATAGGGCATGAAGATGCGGTCAAAGCTTTTTTTGAAGAGGCGGAAGCGCTCGCGGGAGTCGATAAGGCGATAAGAATTTCCAAACCCTATAAACTTGCTTCAAAGGAGATGGGTAAAGAAAGAAGCGTATTTAAAATAGGAAATATAGAAATAGGCGGGGACGATATAGCGGTTATAGCGGGGCCTTGCGCCGTAGAAAATCTCGAAAACCTTACCGAAATCGCCGAAAATATAAAAAAATCAGGCGCCAAGATATTAAGGGGCGGAGCATTTAAACCCAGAACGAGCCCTTATACATTTCAGGGACTCGGCGAAGAAGGGCTTAAATATTTAAGCGAAGCGAGAAAGAAAACGGGACTTTTAGTCGCAACCGAGGTAATGGATCCTAGGGATTTAGACCTTATATGTTCTTATGCCGATATTATACAGGTAGGCGCAAGAAATATGCAGAATTTCAGACTGCTTCAGGAAGTAGGTAAAGTGAACAAGCCGGTAATTCTCAAAAGAGGTTTGTGTTCCACCATTCAGGAATTTTTGATGTCCGCCGAATATATTATGTCTAACGGCAACGAACAGGTGATATTATGCGAAAGAGGAATAAGGACTTATGAAACTTCCACCAGAAACACTCTCGATTTAAGCGCCGTGCCGGTGCTTAAAAGACTTTCGCATCTTCCCGTAATAGTGGATCCTTCTCATGCCGCAGGAGTCTGGTATTACGTCGAAGCGCTTTCTCTTGCCGCGGTTGCGGTAGGAGCGGACGGACTTATGATAGAAGTCCATCCCATACCTGAAAAAGCTTTTTCCGACGGAGCGCAGTCTTTAAAATACGATACTTTCGACGAATTAGTAAAGAAAGCGAGAGCGGTAGCAAAAGCTATAGGCAGGAATATATAATCGTTAGCTCCCCTCCTTTGAAAAAGGAGTGGTGTCGGCCAAAGGCCGACGGGGTTGTTCGAGGAAATAAAATATTAACGCCTTTTTCCTCGCCTGTTACAGTAATTATTAATTATAACTATGTTTAAAGAGATTAAAATAATAGGGCTCGGTTTTATGGGCGCCTCTTTGGCCGGCGCCGTAAAGAGTAAATTTGCCGGAACGACGGTCAAAGGATACGACATAGCGGAGAAAAATATAGATTATTGTATTTCAAGAGGAATAATAGACGAACAGTTAAACTTGGATTCCGAGGGATTTAATGACGATTCTTCGAAAGATTCGCTCGTAATAATGTGCGTTCCGCCGTCGTCTATCGTATCGTTTTTAGATAAATACGCGGATTTTTTTGCCGCCAGTGCTTTAATCACCGATATAGGAAGCGTAAAAAAGCCGATAGAAGCTAAGGCTAAAAAAAATAATTTGACTAATTTCGTAGGTTCTCATCCTATGTGCGGTTCCGATAAATCAGGACCGGAAAATGCCGATTTTTCTCTTTTTGACGCTAAAAAATGCATTGTAATAAAAGAAAGCGGAGACTATGCCGACAAAGAGCGCAGTTTTAATATAGAAAAAATAGCGGGATTTTGGAAATCGTTAAATATGGAAGTTATTTTTACCGAAGCCGAAGCGCACGATGAAATAACCGCTTATACGAGCCATTTCCCCCATCTCGTAGCTTTTTTGCTGTCGGATACCGCGCTTTCGCATGCTAAGAATAAGAAATTTTCTTCATTTGCAAGTTTTATAGGCGGCGGCTTTAAAGACTCCACGAGAATAGCTTCATCTTCTCCAGATTTATGGACGGATATATTTCTTATGAACGATGAAAATATTATTTCTTCTTTAGATAATTTTATAGCTTCGGCAAATTCAATAAAAGGTCTTATAGAAACGGGCGACAGAAGCGGATTGGTTTCATACCTTAAAAAAATATACGAGGACAGAAAAGAGGCTGGAATTTGACGCAGGATTTATTAAAATTTAAACAGGATAAAGTTTTAGTCGAGGGGCTTTCAAAAGAATTCAGCGCAGAAATAGAAGTTCCTGGCGATAAATCTATATCGCACAGGGCGGTTATGCTCGGAAGCATAGCAGGAGGAAACTCCCTGGTTTACAACCTATCCATCTCCGGCGATAATCTTGCCACCGTAGCCGCATTTAGAAAACTCGGCGTAAATATCAAAAAGCAAAATAAAAAAGAAAATTCCGTCGCATCAAAAAAAGACTTCATAATAGAAGGCGTCGGTTTTTACGGTTTAAAAGAGTCTAAATCGGTAATAAATACTTCAAATTCCGGAACGCTGACGAGGCTTATAGCAGGAATGCTTGCAGGAAACGATTTTTTTTCGGTTTTGTCGGGAGACAAATATCTTAATTCGCGTCCTATGCGGCGTATTATCGAGCCTTTAAGGCTTATGGGGGCAAAAATATCCGGCAGGGGCGGCGATTCTTATCCTCCTCTAGCTGTTTCAGGCGGCGGTTTGCAGTCGGTCTTTTACGAAGTTCCGGTTCCGAGCGCACAGGTTAAATCATGCCTTATGCTTGCCGCTCTTTACGCCGAAGGCGATACCGTAATATACGAAAGGAAAGCTACGAGAGACCACACGGAGAATCTTCTTAAATTTCAGGGTTATCCTGTGAGCGTTGAAGATTCTTCTTCCGGAGGCTCTTTTATTACAGTAAAAGGCAGGCATGCCGCAGGTTTAAATTCTTTTGAATTCAGGATACCTGGGGATTTCAGCAGCGCCGCATTTTTTATAGCCCTATGCATATTAAATAAAAATTCTGAAATTACCGTCAAAAACATCATAATAAACGAAAAAAGAACTGGACTTATTAAGGCTTTAAAGATGATGGGCGCAGACGTAGATATGTTTATTAAAGACACTTCTCCAGAAACGGCGGGCGATATAAAAGTGAAATATTCCGATAATATCAAAGGAATAAATCTTCCCGCCGAAATAGTTCCCGATATGATAGACGAATTCCCTATATTTGCCGTAATAGCTTCGTTTGCGGAAGGTAAAACTACGGTTGCCGGAGCAAAAGAATTAAGAGTTAAGGAAAGCGACAGGATTAAGTCTATAGTTTATAACTTAAAAGCTATAGGCGTAGATATTGAAGAACTGGAAGACGGATTTGAAATAAACGGCAATCCGGACTTAAAATACTCAGGAAAAGGTTTGCCGAATAAGTCCGCTCCGGGTAACGATATTAAGGCGTTGAATTCTTTCGGCGACCATAGGATAGCAATGTCTATGGTAATTGCAGGACTTATTTTAAAAAACGCCAAATTGGAAATAAAGGATATAAACTGCATAAATACATCCTTTCCGGAATTTTTCGAAACGTTAAATTCGATAATAAAATAACTGAATTATACACTTAGTAAAGCGAAGCAATCTCGCTGTTATTGGAAAAAAATCAGATTTTTTTTGAATTCAAAACACAGTTAATTAATATAGAAAGTTATTTGCAAAAAAAATTAATCTGACTTTTCCTTTAAACTCCCCTCCTTTTTAAAGGAGGGTGGGGGCAGGCGTCAGCCTGACGGGGTGGTTTGCCAGCAAACGCGTTCTGGAGTCGGTAAATTAATAAATCCGACACCGTAAAGGAGACAGAAGGATTATGAAAATTATAGTAGCGCCTTCGGCCGGATTCTGTTTCGGAGTTAAAAGGGCGGTAAATATGGCATTGGAGGCTGCCGAGCAGTGCAAGTCGTCCGAAATATTAAATACCCTGGGTCCTATTATACACAATCCTCAGGTAGTAAAATCTTTAGAAGATAAAGGGGTATTTTCGATAGACGACATAGAAAAGGGACATTTCGACACTATACTGATACGTTCGCACGGAGTTAAATCCGAGACGATGGAAACGTTGAAATCTAAGGGGGTAAAAATAATAGACGCTACCTGTCCTTTTGTTAAAAAAGCGCAAAACTATATAAATACCGCTGCATTAAACGGTTATTTTATCATAATGGTCGGGGATAAAAACCATCCTGAAGTCCAGAGCGTAATAAGTTTTGCACGTGGAGACAGATTCCTCGTAATTAATAAAGTCGAAGATTTAAAAAAAGTTCCGCTTTCGGAAAAAATAGCGGTAATTTCCCAGACTACCCAGGACGTAAATTTTTATAAAAATATAGTCGGCGAAATAAAAAAAATTGCAAAAGAAGACATAGTAATTTTCGAGACAATCTGTGATGCTACTATAGACAAACAGGAGGAATCGAAAGTTTTGGCTTCAAACGTGGACGTTATGATAGTCGTAGGAGGCTATAACAGCGCAAATACCAATAAGCTTCAAAATATATGCAAGGAAATTCAGCCTAGTACTTATCACATAGAAACAGAAAGCGAAATTAAAAACGAATGGTTTTCTAACGCAAAAATAGTGGGGATAACAGCGGGAGCTTCCACTCCGGACTGGATTATAGAAAAAGTTTTAAAAAAAATTCAAGAGATTGGATAAAAATAAAAAAATAAAAAAATTTGCTAAATTTGCTTAAATGTGTTAGATTAGTCTTATAAAATTTAGGAGGTAGTAATTAATATTATGGCAAAGAAAAATTTCAATCAGTTTGAAAGCAATGAAAATCCTACGGAATTCGAGATATTGCTCGGGTCTTACGAAAACATGAACAGCAGGGGGCTTGTAAGGCAGGGCAAAATTATGGATATCGACGATAATTATGTTTACGTAGATATAGGCGACAAATCCGACGGAATAATTACTATCAAGGAAATATCGTCTGGCGGAAATATAGATATTACAAGCATATGCGTCGGAGATTTCATAGAGGTCTTCGTCGGAAGCTACGACGATAAATTAGGCTATCTTATATGCTCTCGCGAGAAGGCAAGAAACGTTTATGCGCTTGATGATATAGAAAAAGTCTGCAGCGATAACGAAACTATAAAAGGCGTCGTAACCGCAAAAACCAAAGGCGGGCTTATTATAGATTTAAACGGGATAACCGCTTTCCTGCCAGGTTCGCAGATAGACGTTAAACTTACAAGGGATTTCGACGTATTTCTCGGCAAAACTTTGGATTTGAAAATTATAAGCGTCGATAAAAAGAACTGCAATGTTATAGTGTCGAGAAGAAAGGTCATAGAAGACGAAATCAAAAAATTAAAAGAAAACGTTTTAACGGATATAAAAGAGGGAGACGTTCTTGAAGGAATAGTTAAAAATATTACCGATTACGGCGTTTTTATCGACTTAGGCGGAATGGACGGCCTAATTTATATTACGGATATTTCATGGAAAAGAATATCGCATCCTAGCGAAATTTTAAGTCTCGGGCAAAAAATAAATGTTCAAGTTATTAAATTTGATGAAGAAAAGCACAGAGTGTCGCTCGGATACAAACAGCTTTTTGACGACCCGTGGCAGAATATTACCGAAAGGCATAAACCTGGCGATATAGTAGAAGGCGTCATAATAAACATTACCGATTACGGCGCATTCGTTGAGCTGGACGACGACGTAGAAGGGCTTATACATCTGTCCGAAATGTCCTGGGATAAAAAACAGATGGAGCCTAAAATGTTCCTGACGAAAGGTCAGAGAGTGAATGCTTATATATTAAGCATAGAGCCCGAAACCAGAAAATTATCCTTAAGTTTAAAAAGGCTCACGGATAGTCCTTGGAATTTATTAAAAGAAAAATATACGGTAGGAACTGCAGTCGAAGGCACGGTTAAAAATATTTACGAATTCGGCGTTTCCGTCGAATTAGAGCCTAATTTGGAAGGCTATATAAAACAGAACGATTTTTCGTGGACGAAAAGAACGAAGCATCCACACGAACTGTTTAAGCAGGGCGACCCTGTTAAAGCCGTCGTTTTAAGCATTGACGAAGATAAGCAGAGAATTTATCTCGGAATAAAACAGCTTACCGAAAGTCCATGGTCGCAAATTAAGGAAAAATATTCGGTCGGCGCAGTAATAACAGGAATCGTCACCAATATAACGGAATTCGGTATTTTCGTCCAGTTAGAAGACGGAATAGAGGGACTTATACACAATTCAAAAATTCCGGAAAATTTTATAAAAGAAAATAATATATCTAAAGGTTCTAAAGTTAACGCGGAGATAATTATGCTGGACGCAAACGACCAGAAAATAGGATTATCCCTCGTTAATGTAGGGCAGGATAATAAATAAATATGGCTATAAACAAACATCCTTTTTTAAGCGGATTATTTTTTTTAGCAATATTCATTGGAATATTCGCTATATTTATTTACATTATACTTTTTAAGTTTAATGCGAAATCCAACTACGAAGTTGTCAGAGGTTCATCCGATAAAGCCATAGGCATAATTAATTTAACGGGCACAATTACGAGTTCATCCCGTTTTATCGGATTGCTGGAGCATTACAAGCATGAACCCGACGTTAAAGCGATTATAATAAGGGTTAATTCTCCAGGAGGAGAGGTTGCGCCTTCTCAGGCAATTTACGAGCAGATAATGAAAATAAGGAAGCAAAAAAAAGTGGTGGTATCTATGGATTCCGTTGCCGCTTCAGGAGCTTACTATATATCTTCCGCCGCAGACGAAATAATTGCCGAACCGGGTACGCTAACCGGTTCGATAGGCGTTATAATGGAAATGCCTAATTTTTATAAACTGATGAAAAAGGTTGGAGTGTCTTATAATTATATTGTAAGCGGACCGTATAAAGACATAGGGACGCCGTACAAAGAGATGACTCCTATGCAGAGAAAAAAATTACAGGGCGTAGTTATGAACGTTTACGGGCAGTTTGTATCGGCGGTTGCAAAAGGCAGAAATCTTAAAACAGCTTACGTTAAAAAATTGGCAAACGGGATGGTCTATTCCGGACAGCAGGCGCTTAAATATCATCTTGTAGATAAGCTTGGAGATTTTCAGGATGCGGTTAAAGCGGCGCAGAAATTAGCCGGAATAAAAGGCAAGCCGACTTTGATATATCCCGTCAGAAAACGTCCTGATATATTCCAATCTTTTATAAAAAGAGCAGTCAAGTCTTTCGTCGGCAGTATAGGGGGCTCGGCTTTTTTTAAGAATCCGGCACTCGTATCGTTTAGCAGCGCTAAATTAGATTTTTAAGATAATTTATTATTTTTATGATTTATGGAAATTATTTATGCCCCATGGCGTATGGACTATTTAGTTAAAGATAAATCTAAAGAAGAGTGCGTTTTTTGCGTTGACAGCAAGTGTTACGACGATAAATACGTTCTGTTTAAAGGCAGCCATTCCTACGTAAAACTTAACACTTTCCCTTATAACTGCGGACATCTCCTTGTTATTCCTTATGTTCATACAAAAGAGCTTAACGGGCTTTCTTTCGAAGCTGGGGCGGAAACAATGAAGATTTTGTCTTTAAGCTGTGATATACTTAAAAAAGTTTACAGATGCGATGCTCTAAACGTCGGACTGAATATAGGCAAGTCGGCCGGCGCCGGCATAGAGAGGCATCTTCATTTTCATATAATACCTAGATGGGAAGGAGACGTGAGTTTTTATACGGTCTGTTCGGAACTCAGGGTGGTTTCCGAAATACTTGACGATACCTATAATAAACTTATCGGAGATTTCAAGAGCGTTAAACTCTAAACGAAAAGGAGGCATCGATTTTAAATGGTAAAGATTATAAATATTATTCTATTGTTAGTTTTTGTAATATTAGTCCTCGATTTTACCATCCAGAACCATATAAGAGTCAGCGTAAAACTTTTTGAATTTCAGTCTATTAAACTTCCTATTTCCGTTATAGTTTATATCTCGATATTGATAGGAATTGCAATCGCCCTTATATATCATTTTTATTCATTATATAAATTAAAGCAGGATTTCAAAAAACAGAATAAAAATGAACAGATATGACCATACCGGAGTTTTTTGGAAAATATTCCATAGCACAGTCTATAAATGAAATTTTTTACGATTACGGATACGGCGCAGCCGCTCTTAATTTAATTGAAAGCATAGGGTTAATATCCGAAAAATCAGGATTTAAATCGTTTTTAATAGGCGGTTTTCCTAGAGACGTTTTAATATATATATTAAAAAAAAAGAACGAAACCGCACCGCATTATAAATCTTCTAAAATTTTTAAAAATTATTCCGGATCGTTAGATTTGGACGTAGCCGTCGAAGGCGGTTCGGAAAAGCTCGTATCGTTGATAGAAAGCGATAAGAAGCTGAAAACATTTCTGCATTCTTTAAAAATACACGAAAAATTTGGAACAGCTACGGCGGAATTTTTAATAAACGAAAGGCCGTTAAAAATAGATTTTGCTTCGTTAAGGACGGAAATATATGCTAAGCCTGGAATGCTACCAAAGGTCGATACTTCGTTCGTAACCATCGAAAAGGATATTAAAAGAAGAGATTTCACCGTTAATACCGTTGCTTTTTCCATTAACGAGTCGAATTTTTTGAAAATAAAAAATTATTTATCCGGAATAGAAGATATATTAAATAAAAAAATCAAAATCCTTCATAAATTAAGCTTTGCAGACGACCCTACAAGAATTTTCAGGGCGGTCAGATTTGAAAAAAGGCTTGGATTCAATATCGACGGCGCAACGTTAAAACTTTTAAAAAATGCCGTTGCCGAAAAAACCTTAGATAATGTTTCCGGCAAAAGAATAACCGCCGAATTATATATTTTGCTTAAGGAAGAAAATCCAGAAATATATTTGGAGAGATTGGATAAACTTGGCGTTTTAAGTTCGGTTTGCCCTGAATTAAGATTTTTAAAAAAAAATAAAACTATATTTAAAAAAATAAACCGCTATTTTAACGATGCCGGAAATTTTAAGATTTTAAAAGCGATTTTTAAAAATACGGAAGAAGGCAGAAAAATGTTTTATATTGCGGGAATTTTTTACGGTTTGAGCGTAAACGAACTGAAAAAAGTTTCCGAAAGATTAAAGTTGGGAAATGCCGCCGAAGAATATTTGAAAAAATTATTATTTTTAGATTCGGATAAAATATATAATTTAAAAGAAAATTATAAAAAAGACGGCGACGCAGGTTTTTATAAAGATTTAAATACGATAGACGGCAAAAGCATCCTTTTTTATCTGCTGGAAAACGAAGGAGCGGATAAAGCAGGTTTGATTTTCAGGAAAATTGTAGTAAGATATTTAGAAAAATCGGTTTTAGAAAAGCCTTTTTTGAACGGCGTCGATATTAAAGCTATGGGTATCTGCGAAGGGCCTGTATGCGGAGTAATTCTTAATGAAATAAAATATTTAAAGGTCGCCGGCAAGCTTAAAAATAAAGACGACGAGATAAAATACGTTAAATCCAAATATTTGAAAAATATTTAAAATAATAATTAAACGTAAAAATGGAGGCGCAAAATGCTCGAGTTTAATTTTAAAAACGTTTTAAGTTCCGTGATTGAAGAAAACGGTATCGAAGAATCGGCAGTAAGATCGCTCGAAAATGAACTTGTCGAAGCAAGAAGGAGCCTTAACGAGCTTAGAAGAAATAACGAGATAGGTTTTTACGACGAAATATCGAATATTGGCATGGTAAATGAAATTAAAGCGGCATCCGAAAAGTTTTTTTCTAAAAATTTTAAAACTTTATATGTGTTCGGAATGGGCGGTTCATCCCTCGGAGCCATGTTTTTAAAAGAAGCTATGTCAGGTATGCTTAAAGGCCGAAAAGATAATGCGGCAGACGTTATTTTTTCGGAAAATATAGACCCTTCTTATTTAAAAAACAGTATAGACTCTATAGATTTTAAAAAAACCTTATTCTGTTTCGTTTCTAAATCGGCGGATACGATAGAAGTAGTTTCCCAATTTTTTATCGTAAAGAAAATATTAGAAAAAACCGTAGAAAATTATAAAGAAAATTTAATTTTCATTACCGATAAAAAGAGCGGTTTTTTAAGGCAATACGCCGATGAAAAAGGGATTGCCGTTTTAGATATAGCTAAAAACGTCGGCGGAAGATATTCTATAGTAACCGCAGGCACTCTTTTTCCGGCATCCGTCATGGGATTAGATATAGAAAAATTTCTGCACGGTTCTTTGATGTTCAGGGATAATATTCTCAATAAAGGAGTTTTTGAAAACAATCCGGTATATACTATGGCGGCGGTTATATATCTTTTTTATGCGAAAAAGAAAAGAAATATATTCGTTCCTTTTGTTTATGGAGACTACTTGAGGGAGTTTTCTAGATGGTTCAGGCAGTTATTCGCGGAAAGCTTAGGAAAAGACTCTATTTCTCCTACTCCGGTTCCTGCGGTGGGAGCTACCGACCAGCATTCTCAGCTTCAACTCTATATGCAGGGTCCGCAGGATAAATTAATAGGTTTTTTCTGCCTTAAAGATTTCGGCGCCGATTATAGCGTGGATTCGTCGGGATTTAATGAATTCGATTACCTGAACGGCAAAAAACTTTCAGACGTTTTAATGAACGAATTAAAAGGCGTAGAGCTTGCTCTTGCAATAAACAAAAGGCCTTCATTCAGGGTTACCTTAGATAAAATCGACGAATTTAATCTCGGCGAACTTTCTTTTATGTCCATGGAAGCCGTGGCGGTTCTTGGAATGTTATTGAAAATCAATCCTTTCGACCAGCCCGGCGTCGAGAAAGGAAAGAAATTCGCTTATCTTCTTATGGGAAGAAAGGACGATTCTCTGTCGAAAGAGTATGAAGAATTAAAAAGACTGAACGCAATCCCCGATATGCCTTATTAATAACCGCCCTGTATGAACCACCCCGCCCTACGGGCACCCCTCCTTTAAAAAGGAGTGGAGTTAAAGACAGAATATCGGCAGAGAGGGAAATGCGTTCAAGGGAAAGGTATCGAAGGAAAGGTATAAAGGAAAGGTATTAGATTTATTTTCCTCCGTTGCTTTCTTAGCTCCCCTCCTTTTTAAAGGATGGGAGGCGGCCTTCGGCCGCAGGGTGGTTTAACAGGAAACAAATTAAACATATGCTTAAAAAAATAATAGCGATAGGAGGTCCTACTTGTTCCGGAAAAACGGAATTTTCCATAGAACTAGCAGAACGTTTCGGCGGCGAGATAATAAATTTCGATTCGATGTGCTTTTACAAATATTTCGATATAGGAACGGCAAAGCCTGATGCCGAAGCAATGGGCAGGGTAAGGCATCATCTTATAGATATAAAATATCCGGATGAAGAATATAATGCGCGGACGTTTTCCGAAGATGCCGAAAAATTGACCGAAGATGTTGCTTCGCGCGGAAAAATTCCTATTTTTACCGGCGGAACGGGTTTTTATATCAAATCTTTAATTTACGGGCTTTCGCCTATTCCTGAAACAGACAAAACGGTTTTTCGCGAAAAAGCTTCGGAATTAATAAAAGAAAAAGGGCTTGCGTTTTTATACGAAACGGTTAAACTAATAGACCCGGCGTATGCTTCTAAAATATCGCCTTCGGATACGCAGAGGATTACAAGGGCTTATGAAGTTTATTATGCTACGGGAAAGCCTTTGTCTTCTTACTTCGATGTAAATAATTCGAAGCGTCCTAAATATGAATTTTTATATTTTAATCTGTATCCTCCGAAAGATTATTTAAAATCGTGTATAATAGAAAGAACGGCGATGATTATTAAAAAAGGTTTGGTCGAAGAAACGAGAAAAATATTAAACATGGGTTATAATGCCGGTTTAAAGCCTTTTAAAGGCATAGGCTACAGGGAGTCTTTAATGTATTTAAACAAAGAGCTGTCAACCGAAGCGGAACTGAATGATAAAATAGTTTCTTCTACTTTAAAATACGCAAAAAGACAGTTTACTTTTTTTAATAAATCAGAAAACGTTTTACCGGTTTATTTTACCGATTTAAATGCAAAGATGGAATTTTCGTCGAAATATATAGAAAGGTTTTTAGAATGACGCAGAGAGCTTTGCTTGTCGGAATAAATACGGATTCGGATATCGAAAAAAGCATGGATTCGCTGGAAGAGCTTAAAATGCTTTCCGAAACCGCAGGAGCAAAAAATGTTTTCAGCGTTTTAAAAAAAATAAAGAAAATAGATCCGGCTTATTATCTTTCCAAGGGTATGCTTGAAGATATTAAGGATAAAACGGTTTCCGAAAATGCCGATATAGTTTTAATCGATGCCTCTTTAAGCCCTGCACAGGAGCGCAATCTTTCCGAGTATTTCGATTTAAACGTAATAGACAGGACGAGGCTTATTCTGGATATATTTGCGGTTAACGCAAGGACGGCGGAAAGCAGATATCAGGTCGAGCTTGCTATGATGAATTACCTGCTGCCAAGACTTAAAGGCGCCGGCATTATGCTTTCGAGGACCGGCGCCGGCATAGGAACGAGAGGCCCCGGCGAAACTAAATTAGAAACCGACAGAAGAAAAATAAGGCTTAAAATTACGCATATAAAAGAAAGGCTGAAACTTTCGCAAAAAACAAGGACGCTTCACAGGTCTAAGAGAAGCAGGCAAGGTTTTTTGACTGCGGCTATAGCCGGATATACAAATTCAGGCAAAACTACCCTTATGAAAAGTTTGACCGGTAAAGGAGAAAGCGGGGAAAATAAGCTGTTTGCTACGCTTGGAACTAAAACGGCTTCTATTTATGACGATGCAAGAAAGAAAAAAGTTTTAATATCCGATACGGTAGGTTTTATTCAGAACCTTCCGCTTTTTTTAGTGGATTCTTTTAAAGCTACGCTAGAAGAGACTGTTCAGGCGGATATATTAATTCATGTGATAGACCCTTTGCAAAATTCGGTAATGGATAAGTCCGGCGAAGTTATTAAAATATTGGACGAGATAGGAGTTAAAGATAAAACTATTCTTACGGTTATAAATAAAATAGACCTTATAGGCGAAGAACATGCGGATTTTTTGAAAAATAAGTTCGAAACTGTTACAGGAGGCCCGGTTATAGCCGTTTCCGCTAAAACCGGAAAAAACATAGATTTATTAAAAGAAAAAATATTCGATTTATTAAATATGGAGCAATATAATGGTAAATAAAAATGTTTATGTTATATTTTTTTTAATTGTTTTGTGTATTTCATCGGTTATTTTTTCAGGCAAGGCTTCAGGTATGAGCGTTAACGTCAAAACATACGTCGTAATTCCTAAAGGCGTGGCGGTATCCGGGCAGGTAGAAGGATTGCAGCAAACGGCAATAAGGCGCGCCGTAATCCTGTCTTTAAAAACGGCGGTTAAACGTATTATAGGCAAAAAAAAGTTTTCGGACAAACAAAACAATATTATACTGGAGAAAAACGTATATTCAAAAGGGTTGAAATATATATATTCGTTTAAAGTTTTAAAGTCTGGAGAATATCTTAATCTTTATTATATAAGCATAAAGACGCATATAAGAGCCGGCAGTTTAATACATGTCCTTAAAACGCTCGGATTTCATAAACTTAAAACGGATATTTCAGTCCAAAAAGAAGTTTACGGCGTTTATTACGTAAAATTTACAGGCAATTTTAACAACGTCGAATCAAACCTGTTCCAGAAACTTATGATTAAATATTCCCATCATCTTGAAAATCTTTATATATCGTCTTTTTCCGAAAATTACGACGAAATAAAAATTCTTTACTACGGAAGCATCGTCAGGCTGCTAAAAAGAGTGGATTCGATAGTTAAGTCTTATCTCAACGCAAAAATAACCACGGCAGACGACAATACGTTGACGATAAACGTAATTGCCCATAAAACGGCTAAAAAAACGCATTAAGATTCAGAACAGCCTGAATATATTTTTCAGCGAAGTTATAGCCATAGAGTTAAGGTAAAAATTAAAAATGGAATAAAGAAATATGCTCACGAACATCGGTATAAAAAAGTAAACGTAAATATTTTTGTTTTTTTCGTATAAAAATCCGAGAGCAAGCGATATAGGGGGGGCGCCTATGAACATCTGCCCTATGAAAAGCCCTACGATAGGCCCGTATTTTTCGACGTAATTGTGAGCTTTTCTGCCTTTTTTAGACGAAATCATCCTGTTTATCCATTTTATGGATTTAAGCTTTAAACCTGCATAAAACAAGACCGAACATAAAATAGTCTCGGAAAGCGTTATTAAAACGATGCTCGCGTATGGATTAAGCTTGTAATAAACGGCATATGCCGTGGAAACGTATTTCCCGCCTATTAACGGAGTCATATTGATTGCCGTCATTATAATATATTTCAGATATGAATGTTTCATATATATTTTAAAGAGGTTTCAAACATATTGTATTTTGTTTTTATGCATTAATCTGGTATAATTATATCTATAAATAATATAATTATAAAGTATAAAATTTATCGGAACTAAAATAATGTACTATTTTGCGCCAGCGTCTGATATGTTCGAAACGGCGGAATATATAGCCGTATATATAGAGCTTGCCGGAGTTAGAAAAGAAGATATAAATATCGAAATAGGCGGAGGCACTCTGGAAATAAGAGGCGTAAAGCGCCGTTCCGGAACAGATGAAGAATGTAATTTTCAAAGGATGGAAAGGTCTTTCGGCTTATTCAGAAGAAAGTTTAATTTGCCCGCATCCGTAAATAATGAAGAGGTTAAAGCTTCTTTTGACGAAGGCCTTCTTGAAATAGTTATACCTAAAAAGAAGAGAAGCGGAGGTTTTAAAATTTCCTGCATTGAAATTAAGGATTGAAAGAAAATTAATGCAAAATACTATCGAGGACGGTAAACAAATTTATGTTTAATTTAGATTATTACGAGGACAAGCTTTCTGAAAGCGGATTCAGGGTTTTAACGATTTCCATCGAGGAATCGAAAAGAAGGAAACATTATTATCTTGGGCCTGAGCATATATTTTATGCATTAACGCTTGTGGACGAAGACCTTTTGAATGAAATATTTTTAGAACTAAGGATAGATAAAAGAAAGATAATGAAGCTTTTGAACGATTTTATGATGTCGTCGGACCAATTTGTCGGCGAAGGAATGAAAATTCCCCTTCAAACACGAAATTTATTTAAAAGCGCTTACGATTACGCACAGAGCGCAGGAAGAAACCTTATAGAATCGACGGATTTTCTAATGGTAATGTTTCAGGAGCCGAGTTCCGCTCCAAACAAAGTTTTTAAAGCAGTCGGGGTCGATTCCGTGGTGCTTGCCGATAAGATTTTTCAAAAAATGAGGGAAAGAAGGAACAGGAGCGACGAAAACAGAAGAAAATACGACCTGCCTTATACGCTGAGGCAGCATGCCCTAAATTTAAGCAAACTGGCAATTATGGATAAGCTGCCGTTAGTATTCGGAAGAGAAGAGGAAATTACCAGGCTGATGGAAATACTCTGCCATATAGACAGACCTAATTCAGCCATAATAGTAGGAGAGCCGGGCGTCGGAAAAACGGCGGTGGTCGAAGGGCTTGCAAGAAAAATAGAGCTTGAGCCTTACAGCGTTCCTGCGAGGCTCAGAAATAAAATTATCGTAAACCTTCAGATGAATTCTTTAGTTGCGGGAACCGTTTTCAGGGGCATGTTCGAAGACAGGATGGAAAAGATAATAAACGAACTTAAGTCCAGAAAAAATATAATTTTATTTGTCGATGAAGTGCATACCATTATAGGCGCCGGTTCGGCGATAGCCGTTCCGAGCGATGCGGCAAATATATTAAAATCCTCTCTTGCAAGAGGCGAAGTTCAGGTCATCGGCGCTACGACTCTTTCGGAATATAAAGAATTTATCGCAGAAGACGAAGCCCTTGCCCGAAGATTCAGGCTTGTCAACGTGAACGAGCCTAATTTCGAAGATTCGAAAAGAATACTTTACGGATTAAAAAGGAGATTCGAAGATACATACGGCGTAGAGATAGAAGACTCCGCCCTTGACGAGTCGCTTAAACTGTCGTCCCGCTACTCGAAATCTTTAAGGCTTCCCGACAAAGCAATAGGATGGGTAGATTCGGGATGCGTAAAGGCAGAAATATATAACGATGATAAAACATTAAAAAAAGAGAATATATATCAGGTTATCGCCCAGGAAACAGGCATGCCGATAGATTTGATTAAAAGAGACGTTCTTGAAAGATTTCAGGATATGGAGGAATTTTTCTCGAAAAGGATAGTAGGACAGAAAGATGCGGTTAATTCTTTAGCGAAACATCTAAGGCTCAATAAAGGACCTTTGAAAGGGAATTTTAGCAAGCCGGATGCGGTTATGCTTTTTTTAGGGCCTACCGGAGTCGGAAAAACGGAAACCGCAAAGGCTATGGCGGAGTATCTGTTCGGTTCCGAAAGAAACTTAATCAGGATAGATATGTCGGAATATAAAGACGGCTCGATAGCCGTAGATAAATTAATAGGTATGCCCAGAGGCATAGTCGGTTCTTCGAGAGGCGGAACTTTAACCAATCAGGTAAAAGACAACCCGTATTCCGTAATTCTTTTGGACGAAATAGAAAAAGCCAGCGATCTCGTATTTAATCTTTTCCTACAGGTGTTCGACGAAGGTTTTTTAACTGACGGAAGAGGCAAAAGAGTTTATTTTTCGGATTCCGTAATTATTATGACCTCTAATCTCGGCTCGCATGAATTCTCGAAATTCACCAAACCTTTAGGTTTTATAGAATCCAACGATATTGTTAAGTCTATTAAGGGGACTATAAATAAAGAAATAGAAAACTTTTTTTCTCCGGAATTTATAAACAGGATAGACGATATAGTTATTTTTTCGCCGCTTACCAAAGAAGAAGTTAAAAAGATTGCCGTAATGCACATTGAAACCATAAATAAAACAATGTCCGAAAACGGAAAAGAGATTACAGTTACAGACGACGCTTTAGAAAAAATAGTCGAAACAGGTTACAGCGCAAAGTTCGGAGCGAGATTTCTAAAGCGTACTATAGACGACCTTATCAAAGTGCCTTTAACCATTAAATGGAAAGAAGGCGATATATTCAAAGCAGAAATAAAAGACGGAGAAATAACCATAGTTTCCGATAAAAATGCCGAATACGGCGATATTGTAAAAAAAGCTAAAAACGCTAAGGAAAAATACAAGGAGGAACCTGATTATGTCTGATAAGGAAGGGGAAAAATCTTTCAAAGTAATAGATAAAAGAAAAGTTTCGGAAACAGAAGAAATAAAAGGAAATGAAGCCGAAGAAGAAAAATCGGCCGAAGAAGCAAAATCAGAGGAAAAAAAAGAGGAAAAAGAAAGCGAAGTCGCTGCAAAAAAGACAGACGGTTCCGAAGAGAAAACATCCGGCGAAACTGAAGCAGGAACGCACGATTTCGAAGCCGATTTTGCGACTTTTATCTATTCGCTTAATACGCAGGCGCTTTTTTTTATGGGTAAAATACCCAATCCAGTAACCAAAAAATACGAAAAAGATATCGGAGCGGCTAAATACTTAATTGACACTATAGATATGCTTTCAAAAAAGACTAAAGGAAATCTTGACGAAAACGAAGCTAAACTTGTCGAAAATATTTTATACGACCTTAGAATGGCCTATATCTCCGAGAAAAAATAAGCAGAGGCGGTATATTCTTTATGAATCTTAATAATTTTACTATAAAATCTCAGGAATTAATCGAACTTGCGATAAATACGGCTAAAGAGGCGAAAAATCCAGACATATCGGATTTGCACCTGTCGTATGCGCTGCTTAATTATGACGAGAACAGCATAGCCGTTTCTATTTTTAAAAAAATAGGAATAGACCTGAACGCTTTTGCCGGCGAACTGGAAACAGCCATGTCTAATCTTGCCGTAGTAGAAGGAGGCATGGAACCGGCTTTTTCGTCTTCGATGAAGCGTATTTTAGATGCAGCGGAAAAGAATAAGAATTTCATGAAAGACGATTTCGTGTCCGTAGAGCATTTTGTTCTTGCAATGTTTGACGTAAAAGATACTAAATCATACGAAATATTAAAGAAATTTGGATTAACCAAAGACGGCGTCCTTAAAGTTCTAACCGATATCAGAGGAAATACTAAAGTTACGGACCAGAATCCGGAAGATAAATATCAGGCGTTGGAAAAATATACCGTAAACTTAACCCAGCTTGCTAAATCAGGAAAAATAGACCCGGTTATAGGCAGAGACGGCGAAATAAGAAGGATTATGGAAGTCTTGTCGAGGCGGACTAAAAACAATCCTGTTCTTATAGGCGATCCCGGCGTGGGAAAGACCGCAATAGTCGAAGGTCTTGCCAAAAGAATCGCAGACGGGGACGTTCCGGAAATTTTAAAAGAAAAAACAGTTCTTTCGTTAGACCTGGGCTCTTTAATAGCGGGAGCTAAATACAGGGGGGAATTCGAAGACAGGCTTAAAGCGGTAGTAAAAGAGATAAAGTCTTCGGAAGGCAGGATAATAATATTCATCGACGAACTGCACAATCTTGTAGGCGCAGGAAAATCCGAAGGAGCGATGGATGCGTCCAATCTTTTAAAGCCTGCTCTTGCAAGAGGGGAGTTAAGGGCTATCGGCGCTACTACGCTTGACGAATATAGAAAATATATAGAAAAAGACGCAGCGCTTGAAAGAAGATTTCAGCCTGTTTTGGTGGACGAGCCGTCTGTGGAAGATACCATTTCAATACTCAGGGGGCTGAAAGAAAGATACGAAGCGTATCACGGCATCAGGATAAAAGACTCGGCGTTAATTGCGGCGGCTACGATGTCGCACAGATATATCAGCGACAGATTTTTGCCAGATAAGGCTATAGACCTCGTAGATGAATCTTCTGCAAAATTAAGGATAGAGATAGATTCTATGCCCGCCGCTCTCGACGAAGTTCAGAGAAATATCATAAGAATTAAGATAGAGCAGGAAGCCCTGAAAAAAGAAAAAGACGAAGAATCCAAAAAAAGATTAAAAGAGCTTGACGAAGAGCTTGCAAACCTCGAGGAAGATTTCAATCTTAAGAAGGCTAAGTGGAGCAACGAGAAGGAATATATCAAAAAAATAGGCGAAATAAAAAAAGAAATAGACTCGCTAAGGATTGAAGAACAGAGATACGAAAGAGAAGGAAAATACGATAAGGTAGCGGAAATAAGATACGGCAAGCTAAACGAGCAGGAAAAGATGCTCGAAGATTTAAACAAAACGCTGACGGCCATGCAGGAAAACGGAAGTTTTTTAAAAGAAGAAGTGGATTCCGAAGACATTGCAAGAGTCGTGGCTAAATGGACGGGAATACCCGTTTCAAAACTTATGGAAGGAGAAAAAGAGAAACTTCTTCAAATAGAAGAACACCTTCACGACAGGGTAATATCGCAGGATGAAGCAATTAACAGCGTAGCCAATACTATCAGGCGTTCAAGGGCGGGTTTATCCGACGTAAATAAACCGATAGGCTCTTTTATGTTTCTCGGACCGACCGGAGTAGGAAAAACCGAACTGGCAAAAGCCCTCGCCGAATTTTTATTCGACGACGAAAATAATATAGTAAGAATAGATATGTCGGAGTATATGGAAAAGCATGCAGTATCGAGACTTATCGGCGCTCCTCCCGGCTATGTCGGGTACGAAGAGGGCGGACAGCTTACGGAAGCAGTCAGAAGGCGTCCTTACAGCGTTGTTCTGTTCGATGAAGTAGAGAAAGCCCATCAGGACGTGTTTAACGTAATGCTCCAGCTTCTCGACGACGGAAGGCTTACCGACGGACAGGGAAGAACCGTGGACTTTAAAAATACGATTGTCATTATGACATCCAACATAGGTTCCGATATTATCCAGAGTTACAGCGGCAGGCAGTATGAAGAAATGAAAAACAGCGTTAGCGGGATTTTAAAAAATTATTTCAGGCCTGAGTTTTTAAACAGATTAGACGATATAATAATATTTCATGCTTTAAACGAAAGCGATATAACGAAAATCGTCGAAATTCAGCTTAAAAAGCTCGTCAACCTGCTTAAAGAAAGAGATATAGACGCTGAATATACCGATTCTTTACTGAAGTTTATCGCAATGGAAGGTTACGATCCTATTTACGGAGCAAGACCTCTGAAGAGAGCCGTTAAGTCTTTCATACAGGATAAAATTGCCGTTGATTTATTGTCGGGTGGAATCGTTTCCGGCGATTCGATAGTTATAGACTATAAGGAAGAATCGGGAGTAACAGTAGAAAAAGTTACGGCAGTTACCAACGAACCCGTCTAAGCGCTAATAATTAGTTTTGCCGTTTTGACAAATGTAAATTGTCAAAACGGCAAAATTTTTTTAAACTTTTTAAAGGGGTCAAACTTTTTAAAGGGGTCAGATTTATTTATTTGTTACTACCGACTTGGTTTGAGGGCAAATTATTACTTTTATATTGAATATGGCACGATTTTTGCATTATTAAAAAATGAATTAAATAAACTTTAAAAAACAAAGCGAGGGTTTTTAGATTATGAAATTGAAACTGAAGTCCGATTCAAAAATTATAGGCGCAGGAGTTGCAATTTTTATAGGTATAATAGCCGGCGTTATAATAACCGCTAACCTTCATCTTTTTAAAAAATCTATGGCTGAAGGAAGCGCTCCCGTCATTTACTCTACTACGAACTCTGCAATGCCGGCGCAGAACGGACCAAGCAATTTCATTGCATTAATAAAAAAAGACAAACCTTTCGTCGTAAACATAAGGACGACACAAAAAGTTAAAAGCGGTCCTTTTCAGATGTATGAAAGTCCGTTCGGCGCGCAGCCTAATCCGTTCGGCAATTTTTTTAATAATTTCTTTCATAACGCTCCTCAGCAAACATATACCCAGGAAAGTTTAGGTTCAGGAGTAATTATAAGCAAAAACGGATATATTATAACTAATAATCACGTCATCAACGGAGCGACTAAAATATACGTAAAACTTTTCAGCGGCAAAACTTTCAAAGCAACGGTTATAGGAAAAGACCCGCAGGTGGACCTTGCTCTGCTCAAAATAAACGACGGCAATAATCTTCCTGCGGCGATACTCGGCGATTCCGCAAAATCTCAAATAGGCGAATGGGTGCTAGCCATAGGCAATCCATTCGGTTTGGGCTGGACCGTAACGAACGGAATAATAAGCGCAAAAGGCAGGGCTATAGGAGGACCTTACGAGGATTTCATTCAAACAAATGCGGCTATTAATCCTGGAAACAGCGGCGGACCTTTAATAAATATGAAAGGACAGGTAATAGGCATTAATACGGCAATTATAAAAGGAGCTCAAGGAATAGGATTTTCTATACCTGTAAACGTCGTAAAAGAAATTCTTCCCGAACTTGAAACTGGCAAAATAACGAGAGGATGGCTCGGAATAGAAATTCAGAAGATTTCTCCGTCTTTAAAAAAAGCGTTTAAACTTCAAACTACTCGCGGTGCCCTTGTATCTTCGGTTGTTCCCGGCGGTCCTGCGGCGTTGGCAGGCTTAAGAAGCGGAGACGTCATAATCAAATTTAACGGCATAAAAGTAAAAGAAATGTCTCAGCTTCCATGGCTGGTAGGAAACACTAAGCCAGGAGCTACAGTGCCTATAGAAATAATAAGAAACGGACGAAAATTAACTTTATCTATAACGGTAAGAAATTGGAACAGCAAAAGCAATGTTTTTAACAAAAAGACGCAGAAAGTTTCGGCAAAAAAATTGGGTATAACCGTAATTCCTCTTACTCCTCAAAATATGCAGAGTTACGGAATACAAAACGTTCGCCGCGGAGTTATAGTGGCAAAAGTCATACCTGGCGGAGCAGGACAAAGAATGGGCATAATGCCGGGAGACGTTATAGAGTCTATTAACCATCATATAGTCAATAATATATCCGAATATGTCGGCGATATAGACAGGGCTGAAAAGTCAAAACAGTTCCTGTTTTATATAAGGCGCGGCAATATGAAACTTTATCTGGCATATTCTATGAAATAAATTTATATAAGCAACATAATAAAAAGTTTTCTCAAAACCAAGACAAACTGTAAGCTTTCCATCACTCCTCCTAAAGGTGGCCCGGTTCCGTAAAAAGAGCCGGGCTATTTTTTTATCTTGCCGTATGATAAAATATTACCTCAATGAACAATAATTTTATTCTCGGAACCGCAGGTCATATAGACCACGGAAAATCTTCCCTCATCAAAGCTTTAACGGGCATAGAGACCGACAGATTGGAAGAAGAAAGAAAACGAGGCATAAGCATCGTTTTAGGTTATGCAGATATGCGGTTTCCTTCAGGTATTTCTGCAGGCATTGTCGATGTTCCCGGTCACGCTAAATTTATCAAGACTATGGTTTCCGGTTCAACCGGCATGAACGGAGTTTTGCTTGTAGTTGCGGCAGACGACGGAATAATGGCGCAGACCAAAGAGCATCTGCTTATTTTAAAACTTCTCGGAATAAAGCTTGTAATTCCGGTAATAACTAAAATAGATTCAGTTTCTTCCGAAATACTCGCAAAAAGAGAATTTGAAGTAAAGCAATTTTTAAAAGCATACGGCTGCGAAAAGTATTCGTCTAATATCTTTAAGGTATCGACAAAATCAGGCAAAGGAATCGAAGAATTAAAAAAAAATATAGAAAAAATTTTTCAGGAATATAATTCTCAGAGGCAATATAATAAAATTTATACACCTACGAAAGTTTTTTTGCCTATAGACAGAATTATTTCTTCAAAAGGTTTTGGGACTATTTTAGCCGGCACGTTAAAGTATGGATATTTTAATGTAAACGACGAAATTCAGATAATGCCGCAGGGTATTAAGGCAAAGGTTAAAAGCATAGAATCTCATAATAGGCAGGTAGATACGGCTTTTAAATCTATGAGAATATCGGTTAACGTTCCTTCCGTTAAAAAAGAAAGCGTAAAATTCGGAGACGTTATCTGCGAAAAAGATTCTTTAACTGCTTCAAATGCCGTTTTAGCCAAAGTTTTTTACGATTTTGAAAACAAAAAAGACCTTAAAAGCCATATTAATTTAATGTTTATGACTGGAACATCGTCCGTTGCGGCTAAAATAATAGTTTTTAACCAAGAAAAGAAAATTAAACCAGGGGAATATTCATATGCTTTATTTAAATTAAACGCAGAAATAGCTTCGATGACCGGAGAAAAATTTATTATAAGAGATATAGGAGCGGGAAAAACTATCGGCGGCGGCACTATTATCGATTCTTCGGCGAATTGCGAATACTCCGAAATTTTTAACGAATTATACGAAAAAATTATTTCCTATAACGCAAACGACGCTGTTTACGGTTTTATAAAAATATTCCAAGACGTTAATTTAGAAAGTATTTATAAAAAATTTAATTTAAATTTATCAGATTTTTTTGAAATTATAGAATGGTTAAAAAAAGAAGGAAAAATAATAACCGACAAGAAAAACAGGCATGCGTTTTCCTCGGATTTTTATAATAATGGAAAAAAAATATTAACGGACATAATAGAAAAAGATAAAAAAATTTACGGCAAAACACAGCTTTTTAATATTTTTACCGAAAGCCTAAACCCTGAAAATATTTATAAAGCTGCTTATAGAGCTGATTATAAAGCGGCGGATATTTTTTTCGATATTTTGATAGGCGACTTGTTAAGCGAAAAGCATATATCTTACGACAGCATAGGAAATATAATCCCGAAAGGTCTTGAAGCTTCTAAAGAAGTTAATGCCGATATTCCGACTGAATACGCAGGCGCGGCAAAAAAAATAGAAGATTTATTAATTTCAAACGGAAACAGCGTTCCTGACTACAGCGATTTAGTAAGGAAAACAGTCATACCCAAAAAAAAATTAAATTATGTATTAAGTTTAATGTTAAAAACATCCAAAATCGTAAAAGTAAAACACGACATGTATTATTTAAAAGAACAGATCGATGCTATGAAATCGAAATTAGACGTTTTTTTCACTAAAACCGAAAAATTGGAGCCAAAGGATATAAAAGAAATTGCCGGAGTTTCAAGGAAATATGCTATACCTCTGCTTGAATATTTCGACGGTATCGGATATACGGTAAAAAAAGGGGAATATAGGATTAAAAAATAAAACATCCCATTTATTCCGTTTTTTTGCTATAATAGAAGAAGCAATAAACTGCGTCTTAATTTTCAATAATTTAATTCAATAATTTAATTAATAATATTTATAATAAAAGACATGCCTTATAAAGACCTGCACGAATTTATCGGAGTTTTAGAAAAAAACGGCGACTTAAAAAGAATTAGCGTTCCGGTCGACAGGATTTTGGAAATAGCCGAGATTGCGGACAGGATGGTAAAAAAAGAGGGTCCGGCTCTTTTATTCGAAAACGTTAAAGGATATAATTTTCCCGTTCTAATAAATATGTTCGGCTCTAACAAGCGCATACTGAAAGCTTTTGAAGTCGAAAACTTAGACGACGTCGCCAAAAGAATAGAAGAAATCATCGACCCAGACATTCCGACAAATTTTTTTGAAAAGATAAAATCGCTTTCAAAGCTTAAAAAACTTGCGGATTATATGCCTAAGACGGTAAAAAACGCAAAATGCAAAGAGGTTATAATAGATAAACCGCCTCTTTTAGATATTCTGCCTGTTTTAAAAACATGGCCTGAAGACGGCGGACCGTTTATTACTCTTCCGCTTGTTTTTACTAAAGACCCGGAAAAAGGTTCTACGAACGTAGGCATGTACAGGATGCAGGTTTACGACGATACGACGTGCGGGATGCACTGGCATATACATAAAGACGGCGCAAGGCATTTCAGGAAATATAAAGAATTGGGTCAAAAAATACCCGTTTCCGTAGTCATAGGTTCAGATCCGTCCGTTATTTATTCTGCAACGGCTCCTTTGCCTCCCGATATCGAAGAAATGATGTTCGCAGGTTTTTTAAGAGGCGAAGCGGTTGAATTAGTTAAATGCGAAACCAACGATATATACGTTCCGGCTAACGCCGAATTTGTTCTCGAAGGATATATAGACCCTGGCGAGGATTTAAGGGTAGAAGGCCCTTTCGGAGACCATACGGGATATTATTCTTTGGAAGATTTTTATCCGGTTTTTCACGTAACTTTGATAACGCACAGGAAGGATGCGGTATATCCGGCTACGATAGTAGGCAAGCCTCCTATGGAAGACTGCTATATAGGAAAAGCCACCGAAAGATTTTTCCTTCCCGCTATAAAAAAGATTTTTCCGGAAATAGTAGATATGAATCTTCCTTTCGAGGGAATATTTCACGACCTTGCTTTCGTAAGCATTAAAAAAAGTTATCCGGGGCATGCAAAGAAGATTATGCACGGCATATGGGGATTAGGTTTAATGATGTTTACCAAAATTATAGTAATACTAGACGAAGACGTAAACGTTCAGGACAGAAGCGAAGTTATCTGGAGGATTTGCAACAATATAGACCCAAAAAGAGATATAACTTTCGTCGAAGGACCGATAGACGTTTTAGAGCATGCTTCAGATATTCCTAATTACGGCTCAAAAATGGGCATCGACGCTACAAAAAAATGGGCATCGGAAGGCTATAAGAGAAAATGGCCTAACGATATTATTATGTCCGAAGAAATAAAAAAACTTGTCGATGCAAAATGGAAAGATTACGGTATCGATGCTTAAAAAAATTAAACATACTTTAGAATTAGTAAAATTTTCCCATACTATTTTCGTTCTGCCTTTTGCGCTGAGCGCTTTTTTTCTTGCTTTTTACGATAAATATCCCGATTCTTTCGGCGCGCCTTTTTTTTATTATAAAATAATATGGATTATTATAGCAATGGCTTCCGGACGAAGCGGAGCTATGGCGTTTAACAGGATAATCGACAGGAAAATAGACGCTAAAAACAAAAGGACTATGTCGAGAACTCTTCCAAAGGGAGAACTGTCGGTTTTATACAGCGCTATTTTTGGAATACTGTCTTACGCCGTTCTTATCATAGCGGCGTATGAACTAAATTTTACCTGTTTCGTTCTTGCGCCTTTAGTGATAGCTTTTGTAACTTTTTATTCTTTTACTAAAAGATTTACTTTTTTTTCGCATCTCGTGCTTGGAATAAGCATGGCGTTGGGACCTCTTGGAACATGGCTTGCCGTAACAGGCAGTTTGGATTATAAAGCTTTAATTTTAGGACTTGCGGTAGTTTTCTGGGGCGCCGGGTTCGATATACTGTATGCCGTAATGGATTACGATTTCGACGTCTTAAACGGGCTTTTTTCCGTGCCGGCGAAATTTGGAATAAAAAATGCCGTATTAACTGCCAGAATACTTCATCTATTTGCACTGTTCTGTCTCGTCTATTTATATTTTTTATTCAACCTTAATTTTTTATATATTGTCGGTATAGTTCTCGTAGCCGGATTTTTTGCGTACGAGCATATTCTGGTTTTTAAAAGTTTGGATAATATAGATATGGCGTTTTTTGCTATGAACGGTTATATATCCATAACCTTTTTCGTATTTGTATCCTTAAACATAGCATATTATTATAAGTTATTATAGGCTATTTAAGTTATTATAAAAATTTATCGGCTATATTTCTAAAATGACTAAAAAAAAATCATACATTCTTGCTATAACCGGCGCGTCCGGCGCAATATACGGACTTAGTCTTCTTAAAGCTTTAATCGAACATTCTTATTTTGTACACCTTATAGTTTCCGAACCCGGCAGGACGGTAATGAAAGAAGAACTTGATATGTTTAAAGACGGTTATAATAATAAAGATGCAGCAAAAAACAGCAATGCCGCAGTTTTCAATTATAATTTAAACGCAAAACAAGAGATATCAAACGCTATAAAACTAAACTTAACGCCGTCTGATTCTAATATCGATACCGATACGGTTTTTAATTCTTATGCCGATATGTTCGAACTTTTAGATGAAAAATTTTTGGAGTCTGAAATAGCAAGCGGTTCTGCAAAAGACGTCAAAGGTATGGCCGTAGTTCCTTGTTCAATGGGTTCGCTTGCAAGGATAGCATGCGGAATTTCAGGAAATTTAATAGAAAGGGCTGCCGACGTCGTTTTGAAAGAAAGAAAAAAACTGGTTATATGTCCGAGAGAAACTCCGCTAAACGATATACATCTTAAAAACATGCTTTCGCTTTATTCTTCGGGCGCCGTAATTCTTCCGCTTATTCCTGCTTTTTATAGCAGGCCGCGGACGATAAGCGATATAGTGGATTTTATGACAGGCAGAATTTTGGACAGCCTCTGCATAGAAAACGATATGTATGCAAGATGGAAAGGCTATAACGGAAAATATAATGAAAAATAAAAATTTTGATTTAATAAAAGAAAAGGTTTATAATAATATAAGGCTTAACGCTGAAGACGCTCTGTTTTTGTTTGAGTCGAAAGACCTGCTTTCCATAGGGGAGCTTGCAAATTATAAAAATTTTCTAATTAACGGAAATAACGTTTATTATATCGTTAATATCCATGTTAATTATACCAATATATGCGTAAACAGATGCGCATTTTGCGCTTTTTACAGAAAGGGAAATGAACCGGACGCTTATTCTATGAATATAGAAGAGATATTAGATTATATAAGAAAGCATTACGGCGTAAACAATTTTAAGGAAGTTCATATTGTAGGCGGCCTTCATCCGACCATGCCATACGGTTTTTATTTAGACATGATACGCAGAATAAAAAAAGAGTTTCCGTCTCTTATGATTCAAGCGTTTACAGCGGTAGAAATAGATTATTTGTCTAAAATTTCAGGACTTTCCGTAGAAACCGTATTGTCCGACTTAAAAGAAAGCGGTTTAAAAAGCCTTCCTGGCGGCGGCGCAGAAATTTTTAATCCGGCCGTCAGAAATAAACTGTGTCCTCATAAAATAAGCGGAGAGAGGTGGATTTATATACATAAGTCAGCACACAAAATGGGAATTTATTCAAACGCCTCAATGCTTTACGGAGTGAAAGAAAGCTATTCGGACAGAGTAAACCACTTAAGCGAAATAAGACATGCGCAGGACGAATCCGGAGGATTTAAATCTTTCATACCTTTTGCGTTTCAGCCGAAAAACACAGCGGTCAAAAATTCATCGCTTACTTCAGGATACGACGATCTAAAAGTTATAGCTATAGCCCGTCTTTTCCTGGATAATTTCAAACACATAAAAACTTTTTTCGTAAATCTCGGTATAAATCTTGCCCAAGTATCTCTTTCGTTCGGCGCCGACGATTTCGACGGAACCCTCGTTGAGGAGAAAATATCCCATGATGCAGGTTCTGCGCATCCTTCAGGTCTCAGCGTCAAAAATTTAAAAAAAATAATAACCGAAACAGGCAGGATGCCCGTAGAACGTGACACCGTTTACAACATAGCGTCTTATTGAATATATAAGTAAAAAATAAATAAAATTTAATAAATATTTTAATATTCCCAATAAAGCCCGATGCTGAAATTAACGATTCATTAATAATAAGTATGCAATGAATAATAATTAAATTAATGTATTAAAAAGTTTAAGGAGGCTAAAAATGTTTAACTTAAACGAATTCGTATTTTATCCGGGTTACGGGGTTTGCATCGTAGAATCTATTTCAAAAAAAACGATAGGTTCCGTTGAAATGTCTTTTTACAATATCAGGGTTTTAGAAAACAATGCAAAAATTATGATACCCGTAAAAAACGAGGCTGAAGCAGGACTGCGGCTTTTAATTAAACAAAACGAGATTCAGAAGGTTTTCGACGTGCTTGAAGAAAAGTCCGAAAAAAAGCCATGCGTTAAAAAAGAATCATGGAACAAAAGATTTAACGGATACAATTTAAAATTATGTTCCTCATGCCTTTTTGAAGTTGCTGAAGTTTTAAGGGATTTATATATTTTAAAATGCGAAAAAGAGCTGTCTTTCGCCGAAAAGAAGATGTTTGAAAAAGCGAAGCATTTGATAATAAAAGAAGTTTCTACCGTTATGAACAGATCTGAAACATTCGTAGAAGAAAAAATAAAAAAAATATTTATGAAAACTCCCGAAACGGCTGTTAATTTCAAATTAGATGCATAAATTTTAATTATATCAATTATTTATAATCAGATTAATAATGAAAATAATAAAAACAATCAATAAAACGGAACGGCGGTAAATGAAAATTTTAAATAAAAAACCAATCCTTTTTGTAAGGATATCGCTTGTTCTTATTTCTGCCGTTCTGGGTTTTTTAATAGGCAAAGAATACTGGCGCAACGATTTTTTATCTTATGTAGGATTATTATTCGGTTTTACTATAGGCTTTATAGTTATTTCCGTCGAAAAAAGCATGGAGTCTATTTCCACCAAAAAAATACTTACTGGCGGAATAGGGCTTTTTATAGGACTTTTTATAATAAATTATATAACTTATCAGCTTTTTAAATCTTTTTTCACAGGCTCCGACCTCGGATATATAACATATGCTTTCGTAAATTTCGTCGCCGGCTATCTCGGCTTAATTATCGGCCTGCGCGTAAGCGACGATTTTACGGTAGGCATAAGGATGCATAACGAAACTGCCGGCGGCGCGATACAGTATCAGCCATATCAAGAAACAAACAAAGTAAATTTTTCAGGCATAAAAAACGAAGATTCGGAACAGTGCCGCAATTATAAGGTTATAGATACCAGTTCTTTAATAGACGGCAGAATATTAGACGTATCGAAGACGGGTTTTATCGACGGAACTTTCGTCATTCCGTCTTTCGTTTTGCATGAACTTCAGCATATAGCCGATTCCCAGGACCCCCTAAAGAGAGTCAAGGGAAGGAGAGGGCTCGATATACTTAAAGAACTCAGGGAAGATAAAAATATAAATATAAAGTTTACCGACGTTGATTATTCTAATATAAAGGAAGTCGATGCCAAATTAATAGCTTTTGCAAAAGAAAATAACGGCAAAATTATTACGACCGATTTTAATCTTAATAAAGTTGCCCAAGTAAGAAATATCAAGGTATTAAATATAAACGACTTAGTTAAGGCATTGAGGCCTATTCTTTTGCCCGGCGAAACCATGACCGTTTTGATTGCAAAAGAGGGCAGGGAAAAAAATCAGGGCATAGCCTATATGGAAGACGGAACAATGGTAATAGTCGAAGATGCCATGAAATTAGTCGGCTCTGAATTAGAGGTCATAGTGACGAGCGTGTTTCAAACTTCCAGCGGCAGAATGATATTTACAAAAATAAACAGCGAAAAAGAGCGGGCATTCTAATTTTTTAATTTTCCGAGCGGAATTTTTTTAAAAACATTTCGGCTATTTCAACGTCCAATGCAGACGTTATTTTTATGTTTAAATCGGCGGACATGACGGGGAATACAGATAAACCCAAGTTTTCTACCAAAGATACGTCGTCGGTAGAGATAAAATTTTCTTCTGCGGCTTTATAAACGGCTTTTTTTATAATATCGAATTTAAACGTCTGCGGCGTTTTGGCTGATATAAGGCTGTCTCTTAAAAGAGTTGTGAGTTTAACAGCGCCCGCTTTGTTTCCAGACATTTCTGCCCCCTTATTTTTTCCTCCGTTAATTTCTTTTATGGTTTCCGTAACGCCGGAGCATAGAAAGGCCGCGCCGAATTCGGCAGTTTTATCTAGCAGCATTCTTAATTCTTTATCGGTCACGAAAGGTCTTGCGGAGTCGTGGATAAATACGAAGGAATTTTCCGAATTTTCTTCCTGCGCGCCTACCGTTATACATTTATTTTCTATATATTTTATCGAATTATATACCGATTCCTGCCTTGATTTTCCGCCGGTTATTATTTTTAATTTTTTACTTTTTTCTTTAGAAATATTCCTTAAGAAAAAATCTTTCCAGTTAAAATCGTAAATTTGCGAAGGAGGAACCGTTATTATAATTGCGTCAAAATTAATTGTAGAATTTAAAAAAATATCAAGACTGTGCAGGATAATTTCTTTATTTTTTATTTTTATAAGCTGTTTAGGCAAGGAAAAACCGGCACGCGAACCTGTTCCTGCAGCCAGCAGGACAGCGTATATTTTCATTTTCTGACTCCTGTATTCCGTTAAAATAGCGTCTATCATTTCTTTCAGATACCATAAAACGCATATAGCTTAAACAGCTTTGTCCGCTTCACAAATTGGACATCAGCAAAAAACTTTCTATATTTAATTGACTGTTCCGTATGCGGTAAATAAAATATGACATTTTTTCCTTCTAATTCCCTTTTTACCCCTTTGACAAAAGACATACGCTGAAACATTCAACGGCTTTCTGCTTTCCTACTGAATCGAGCCCTTCTTTTGTTTTGCCTTTAATATTTATACGCGATTTATCTACGTTTAAAACGGACGATACCGAACTTATCATCCGTTCTTTGTAAAGTGAAATTTTGGGGGTTTGTGTTACGATAGTAATATCGGCGTTGACTAAACCGTAGCCTTTTTCTTTAACCAATCCGTATGCGTAATTTATTATTTCTATACTGTTTATTCCTTTTGTGGATTTTAGGTTGTCAGGATATAAAACGCCAATATCGGGAAGCGATAAAGCTCCGAGCAAAGCATCCGTAAGAGAGTGCAGAACGACATCTCCGTCGGAATGGGCTGCAACGCCGATATGTCCTTCTATCTCTATTCCGCCGAGATATAATTTTTTGGCGGCATTTTCAAAAAGAGTAATTTCTAAAAACTTATGTATATCGTAACCGCTTCCTATTCTAAAATTATCAGTTATCATATAAATAATTATAGCACGATAGCTTATTTAACGGAATATTTTTTTGATATTCGAGAAAAATGCGCCTGGTTAATTTTCCGCTAACCACCACGTCGGCCTTTGGCCGACACCCCTCCTTTTTCAAAGGAGGGGAGCTAAGGCTGGAAATTAATCCGACGTCCATACCTTTGGCATTTTCATATTTTCTATTGCAGGATTAAGGTTGTCTGTATAAATTAAGGTATGATATAATAATAAAATGAATATAATAAATATAAAAAAAGGAGAAAATAATCTTGAGAAAACTTTTTGAACCGATAGAGATAAGCGGCGTAAAAATTAAAAACAGGATAATGATGGCGCCTATGTGTATGTATTCCGCGGTTGACGGCGTCGTAGGCGCTTTTCATACCGCGCATCTTGGAGCAAGGGCGGCGGGAGGCGTCGGGCTCATTATGGTCGAAGCTACCGGCGTCAGTCCTGAAGGAAGAATAAGCCCGTTCGATGCCGGAATATGGAACGAAAAACATGTCGAAGCTTTTAAGCCCGTCGTAGAATTTTGTAAATCCTGCGGGTCGGCAATGGGTATTCAGTTGGCGCATGCAGGAAGAAAGGCATCTACGAATGCCCCTTGGCTTGGAGACAATCCCTTAAAACCGGGTGAAGGCGGCTGGCAGGTTTTAGGGCCGAGCCCCGTTCCTTTCAACGAAGGTTATCCCATCCCCAAAGAGATGGATGAAAACGACATAAAAAAGGTTATAAGCGATTTTGCAAACGGCGCTAAAAATGCCGATAAAGCCGGATTCGATATAATAGAGATACATGCGGCGCACGGTTATTTAATAAACGAATTTTTGTCGCCTATATCCAATAAAAGGACTGACAAATACGGCGGCAGTCTTGAAAATAGGGCAAGGCTTCTGCTGGAAATTATAAGCGCCGTAAAATCTGAAGCCGGGCCGAAAAATAAACCTTTATTCGTAAGAATTTCTGCAGTCGATTGGATGGAAGGAGGGTTCGATATAGAGTCGGCCGTCGTTTTGGCAAAGATGCTTAAGGCTGCAGGAGTTTCTTTAATAGACTGTTCTTCCGGCGGAACGTCTCCGAATGCAAAAATGAATATATATAACGGCTATCAGTTAGGGTTTGCGAAAGAGATAAGGGAAAAAGCCGGCATAGCTGTTTCCGGAGTTGGACTTATTACAGAGCCTGAATTTGCCGATTTTATATTAAGTTCGGGAACTGCGGATATGGTAGCGCTTGGCAGAGAACTGCTCCGCAATCCTTATTGGCCTCTTGCGGCGGCTCATAAACTCGGCACAGATATAGAATGGCCTAAACAGTATTTAAGGGCTAAGATTTAATTTATTTAAGTCAGCCATTCTTGAACCTTAAATAGTAAAGTAAATAAAAAAAAGACTAGATAAAAAATAAATTGTAATAATTTTAAAAAAAATATAAAATTTGATAAATGTTTTAAAGTTAATATAATATTTAAACGACAAATTATTAAACTACAGGAGAAAATATGGCAAATATGATAAATCCCGGCCACGATATTCTGGAAGTAGGTCAAAACAGAATGGAATTAGTAGATTTCAGGCTGTTTCGCATAGACGAAGAAGGCGAGGAAAGAGAAGGGATTTACGGCATAAATGTCGCAAAAGTCATAGAAATTATTAAAATGCCTGAAGACGTATCGGAAGCGCCCAATACCTCCGAGTTTGTAGAAGGCATGTTTAATTTAAGAGGCAACGTCGTGCCATTGGTTAACCTTCCAAAGTGGATGGGTATTATAGAGCCTGAAGAATTAAAGAGAAAGAATTTTAAGGTGATAATAACCGAATTCAATAGAATAAAAGTAGGATTTGTAGTTCACGAAACTACAAAAATAAGGCGTGTTTCTTGGGACGATATCAGCGCTCCTGAATTGTCGTCGGTAAGCTCGGTAGATTCTAAAGTAACAGGAATTATAAAAGTCGAAAACGACGAGCTTTTGCTTTTGCTTGATTTTGAATCTATAGTCGACGAGCTTGGCTTTTACAATAGGGAAAATATAGAAATTGAAACCGAAAAAGATGAATTCGGTGGTAACAGGACTGTCCTTATAATAGACGATTCGTCAGCGGCAAGAAAAATAATCAACAACGCATTGATTAAAGAAGGATTTAAGACTGTGCTTGCGGAAAACGGAAAAACCGCCCTCGATATAGTTTACGAGGGCAAATATAATTTTAACGCCATTATATGCGACGTAGAAATGCCGGTTATGGACGGTTACACATTTACCAAAACGCTGAAGTCGGACGATAAATATAAAGATATTCCTTTAATCATGCATTCTTCTTTAAGCGGCGCAGAAAATTCAACAAAAGGCAAGCAGGCAGGCGCAGATTATTATGTAGTCAAATTTGAACCGATAGAGTTTATAGCTACTATAAAAAAAGCAATCGGATAATAATATAAATTGTCTAAAGAACATTAACTAAAAACTAAAACCCCTTTATTTATCTGTATTTCAATGATATAATTATAGAATAATTAAATCACCCAATTTAATATATATTTTATTTAAATAAACAGGATGAGTCTATCTTTAAAACGATTAATTTATTATAAAATACCAAAAATATAACTACTTTTTTTCAAAAGTCTATTTTGAGTTGGTCCTATAAAAAATATTTAAAAAAAATATCTTCGGACTAAAAAAAATGCTCAAAAATGAACGGGGCGAAAGGCCGAAAATTTCTATCGGCAAATTTGAGTAACAGATTTAAGTTGCAATTAATAAATAAAAATGATAAAAATATAAATTAAATATTTTTTAATAAGGAGGTGAAAATTAATTGAAAAAAGTATTATT
Organism: bacterium; assembly: GCA_021788495.1. The sequence goes on along the minus strand of JAJYKQ010000001.1, from coordinate 20,645 downwards.
ATCGATTTTATTCATATCTTTAATAGCAATACCTGCAAGTTCTTTTGCCGCCGCTAAACCGGCAAAAAAGGCTGCGGCTGCTAAAAAAGCCGTTATGAAAAAAGTTGCCGCTAAAAAAGCCGTTAAAACTTTATCGCCTGTTACAGTCAAAGCCGTTCAGCAGGCTCTTGCCAAAGACGGATTTTTTAAAGGCAAAACTGACGGAATGATAGGACCTGTTACTACTAATGCCGTTAAAGCATTTCAGAAAAAAAACGGACTTAAAGCTGACGGCATTATAGGGCCAATGACGCTTAAAAAATTAGGCGTAAAGTAATCTTTTGTTAAATTGCAATCTTAACAGATTGAAAAAGGCGGCAGATAAAGTTTCTGCCGCCTTTTTTTGTTTTATTAAATCGATTTAATAAAAATGCCGATTTTATATCGTCTAACATCTAATTAAATATATTAAATATATTTTATATGTCCGAAAAAATTTTTTTTATAACAGGTATAGATACCGGAGTAGGTAAAACATTTTGTAGTTCCCTTATACTGTCGGCTATGAAGCAGAAAGAGCTTAATGCAGGATATATGAAGCCGATAGAAACCGGCGTAGAAACCGGCGAAGACGGTTTTAAAAAATATATAGACGGTCTTAACGTTAAAACATACTGCGGCTTGAAAGAAAATCTAGACGTCATAACTCCTTTTACTTTCCGCCTTCCTTTGTCGCCGTATGCGGCGCTTAAAAAAGAAGGCGGCGAATTATGCATTAAAGAGATTCTTTTTAAATTTTACGAGCTTAATAAAATTTATGATTATATGCTTGTGGAAGGAGCAGGAGGGATGCTTGTTCCTTTGAAGCGCGGTCATTTTATGATAGATATTGCCAAATATTTAGACGCAGGAGTTATTTTAGTTACAAAAGCCGGTTTAGGCATGATAAACCAGACGCTTTTAAGCATAGAATATGCGTTAAGCAAGGGTATTAAAATGTCGGGAATAATTATAAATAATGCTTTAGGCGAAAACGACGAAAGCGTGTCTTCCAACAAAGAAATTTTATGCGAATTTACGGATATTCCTATTATAGGCGAAATCCCTTATGTTTCTAAAGAAAAACTATACGGAGAAATGAAAGCGCATAAAGACTTTGCTATAAAATATATAGACTTAGAAAAAATTTTATTATAAAATATTTATAAAATATTAATCAAAATAATTATCTCTCAAGGAGGATTCCTATTCATGCGTTTTAATCAGTCGGATAGACTTAAACAGCTCCCCGTGTATCTTTTTGCGGAAATAGATAAACTGAAGTCCCAAGTTAAAGCAAGGGGGGTAGATATCATAAGTTTTGGAATAGGCGATCCAGACTTGCCTACGCCGAAAGCAATAGTCGATGTTTTAAAGAAAGAAAGCGAAATAGACGCAAATCAGAAATACCCTTCATATGAAGGTCTTTTAAAGTTCAGGGAATCGGTTTCGGACTGGTATAAAAAAAGATTTAATATAGCGCTTGATCCAGAAACGGAAGTTCTGTCTTTAATAGGCTCTAAAGAAGGAATAGGGCATTTACCGCTTGCTTTTATAAATCCGGGCGACGTAGTTTTGATACCTGATCCTGGGTATCCAGTTTACAGGGCCGGCACTATTTTTGCAGGAGGCACTCCTTATATTATGCCGCTTAAAGAGGAAAACGATTTTTTGCCGGATTTTTCGATTATACCCGGCGATATTTTGAAAAAAGCAAAACTTATGTTTCTGAATTATCCGAATAATCCTACTTCGGCATCTGCCGACAGGCATTTTTTCAACGAGGCGGTAAAATTTGCTAAGAACAATGAAATTATAGTAGCTCACGACTTTGCATATTCCGAAGTTTATACCGGAGAAAAAGGAAACGATTCCTTTCTTGAAGCAAACGGAGCAAAAGAGATAGGAATAGAGTTCCATTCGCTTTCGAAAACGTTTAATATGACAGGATTCAGGATAGGGTTTGCGGCGGGAAATGAAGAAATTTTAAAAGGGCTCGGAGCCGTTAAAACAAATCTGGACTCGGGTGTATTCCAAGCCATCCAGCTTGCAGGAGCTTACGGGTTAGACAATGAACTTAAAGCAGTCGTGGATAATAATAAAATATATAAAAAAAGGCGCGAACTTTTAGTTTCTGGTTTGGAAAAATTGGGTTATAAAGTATATAAATCCGACGCTACGTTTTACGTCTGGGCGCATGTTCCTAAAACAGGCATGTCCTCTAAGGATTTTGCCGTATCGCTCTTAAACGAAACGGGAATAATAGTCACGCCAGGTTCAGGCTTCGGCGAAAACGGAGAAGGCTTTGTGCGTTTTTCACTGACCATAAGCGAAAACCGCATAAAAGAAGCTTTAGTCAGAATGGGAGCATGAATTTAGCAAACGCTGATTTTGACGAGGAAGATTTTATCGTATGTCTTGGGCTGGGCAGCAATGTCGGCGATAAAGAGTCTAACTTATTAAAAGCCCTGGACTTTATTAAAAACGGAACAAAAGTTTTAAGCGGATTTGGCCATAAACATAAAAGTCCGCTTTACGGGACAAAGATTTTAAGCGTTTCGTCCATATATTTAACTTCTCCTGTCGGAAACGAAAATCAGCCTTTTTTTTTAAATTGCGCTGTTATCATTAACATTCCATCAAAATCATATAATAATATCGACGAATTATCTGTTTTTTTTTATGAACTTCTGTCGTTTCTGAAAAATATCGAAAAAATTATGGGCAGGAAAGAATATTCCGCAAGATATATGCCGAGAGTTATAGATATAGATATTCTTTTTGCTTTGGATAAAAGTTCCAAAAATTTGATAAAAATAGATTCGCCGGATTTAAAAATTCCGCACAAAGAGATTTTTAAACGCTTCTTCGTTTTGCTTCCATTATTAGATCTCATAAACAATTCAAGCAGTTTGATTTTTCAAAAGCCTTTTGATAAAGAAAGCATAAAAAAAGCCCTTGCAGAGTTAAAAAAAACCGATGCAGGGGCTTCTCAGAAAATATCTTATTACGCCAAATTAGACGAAAATTTAAGAGGAATTGCACGCTAACGGGCGACGAGCTTCTCCTCGCACAGTACTTTATGAGGAAGTTCTTCGTTGTAAATAGATATAAGGCCTCTTTTTATTTCCATAATTTGCGGCTCTAAAGAACCGAATCTTTCCACTAAAAATTCTGCAGCTTCCTGAGGTTTAATTATGTCGCCGCAAGTGAAAATATCTACCGCAGCATAGTCGTATTCAGGCCATGTATGGATAGAAAGATGAGATTCGGCAATAATAACCATTCCGCTTATCCCGAACGGATTAAACTCATGAAATTTATGCTCTACTATCGTAGCTTTTGCTTCCGATGCCGCATCCAGCATAGCAGTTTCAACAAACTCGAGATCAGCCAGAATATTTTTTCTGCATTTTTTTAATTCTAAAAGCAAATGCGTGCCTAAAGAATTCATTTTACTTACCTCCTTGGGAATTAAAATCCCCTGATAAATTTTAACAAAATAAATAAAATTTTTACACGATTTTTTATTATATGTTATTTGCCGAAAAATGCAAGAAAAAAATATATAAAAAACAGATAAAAATCTTGACTTAATTTTTTTTTTATTATAATATTTGATGATAAAGGAATAAAACATTATTAATTTATTTAATTTTTTAAGGGGGTAGAAAAATTATTATGAAAATGAAAAAAGTAATTTCGTCTTTATTAATTGCTTCTGCGTTAACTTTTAGCGCTACTACGGTTTTTGCTTCCACAGGCTCTTCGCTTTTCAGTTCAGAAGGATGCATAGCCTGCCACGCTATTAACGGACAGGGCGGTTCGGTTGGTCCGGACCTTTCTCATGTCGGCAGCAAAAGAAGCCTTTCATGGCTTAAAACCCAGATTACTAATCCTTCGGCGCATTTTACGTCGGGCAGTTCCGTAACTATAAACGGACAATCTTATATGGCTATTATGCCGCCGCATAAGCATATGCCTGCTTCTAAACTTAACGCTCTTGCGGGATATCTTAAATCATTGAAATAATTTATTATTTTTATATCTGTCCGATATTGCTGTTTTTACCGCATTTCGGACAGATATAAATTTATTATTACGCATAATAAAAACTTCATAACAATACTAAAAATACCTATATATTATATAAATAATCAACTAAATCAGCTAATTTTTTTCAATACTTTCTATTTTTGCGCATATTTTTTTCGATTATTTCTACTATTAAATATTAAATAATACATAATACATATTAAAAAAAGGGGGGTGAATTACAATGTTTTCAAAAATGAGTAAATTAATTACTGCTGCAGTAATATTTGCAGGAGTTTCATCTTTTGCGGTTTCGGCTTTTGCCTCTTCAGGACCGGCATTATTCAGGTCGGAAGGATGCATAGCCTGTCACACTATTAACGGCTCGGGCGGGCAAGTAGGTCCGAATCTTTCTCATATAGGTTCCCAGAGGAGCCTGTCATGGATTAAAACGCAGATAGTAAATCCTGGAGCGCATTTTACTTCAGGAAGTTCGGTTACTCTTAACGGAAAGTCCTATATTGCCATTATGCCTAATCACAAAAACATGCCGGCTTCAGACGTTAGCACTATCGCTAGATATCTTGAGTCCTTAAAGTAAGCTATTTAAAGGTAACTAAAGATAGTAGATAACAAAAAAAAATTATTTGAAACCTCCAATCGTTAAATTTTATACGATCGGAGGTTTTCTTTTTTCTTGACGGTTATCCTGTTAAACTGTTATAATTTATTAGAATGAAATTGTTAAACCTTGTTTTGCGGAATTTAAAAATTTATGGAACTTGAACTTACAGATAGAAAAATCTTAAATATTCTTCAGACCGATTTTCCTATTTCCAAACGTCCATTCTTAGAAATAGCAAATATTACTGGCATTACTGAAGATGAAGCAATAGACAGAATACTAAGTTTAAAGAGAGCTAAAATTATCAGGCAGATAAGCGCAATATTCGATTCGCACAATATAGGATATAAAAGCACCTTGGCGGCTTTTAAGGTGGCCGATAAATCGGCCGATTCAGCAGCCGAAACGATAAATTCCCACAGCGGGGTAAGCCACAATTACCTTAGAAATCATAAATACAATATATGGTTTACGATAACCATGCCAGCCGAGTATTCGCTCGAAGAAGAAATAAAAATACTGTCTAAGAAATCCGCGGCCGAAGACTATCTTATACTTCCCACCCTTAAACTTTTTAAAATCGGAGTCAACTTCGATATGACTGGTGCAGACGCCGCATCTTCGTTTAAGTTTTTTTCGCATGAAGATTTCAAAAAAGATTCGGAAATAAAAATTTCCGAATTTGAAAAAGCATGTATTAGAGAGCTTCAAAAAGATATAGAAATTACGGATGAACCTTTTAAAAATATGTCGGCAGCCCTCGGCATCCCGCAGGAAAAAATAATTGAAACCGTCAAAAATTTTATAAGCGAAAGAAAAATGAGAAGATTTGCATGCGTTTTATATCATCAGAAAGCGGGGTTCAGTTATAATCTTATGGGAATATGGAAATCGGGCAGCGAAGAAGCCGATAAAAACGGCAAAATTATGTCTTCGCTTAAAGAAGTTTCTCATTGTTATCTCAGGCCTGTTTATCCCGGAAGATGGGAATATAATATATTTACTATGATACATGCAAAATCTAAAGACGAGGCCGACAGCGTTATGGACAAGATTTCTTCGCTTACGGGACTTAAGGATTTCGATGCTCTCGAAAGCACAAAAGAATATAAAAAGGTGAGGGTGAAGTATTATGTTTAATCAGAGCGAATTATTGACGGAATTTTTTTTGTATCCATTAATACTGTGTTCGGTCATCGCCCTTGCAATCATAATAGAACGTTTTTACAGTCTTAGAAAATCTAAAATATTTCCGGAAGAGTTTCTCGGCAATGTAGAAAAATCTATTAAAAACGGCGATATAGAAAAGGCCAAAGGCATGTGCATGACGGCAAAAACGCCTATAGCCAAAATTTATCTTTCTATTATAGAAAATCGTAAAAATTCCATAGAGACTGTTAAATTAGAAGTTGAAGAATCAGGCAAGAGGGCATACTTGGACCTTGAAAAAAATCTCGAAGGATTGAGCGCTATAACTACAATAGCTCCTTTGTTGGGGCTTCTTGGGACGGTAGTAGGCATGATAAAAGCTCTCAGTGCGGTATCATACCGAAACGGCATTGCAAATCCTCATCTTCTTGCTCTTGGTATCTCGGAAGCGCTTTATTCTACTGCCATAGGGCTTATAATAGCAATAGTGTCTTTTTTGTTTTTTAAATATTTTGCTTCTAAAGCGTTTAACTTCGGAGCAGTTATGGAAGACACGGCGTCAAGGGTCATATCTTTTATTAAAACCGACTGAAAATAATTTCAAAGGAACATGTGTCAGATTTTTTCTTCGCATGTTGTGACCGTTACAGAATTCAATATTGTCACAGTATTATATATAAAGCTGGAAATTAATCCTGCGCCTTTTCAGATAATAATTTATATTTACAATTATATAAGACAAGCGAAATGAAATTTACGTCTAAAAGAAAACCCGACCCTATAATTAACGTTATTAATATGGTCGACGTATTTTTGACCCTGTTGATATTCTTTATGATGACGACGACTTTTACTTCAAATTACGGCATAAAAATTCATCTGCCGAAATCAGGAGCAAAGTCGTTTTCTTCTTCAAAAAAACCTATAACGCTTTATATTACTAAAGCAGGCAGGATATATTACGGAAATAAAGAGCTGTCGCTTAAAAAATTGTCTTTATTTTTAAAAGACGTAAAAAAAACTCATGGTAACGCTACTATAATTATAAAGGCCGATAAAAAATCTACCGCCGCGAGCATAGTGAATGTAATGGGGTTAAGCATAGAGCATGGATTATATAAAATAGCTATCGCTACGAAAAAATAACGGAATTATGCACTCGACAAAGCGAGATTGGTTAGTGAAAAAAAGAAAAAGATGTCAGATTTTATTTTACGCATATGGAAAAGTCAATTAATATATAAAGTTGTTTGCGGAAAATTAATCTGACGCATTTTTCAAACTGTTTCCAATTATAAATTAAGGAGGTATAAATTTGATTGAAAGATATTCTCTTCCTGAAATAGCCAAGGCATGGTCTTTAGAAAATAAATACCTGACATGGCTCAGGGTTGAACTTGCAGTATGCACTGCTTACAATAAAACAGGAAAAATACCCGATTCTTCCTATGAAAATATAATCAGGAAAGCTAAGTTTAACGTTAACGAGATACAGGAAATAGAAAACGTTACAAAACACGATGTTATAGCTTTTTTAACCAACGTCGCAAAATATGTCGGCGAAGATTCCAGGTTTATTCATCTAGGGCTTACTTCTTCGGATGTCGGAGATACGTCGTTTTCTTTGCTGATGAAGGAATCGCTGGAATTAATACTTAAAAAAACAGAAATTTTAAGAGTATCTTTAAGAAATCAGGCAGCAAGGCATAAACATACGCCGGTAATGGGAAGAACGCATGGAATACATGCAGAGCCGATAACCTTCGGATTTAAGCTCCTTATATTTTATGAAGAGATTAAAAGAGCGGAGGAGAGAATAAAGACGGCGATAAAGTCGGTATCTTTCGGCAAACTTTCAGGGGCAGTAGGGAATTATGCCAATATTCCGCCAGAAGTTGAGCAAACGGCTCTCGATATTCTCGGTCTTAAACATATTTTGTCCAATCAGGTTATACAGAGGGACGTATATGCGGATGCTTTTTATTCCCTTGCTTCCCTTGCCGCCTCTTGCGAAAAAATAGCTTTAGAAATAAGGCATCTTATGAGAACGGAAGTAGCCGAAGCAGAAGAGCCTTTTGCGCCGGGGCAAAAGGGTTCTTCGGCAATGCCGCATAAAAAAAATCCTATAGTATCCGAAAACATATGCGGGCTTTCCCGCATAGTCCGGTCAAATCTTATAGCATCTCTTGAAAATATACCCTTATGGCATGAAAGGGATATTTCCCATTCGTCGGTCGAAAGAATAATTGCGCCGGATTCTACTATTTTGGTATATTATATAGTTCATCAGTTAACTTATTTGATAGAAAATTTAGTAGTCAAAGAAGAAAATATGTTAAAAAATATCAATTTAACAAAAGGCGTTATTTTTTCGCAAAAAGTTTTGCTGACTCTTATCGATAAAGGAATGCTCAGGGAAGACGCCTATAAAATAGTCCAGGGCCTTGCCCACGAGAGCATCCTTTCGCAGATAGATTTCAGCGAACTTTTAAAAAAAGATGCATCCGTTTCAAAGCATATGACGGCTCAAGAAATAGACGAATTATTCGATATTAATTATTATTTTAAATATATAAACTATATTTTCGACAGATACAATGTCGAATAAATAAAACTGAACAATTAAAACGTCGGAAAGCAATTTAACAACAAAAAGACAGGCGGGGAAATCATGAATAAAAAAGCGTTTATAAAAATTATGTTGAAAGATGAAGTATTGGATCCTCAAGGCAAAGCGGTTTTGTCGGTTCTTAAATCTTCGGGCTACGATAACATAAAAGACGTAAGGGTAGGGAAGTATATAGAGGTCGATTTCGCCGCTGAGAAAAAAGCAGGGCAAGATTTCTTTAAAGGCGAGGCTGAAGAGATTTCCGAAAAGGTTCTGTCTAATCCGTTAATAGAAGAGTTTACTGTAGAAATTAAATAAAATAACATATTTATTATGAAAAATAAAAACATAAAAGCGGGCATAACTGTTTTTCCGGGCTCTAACTGCGATGCCGACGTGTATAGGGTTTTGAAAGAAGTATTCGGTCTTAATGCTTCGTTTATATGGCATAAAGATAAAATTAAGGATCTTGGCGGGTATGATATCATAGTAATTCCGGGCGGATTTTCATACGGCGATTATTTAAGGTCGGGCGCTCTCGCCGCCAGGAGTCCCGTAATGGAATACGTCAAAGATTACGCCTCTAAAGACGGCATAGTTTTAGGAATCTGCAACGGTTTTCAGATACTTCTAGAAGCGGGTCTTTTAAACGGCGTTATGCTTACCAATAATTCTTTAAAATTCGAATGCAAAGACGTTTATTTAAAAACCCTGAATGTGGAAACGCCTTTTACATGCGCTTTAAAAAAAGGCTCTCTGCTGAAAATGCCTATTGCCCATCACGACGGTAACTATTTTGCCGAAAAGAAAATAATAGAAGGCTTAAACGATAAAAATGCCGTGATTTTTAAATATTGCGACGAAAACGGGGATATAACCGAACTTTCTAACCCCAACGGTTCCATGCACAATATTGCAGGCATTTCAAACGAAAACGCCAATGTAATGGGCTTAATGCCTCATCCCGAAAGGTCTTCCGAAAAAATTATAGGAAGCGAAGATGGAGGATATATTTTTCAATCTATCATTAAATATATAAAAGAAAGATAAAAATTAAAAAAACGTTAAATAAAATAAAATTAAAATGGATAACGTCAGCGCTAAAAAAAACGATAATAAAAAAACAGAAAAACTTTTCGGTTTGTCGTCGGAAGAATACAGCAAGATTTCGGAACTGCTAGGACATGAGCCGGATGCTTTCGAACTAGGCATATATTCGGCTATGTGGTCGGAGCACTGCTCTTATAAAAGCTCCAAGGTTTATTTAAAAACTCTGCCGACTGAAGGAGGCAAAGTTCTTATAGGACCCGGCGAAAATGCAGGAGTAGTGGATTTTGGAGACGGCGATGTGCTTGTATTCAAGATGGAAAGCCATAATCATCCTTCTTTTATAGAGCCTTTTCAGGGTTCAGCCACCGGAGTAGGCGGCATTATGCGCGATATCTTTACTATGGGAGCAAGGCCGGTTGCAAATTTAAATTCTTTAAGATTCGGAAGTTTTTCCCATCCGAGGACGCCGTACTATCTGTCGGAAGTAGTTAAAGGAATAGGTTTTTACGGAAACTGCATGGGCGTTCCGACCGTAGGCGGAGAAGTCGTATTCGACGAATGTTACGATGACAATATTCTTGTAAATGCCTTTACCATAGGCATAGCTAAAAAAGACGGCATATTTCTTTCTTCTAAGTGCGAAGAGGGCAATATCGTTGTTTATGTTGGTTCTTCGACCGGAATGGACGGCATACACGGAGCCACGATGGCATCGGAAGAATTCGATTTAAAAAAGAACAAAAAAAGAAGCACGGTTCAAGTAGGAGATCCTTTTACCGAAAAACTTCTTTTAGAAGCCTGCCTTGAAGCTATGGGAAAAAAGCTTATAGTTTCTATACAGGATATGGGCGCCGCCGGTTTAACCAGTTCGTCGTTTGAAATGGCGGATAAAAGCGGAAAAGGGATGATTATAAATTTAGACGCGGTTCCGTTAAGAACTTCCGAAATGACTCCCATAGAAATGATGCTTTCCGAATCTCAGGAGAGAATGTTATTGGCATGCGGCAGAGATAAATTTGACGAATTAAAAGCGGTTTTCGACAAATGGGGATTAAATTGCGTGGAAGTAGGCGAGGTTATTAAAGAAAAAGAAATTAGATTTTTTTATAAATCGAAACCATATAAAACGCTTGACGTAGATACGATAGTAAACGGACCCGAATATAAAAGGCCGGTTAAAAAACCTGAGTACTTAAGCAGTGTAAAACCGTTAAAGTTAAATGCCGATAATTATAAAATTACCGAAAATATTAACGATATAGCCGTTAAAATCATAACGCATCCTAATATAGCATCTAAAAAAAATGTTTTTACGCAGTATGACTATACTATAGGGACTGCTACCGTCGTTCCGCCCGGTTTTTCCGCCGCAGTTTTAAAAGTAAGCGGCAGAGGAGCCTGTAAAAAAGGTTTTTTATTAAATACAAGCGGAAATTCAAAATATACATATCTGGATCCGTTTACCGGAGGAGCGCTTGCCGTAACGGAATGCGCCCGGAATATAACCGCGTGCGGCGGATATCCCGCAGCTATTACAGACTGCCTTAATTTTGCAAGTCCTGAAGATCCCGAAGTTATGTGGCAGTTCGCAAATGCCGTTGAAGGCATAAAATCTGCGGCATTAAAACTGAATACTCCGGTTATAAGCGGAAACGTCAGTTTTTATAACGAAACCGCAAAAAAAGACGGCGAGAAAACTACGGTACATAAGATTTATCCTACTCCGGTTATAGGCATGCTCGGTTTTATAGACGACGTCGAAGATGCTGTAACTCCTTATTTTAAAAACGAAGGGGACGAAATTTATATTTTGGGCAGGTTATCCGGCAATCTCGGCGGCAGCCTTTATATGGATTTAGAATACGGAAATTTTATGCAAAAACCTTCGGAAATAGATTTAGATTATGAAGCCAACCTTCAAAACTGCCTGAGAACGTTAATAAATAAAGGATTTTTAAAGAGCGCGTCCGACGTAAGCGAAGGCGGAATTTTTGTTTCTCTGGCGGAGAGCGCGATAACATGCCCGAATCAAACTCTCGGTTTTGCCGTAAATTACGATATCGCAAAAAGAGGTGTCAGAATAGACTCTTTCTTATTTTCGGAATTCGAACAGGCCTTTATAATAAGCATGGATAAAAAATTAAGCGGACCTAAAAAAGCGGCTGTTTCGGAAATTTGCGCCGAATACGGAATAAAATCGGAAAAAATCGGCGAGGTTAAAAAAGGCGTAATGAAAATTAACGACAAAATAGACTTAAAAAGTGATAAAATAAAAGATAGATATTTTTCCGTTATTTAATTTGTTAACTATATAATATATATATACTATGGAAGAAATAAAAGACGAGTGCGGCGTATTCGGCATATATAATAACGAAGAAGCCGCCAAAATAACTTATCTTGGACTTTACGCGCTTCAGCACAGGGGACAGGAGTCTTGCGGAATAGCATCGTCCGATATGAACGGACTCTATTTTCATAAAAGTCTGGGTCTCGTAAACGACGTATTTAAAGAAAACACTCTTTTACAGCTCAAAGGAAAAAACGCCATAGGGCATGTAAGGTATTCCACGTCGGGAGAAACTCTTCTTAAAAACGCTCAGCCTCTTGTCGCCGATTACTATTTCGGTTCGATAGCGGTGGCTCACAACGGGAATATTACTAATGCCCATATAATCAAAGACGAGCTTGAAGAAAACGGCTCTATTTTTTCATCTACATCGGATACCGAGGTAGTAATACATCTTGCTGCTTCATCTAAAGAAAATCTTCTTATAGACCGCATAATCAGCTCATTAAAAAAACTTAAAGGCGCCTACTCTTTTCTTTTTCTATCCGAAAAAGAGATGATAGCCGCAAGAGATCCTTTCGGTTTCAGGCCTCTTGTTATGGGAAGGCTTAACAGCTCCATAGTTTTTGCTTCGGAAACATGCGCTCTAGACCTTATAAATGCGGAATATATTAGAGACGTAAGGCCTGGCGAAGTAATACTGGTCAACGGCGAGGGCATAAGAAGCATATTTCCGTTTAGAATGGAACGAAATTCAGCCTGCGTATTCGAGCTTATATATTTTTCAAGGCCTGACAGCATTTTTAACGGTAAATCCATTTACAGCCTGCGCATTCAAATGGGCAAAGAACTTGCAAAGGAATCGGCTCCGGATGCAGATATAGTAATACCTGTTCCTGATTCGGGAGTGCCTGCCGCTTTAGGTTTTTCAAAAGGCTCCGGCATAGATTTCGAAATGGGTTTTACCAGAAATCACTATGTGGGAAGGACGTTTATCGAGCCTAAAAAATCAATCAGGCATTTCGGCGTTAAAGTAAAACTAAATCCCGTTCCCGACGTTATAAAAGGGAAAAAAGTCGTCGTCGTGGACGACTCCGTAGTCAGGGGAACGACTTCTAAAAAAATCGTCGATATGCTGAAACTTGCAGGCGCAAAAGAGATTCATCTGCGTTTAAGCTCACCTATGGTTATTGCTCCATGTTTTTACGGGATCGACACTCCCGTAAAGGAAGACCTTATGGCGGCCAAATACAGCGAAAAAGAGATAAATGCCAAACTCGGCGCTACCACAACAAAATTTCTTTCGATAGAAGGTTTAAGCAGGGCGGTAGGAAGCGGCGTTAATTTTTGCGAAGCCTGTTTTTCAAATGTTTATCCTCAGGAAACTTTCGATGAGTCCGAATATGAAAATCAATTACAGTTAAAACTGTTCAGCAAAGAAGTTTTTTGAATATATAATTAATATAAAAATATATAAACTGTTTTTATACGGAAAATATAATGATAAATAACGATTTAAACGATACCGCCGAACAACTTAAAACGTCCGTATTGAATGCCGTAAAAACTTTATGTTATGAAAAAAAAGAATTCGTTCTTGCCTCGGGTAAAACAAGCGACTTTTATATAGATTTGCGCAGAATTTCTTTCGACGGCGAGTATTTATATCTTCTCGGCAGACTGCTTTACGAAGAGATTAAAAAAATGAAAGATTTAAAATTTTCGGTAATCGCCGGCGTTCCGGTCGGCGGCATTCCTTTAATTTCGTCTATACTTACCGCCGGTTTTTTAGATAAAAATCCTTTAAAATCCGTCGTTATCAGAAAAGAAAAAAAAGAATACGGAAAAGGAAATCTTATAGAGCCGGTTCAGTTTTTATTAAAAGGAGCCAATATTTTAATAATAGAAGACGTCGTTACGACCGGCGGTTCAATTATAAAAGCTGTAAAAAATGCACGCGAAGAAGGTTACGAGATAACGGATGCCGTCTGCGTAGTTGACAGGCAGGAAGGCGGAGCCGAATTCCTTAAAGAAAACGGTATTGCCCTTCATTCCGTTTTTACGAAAAGCGATATAACGGGATAATATTCAATTAGCTCCCCTCCTTTTTAATGAGGGGTATCAGGCGTCAGCCTAACGGAGCGGTTCTGACGGAGGTATTTTTATTTATGAAAAAAACTATTTTTTTAATTATTTTACTTTTTGCATTTACCATACCTCTTTTTTTGCTGTCCGGTTGTTCGGTGTTTAGCTCGCTCGGCTTAAACCAGCCGTTTCAGTCTAAGGGAGAGTATAATTCTGCAGTTAGCAAGGCAACGCGTAAAGCGGATATATACAATAATCTTAATACGGTAATGTATATAAGAGCTACATACTTAGACAAATCTTTTATGCGTTCGTATGAAAAAAGATATTATAATTATTATATGAAGCATATGGATAATTTAAGCAAAAAAGTAAAGAAAAATACGGTTTTTTTGGTTTCGGTATATACTCCGCGCCAATCTTATAACGACTTAGATTTAAAACGGTCTATATGGATGGTTTATTTAACGAATAACGAGGGCGAAAGCATTATGCCGCTCAGTATTAAACCCTCGCATCAAAAAAAAGTTTTTTTAAAGAAATTCTTTCCTTACGTTACGGATTGGTCAAAGCAGTATATTATAAAATTTCCAAAATATTACGATAAAAAAGAACGCAAATTATTTTTAAATCAGGGCGTTAAATCTATTAAACTTATAATTACAGGAGTAAACGGAAAAGCGGTATTGAAATGGAATTTAAACAGCGGCACAAATAAATATTAATATATTTTATGCATTTTAACGTTCTCGTTATAGGTTCCGGCATAGCCGGTCTTTCTCTTGCCAATAGGTTCGACGAATCTGTATCCGTAGGAATTTTTACAAAAAAAGAAGAAGCCGAGTCCAATACGAACTATGCTCAGGGCGGACTCGCCGCCGTTATGAACCTTGATAAAGATTCATACGAAAAACATATCAGCGATACGATTACCGCCGGCGACGGACTTTGCGACGAAAAAATCGTCAGAATGGTAGTGGAGGAAGGACCGGGCGTGGTGCGGGATCTATTGCGCTGGGGCGTCAAATTTGCCAAACATTCATGTAATAATAAAGAGTTCGATCTAGGAAGGGAAGGCGGGCATTCTGAAAGAAGAGTCCTGCATGCCGGCGATATAACTGGAAGAGAAATAGAAAGGGCATTAGTAGATACTTCAAGAGAAAAACCTAATATAAAAATATTCGAAAATCACATAGGCATAGATTTAATTACCACACGAAAGCTGAAAATAGAAATAGATAAAGAAAACAGGGTTTTAGGAGCATATCTTCTGAATAAAAGTACCGGCGAAGTAGCAACCGTAAGCGCGGATATAGTAGCGATTGCCACCGGCGGAGCAGGAAAAGTCTTCTTATACACTTCTAATCCAGATATATCTACCGGCGACGGAATAGCTATGGCGCACAGGGCTGGCGCCAAAATAGCCAATATGGAATTTTACCAGTTTCATCCAACTATACTTTACCATCCTGAATCAAAATCTTTTTTAATATCCGAAGCTCTCAGGGGAGAGGGCGGCATTTTAAGATTAAAAAACGGAACGCCTTTTATGGACGGCGTTCACCCGCTGAAGAGCCTTGCACCCCGTGATATCGTAGCAAGAACTATCGACTTAGAACTTAAAAGAACGGGAGACGAATGTGTATATCTCGATATGACGCACAAAAGCAGAGAATTTTTGGAAAATAGATTCCCCGATATTTTTAAGACCACATTGAGTTTCGGCATAGATATGTCTAAAAAATGGATACCGGTCGTTCCCGCCGCTCATTATTTATGCGGAGGGATACTTACTGACGAAAACGGCTTGACGTCAGTCGGAGGACTTTATGCCATCGGCGAGGTTGCATGCACCGGACTTCACGGGGCAAACAGGCTTGCAAGTAATTCTTTGCTCGAAGGATGCGTTTTTGCTAAAAAGTCTTACAATGCGGCTTATCGGTTTTTAAAAGAATCCGGTAAAATTTCCAGGTCCAAAGTTTTAAATAAATCTAATTCGGATGCCGCAGAAAAAGAAAAACCGGCTTTGCCAGAATGGAAAGATTTCGGTTTAACGGGCGGCGACGAAATGATAGTCGTTTCTCATAACTGGGACGAACTCAGGCGGACTATGTGGAACTATGTCGGCATCGTCAGGTCGGACAAGCGTTTAGAAAGGGCAAAGAGGCGGATAGACAACCTTCTTTCCGAAATAAAAGAATATTACTGGAATTTTAAGATAACCACAGACCTCCTAGAACTAAGGAATATAGCCGAAGTAGCAAATCTTATAATCACATCGGCTATTCTTAGAAAGGAATCTAGAGGCACCCATTATAATATAGATTATCCTGAAAAAGACGATAAGAACTTCAAGCATCCCACGGTATTATAGTTAAAACTTATAAATGCTTATTTTATTTGCATTTTAATATATAAATAACTATAAATTGATTAAATAACGTAAAATATGTATAATAAATTAATGATGCATGGCAA
The DNA here is from genome assembly GCA_021788495.1 of bacterium. Next base: position 4,307 of record JAJYKQ010000001.1, on the reverse strand, counting down.
TGTAGCAATGTAGATTTTTGCATATCAATTGATCTTATATATTTATTTCGATTTATCTTGATATTTAATAATTTTGATCGTATTTTGCTTGGCGTGCAAAACATAAACTGTCGAAAACGACTGTCCATATGTTAAATAAATCTTTGTGGAAAAATAATAAAAAAAAACTGACGAAACAGGAAAAACTCCAGATATTCTCGTTTCATGCTTTTTTCTTGTTTATCGTATGCATTGCAATTTTTATTTTTGCGCATGAAACATTAACCCTTAAAGAAACAATATTAAGGCGCTTGAAGTCCGATTCAAAGCTTACCGCTTCAGACTTGTCCTCCGAAATTAAAACGCAGATAAACGCCCATTTTCACGACCTCGATTTTTTAAGAAAAGATTTTTTAAAAGTAAACTACAAATATCTTTCTCTAAGCAGAAAATCATTAAATATTTTTAAAAGTTTTAAAAAATATCATCCAGGTATTTCGACTATCAATATTTTAAACAGCTCAATGGACAAAGTAATATGGTCAAGCTCTAAAAACGGTTTTAAAAATATAAAAAATACAATTTTTACTCAGATATCCGGCTACAAAGACCGTTATGTAGGAACTTTATATTTTGAAAAAACAAATAAAAAATTTGTTATACCTATGAACGAACATATACTCGGCAAAAATGGTACTGTGTTGGGTTTTATCGGTTCTCCTTTTATTCTTTCAAATTTCAGCCTGATACGGACTCCTCATTATATTGAAACATATCTAATAGAAAAATCTTCGGGCAAAACAATATTGTTTTGGAAAAACGGAAAATTAAATGCAGGTCCCGACAATACGTCAAATTTTTTAAGCGGAGCAACTCAAAAAATAAAGGGTTATCCATGGATAATAAAAGCAGGCTGGACAAACTCGACTTATGAAAAGTTTTTTTGGAACAAGGAATGGATTTATCTGATAATGACGATTTTGTTTGCCTTTATATTTGCTGTATTTGACATAATTTCCATTATAGCTTTTAAAAGGATTATGCGGCTGAAAAGATATCAATCCGCTGCGATCAGCGCGCAGGAAGATGCTTTATATCTAAAAGATGCCCAAACTATATATAAGCATATAGTAGATATAATAGTCGCTAAAACGGATGCCATAGGGTCGATTTTAGTCGTTCCGGACAAAGAGATGGGTTATCTTATACCTGTCGCGGCATGTGCCGACGATAAAGAACATGAAAAAAATCTCTTAAAAATACAGCCTTATTTAAAAAGCGACGATACTACTGAAAATATGCCGGTCTCAATAGCTTATAAAGAAAAAAAAGCGGTAGGACCCATTTATAGCCTTGATAAAAATTTTATAGATAAATATCCGACTTTTTTAAAAGTAAAAAGTTTAATGGCTTTCCCCATATACGAGGATTCTAATTCGGATCCCGTAGCGGTTTTAGGGATACAATCTGATTCAAAGCATTATTTTACCAAAGAAATGGTAAGAATAATAAATCAACTTGTAAATTCTTTAGGTTTGGCCCTTAACAAGCTTAGTATAAACAACCGCTTAATATATGAGGCAGAGCACCAGAAACGCCTTACCGAATTTAATTTTCTATTGGCGCAGATGAACCAGTTGATAAGCAGAACAGAAAATGAAAAAATGCTTTTGGACTCTATTTGTGAAATGACGATAAATTACACAGGTTTGAAATCTGCATGGATAGCCAAGCCTGACGAAAAAGGATCGGTCTGGTTTATATCTAATTACGGGACGGCCGATTTATTAAAAAGGCTCGATATCTCTGTGAATCCGGACGTTCAGAATGGATATACCTGCGTCGGCAGATCTTGGCGTTCAAAAAAACCTGTTTATATTCCTTCATTTAGAGAAGATAATTATATGCACCCCTGGCTAGAATTATTCGGAGAGTTCGATTTGACGTCAAGCGCATCTATTCCTGTATTTAGAGGCGGTTCTATATGGGCGGTATTTACTCTGCTTCACTCAAAAGAAAACTTTTTCGACGAAGACCTTAAAAATATTTTGGAAGAAATAGCTTTGGATATAGGATTCGGTTTAGACAGGATAGATCTTATAAACAGTAAAGAAAGAGAAACCGAAATAAGAAATGCATTGCTAAGCAATACTTCTGCAGGCATCGCATTAATAAGCTATCCAGAAAGAGTTTTTATCGAAGCTAACGACGCCGTTATCAATACCTTAGGCTATTCCGATGCAGGATCCTTAAAAAATTTTAGATTGAAGGACATTTATCCCGACGACGAAACTTATAAAAGAGTCGCGGAACTTGCAGATAAGATATTAATAGAAGGAAAAGGATTAGAACGTGATATATCGCTAATAAAGAAAGACGGAACTATTATTTATGTCGATTTTTACGGACAAAAAATAAACAGAGTAGCTGACGGCAAAGAGCAAATATTATGGACAATAACCGACATTACTGAAAGGCACAGGCTGGCCGAAGAGCTTTCCTACCAAGCTTTTTACGACGAGCTTACCGGTCTTCCCAATCGACGCTCCTTATTGATTGAACTGGAAAGAGCAATATCGAGAGCAAGCCGCCGCAAAAAATTTCTTGCCCTTGCCATTATCGATATTGACGATTTTAAGCCTATTAACGATACATTCGGACATCACGCGGGCGATAACGTATTAAAAATAATTTCAGCAAGAATAAAAGAAGTATTGCGCAAGTCGGATTTTACGGCAAGGCTCGGCGGAGATGAATTTGTGATTATAATTGAAGACATCAACAATAAAAACGAGCTTGAAACTATACTTGAAAAAATAGAAAAAAAGATTAAAGAATCGATTCTTTTAGAAAATAAAAATGAAATATCGACCGGTCTCAGCATGGGAATATATATGTTTGACGGATCTATCGAAAACAAAGAGCTGCCGACCACAGACAATCTTTTGCGTTATGCCGATCAGGCATTATACGATAGCAAAAATAAAAAAGGCGACCGTTTAAAATACTATGCTTTTTACGGAGAAACCTTGCCTTACTCAGAAAATAATATGCAGAAGTTATTGAAAAATGGCAATTTATCGGTTTATTATCAGCCTATTATGGATAACTACAGCAGGGATATAGTCGGCGTAGAAGCTCTTGCGCGGTTAAACGACAAAGGCGACATAATATCGCCGTATAATTTTTTACCTATGTTAAACGAAAAAGATTTATTCTACTTATGCAGGGAAATGCTGGCAAAGTCGTTCATAGAACTGTCGGAAATAGGAGAACCGGCAGAAAAGCTATTTATTTCGATTAACGTAGATCCTAAATTTATATCGGAAGAGTTTATATCGTGTTTAAAAAACATATTGGAAACCGGATGCGATTCTTCAAAATTAGTTTTAGAAATTCTGGAAACCGGCGATTTTTTAAGCAAAGACAATGCCATAAAATACATACATGCTATAAAAGATTTAGGGGTTAAGGTTGCGCTAGACGACGTAGGCAGCGCATATTCTTCTCTTATGCGCCTTAAAGAACTGCCGGTAGACGAAATTAAATTAGATCAATTTTTCGTAAGAACGCTGGAAGACAATCCGAGAGATCTTCATTTTGTCCAGTCCATACTAGAACTTGCAAACGATAAAAAAGTCAATCTGATAGTAGAAGGCGTCGAAACAGACGATATACTTGATGCACTTTCTGTGATGGACGTCGATTATCTTCAGGGCTATGCTATAGCAAAGCCGATGCCCATAGACAGCCTTAAAAATTATTTAATAAACAAACCTTTAATACACAGAAAACATCCTAAAAGCTTTTTAGGCCTTTATGCTATTAAAATAGTTTCTTATAGAAATATAAAGAAAATTATAAGGCGTGTTCCTTACTTAATAGATTACAAAAATATCAAAGACCAAAAAAACTGCCCTATAATTGAAGCTTTAAAATCTTTGAACGTTCCGGCAAATCATGTTCTTTACGATTTACATTTAAAATACGATAAAGCAATAGTGGAACTAGGTGAATCTTTAAAATTATCAGGAAATTGCGACTGGAAAACCTTAGATATGATAAGCGAATCTTTTGAAAACGAGATACTTGCCGAATATTACAAAAAAAACAGGTAAATATATTAAAAGATATTAATGCTTTTAATATTGGGGCAAGATATAACGATGCAAAGTTGAATTTTTATATAAAATGCACAAAGGAATATACCGGAAAAAATATAGAAATAATAGAGGAATTTAGAAAATGGCTAAAAGAAAAAATAATGCAATAATCGCAGGGCAGAACTATAAATCGGCTTATGAAATAATCAATAAATATATTAATGA
>JAJYKQ010000133.1 GCA_021788495.1 bacterium | reverse complement strand
AGAAAACGCCGGGTTTTCAAACCCTTTGTTTTTAATGGAGCCGGCGATAGGAATCGAACCTACGACCCGCTGATTACGAATCAGCTGCTCTACCCCTGAGCCACGCCGGCGATAAAATACCCGAACCTTTTCTTTTTCAAGGTCGGCGCAAGAACGTTCTAAGAATTTATGATATTTTTAGCCGCAGTAATAAAATTTAACCTGTCTTTCTTGCCTTCTATCTCTTCGGACAGCCTGTTTATTAAATTTTCTATATTTTCCGCGTTAAAATTATCGACGTCCTCGTTTAATTCTTTAATTTTTTCATCAAAAAGTATTGCGGATATAGGACCCATGCTCGAAGAAAAAATATCTTTAATCGAGTCTAAATTGTTTTTCGAAATTAATTTACGGTTTTTAACTTCTCCGCCGCTTTTCCCGCCGAAAAGCGCATTGAATACATCGTCGTCTTCATTTTTTGAATATGCTCCGGAACCGTTATCAACCGTTTGAGCCGCTTGAGCGTTTATTAGCGGCGGCTTGTCGGAAATGCTTCCAAGCGATTGGCTGACTATTTTTATAAACTCGCTTTCTAAATAAGACGTTTCCATCTTAAGCAGGTTTACGTTGGAATTCCTTTTGCTCAAAATAAAAATAAAACCGCTTCCGAATCCGTTCACTATAATATTTCTGTCGTCGAAATTCAAATAAAGAGAAGTAATATCGATAGACGAAATAGAATATGAGGCAAAGAGCTTGCTTATTTCCAGAGAAACTTTATTTATTTGCTCCGGCAGTATTTCGCCGTCGTTAGTTTCATATCTTAAGACCTCGCCGTCCAACGAAGATACTGCACAGGCATCTACACCGGCAATTTTAAGTATTTTATCTATAATACTTTTATCTTTAGCGTCCATAAATTATTATTTGCCTGCCTGCATGTTCTATCGGCGAACCGCGTTCCGGCCGCAATTATGCATCTTTTAGCAGTTTAGCGGCTTCCATCTGCGTTTTAAGCGCCGGAACTCCCGAAGAAATTTTCATGCTGTATAAAATATTTTTGTTATTAATAATTATTTTTTTATAATTGTTAGCTTCGCATATCGTGCTTTTTAACGATTTGAAGTTTAATATATCGCCTAACTCTTTTGACTGGTTATATAAAAACATGGCGTCGGCAGATTCGAAATCGGCATCGTCCACGCCTTTCGAATATAAAATCTCTCCGTCATCCTTCACTGCAATAATCGATTCTACGCCGGGTATTACCGAAAGGCTTTCGGAAATTCTGACGACTACGGCCGGATTAGATTCTTCGCCGGCTTCAATAATTTCTGAATCTTTCCAGCCGGGATTCGTATCCGTTTTTGCTTCTTTAGCGCTACCGTTAATTATTTCTAAAATTTCATCGAAATATTTATCGAGCGTAGTTTCCGGCGCAGGCTCCCCGATGCTTACCGAGATATTAATATTTGAATCTATGCCGCTCAGTTTTTTGAAAACATCTATATCGCGCTCGGAACCTAAAACGGCGTTAAGGATTTTGCCGTTCGAAAAATATATAAAACCCTGTTTATTTAAAACTTCAAAAGATAATTTTATATTGTCGAAACTATAAAATTGATCCAACTGGTATTTTATATCTTCTAGTACCATTTGCTATTATAATAAAAATATTATTAATTAATTAAATATCATTATCATATAGTATCAAAAAAAATATTCATATGCAATGAAAATGAAACGGCTAAGATATTATATTATAATATCTTATATCTTTATTTTCTTAATTGTCAATAAGAAAGCTGTATTAAAAAGCATTTTTTAGCGGAATAATATGCCGTTTGAATAAGGCCGGCTGACAATAATTTAAACGGGAGAATTGCAGGAAAAATTGGCGTCCCCAACGGGATTCGAACCCGTGTTGCCGCCGTGAAAGGGCGATGTCCTGGGCCGGCTAGACGATGGGGACTTTGATATTTTTAATACAAAAATGTTATTATGCCACATCGATACAAAAAAAGCAAGAAGAAAAAACGATAAAGAACATCAAAATCCCAATTCGCTGAGCATCGAATTTACGTCGTTCTGGGCCATTTTTTGATTATCGGCAACCATATCTTTTAATTTTCCGTATATTTCTGCTTTCTTTTCCTTGGGAATGTCTTTAGCTTCCACCTCCGTATCCACTAAAACCTTTAACAGCTTAACTTTTGTTTCGTTCAGGGTATTTTGTATTTTATAGAGTTTCTGCCCGGTAAGGTCCTGAAACGAAAGAAGGGACAAAACGTCTAAAATTTTATCCAAATTTTTTTTATTAAGGTCTTTTAGGTTTATTAAACTTTCTTTAATTTTTTTTATAGGATTAAGTTCTATCAAATTATGCAGGCTCTTATCGATGTCGTTGGAGTTTTCGTTTATCTCGTCCAGCAGGTTCATTATGTTGTTTGCGGCTTTTTCGGTTTCCTTTATGATGTCGGAAATTCCGTCCTGCGCAAGAGGTATGCTGTCCGAGCTTTCTTTTACCGGCTTTTTGAATTCTCCTATCTTTTTTGTAGCATCGTCAACGACCTTTGCAAGGTCTTTGAGTTCGGAAAGCATATCGTCTATCGCCATATAATACTACCTCTTAAATTTTAATATATTTAAATTTTATACATTAATTTTTATAAAAAACGATTTAAAAAAATTAGTTCATTTTTAAAAGTTTGTTCGTAATCCCGTAAAGCGCTCCGCCCGATATCTCTCCTACCCAGTGAAACATCATGCGCCCGCTTTTCGATATAAAAAACGTCTGCGGAATTT
>JAJYKQ010000132.1 GCA_021788495.1 bacterium | reverse complement strand
CGTCAAATATTTATATAAACGACGTTATGGTGCATATAAATCCCTTCGAAAATTGATGCGGTAAATGATAAAAGTAACATTAATAAAAGCATTAATAATATTATAATAATTCTGCTTATGGATATATACGTTCAGATAAAGAATAAAAAAGGCGAAGTATTTAAAGTCGTCAATCTCGGGAGAGAAGAATATTTATCCTTTTTCAAAGAACGCCTGGCAAAATCAAATGGAACCGGAGGCGGCGATTTCCCTGTTTTTTTCGGCGAGTTTAAAGCAGGCAATTATCTCGACGTAAAAAAAGTCAAAAAATTAAAAGAAGAAGTTAAAGCCATAGCCGGCATTATCGGAAAAGATCTGGAAAATTATAAAGAAATTATACAAAAAAGGACGCGGTTGGAAAACGAAATTATTAACTGTTCTTCTTTAAAAAATTTAATGGCTATAGGCGGGCGCAGGCTGGAAGAAATACTGAAAGCCGGAGACGGGGAACCGGATATTGAAATTAAAACAGAATTAGACTCTATGCTCAAAGGAATAGACAAACTTTCGGAAAGCGAACGTTTGTTGGAAACGGAAAGGAAAAAATTTCAAACCGTATTTGATATCGAATCGTTATTCGATATTTTATCGGAAAGTATAAAATCTTCTTCCGGCATATACATAAAAAATTAACCGTTTTTTATTTTTTTTAAATCAATTTTATATTCGCTGATTTTTTTTCGCAGAGTATTCCTGTTTATACCTAAAAGCTTGGAAACTTTTAGTTGATTAAAATTGCATAAATTAAGGATTTCCTCGATAACTATCTTTTCTGTTAAACCCATTATGGATTTATAAACATCGTTGATTTCGACATTTTTGATTTTTTCCGCATAATTTTTTATCTTGCGCCTTATAATGTCTTCAAAAGGATCTATTTCCGTTTTTTTATCTTTTAAATATTTATCGATGCTTAAATTTTTTTCGCCGTTGTTTAATATTTCCATAAAATCATCGGAATTCAATACGGAAGAGGGAGACATAACCATACATCTCCTGATAGCGTTTTCGAGTTCCCTGATATTTCCCGGAAAATTATACGATTGAAGAAATGAAAGGGCATCGCTGCTCAACTGTTTTTCGGCGATATTAAGTTCTTCAGAAAATTTTTTTATAAAGAAGTCGGCTAAAATGGGTATATCGGATTTTCGTTCTCTTAGGGGAGGCAGCGTAATTTCTATGACGTTAAGGCGATAGTATAAATCTTCCCTGAATTTTGCGTTTTTAATCATCGATTTAAGATTTTTATTTGTAGCGGCAATAATTCTGACGTCGATTTTGACCGGTTTATTGGAGCCTACAGGCTCAACTTCTTTTTCCTGTATAACTCGCAAAAGTTTCGCCTGAAGATTTAAGGGCATATCTCCTATTTCGTCTAAAAAGATAGTTCCGCCGTTTGCGCTTATAAATTTCCCTTCTTTTTTTTCGTTTGCGCCGGTATATGAACCCTTTTCGTGACCGAACAGTTCGGATTCAAGCAGTTCCGAGGGAACGGAAGGAGTATTTACTACAATAAACGGCTTGTCGCTTCTTACGCTGTTTAAATGTATAGACCTTGCGACAAGTTCCTTACCCGTGCCCGATTCCCCCAAGATTAATACCGTAACGTTGTTATGCGATAACTTACCGATAGTCTTGAAAACTTCCTGCATGGTTTTGGATTTGCCTACCAGCAGAGTATCGAGAAAATCTTCCGATTTTTCTAATTTTTTATTTTCTAAATTTTCATTCTTTTTTATTTTTTCTATTATGCCGAGAATTTCGTCTAGCTCAAAAGGTTTCGTTATGTAATCATATGCGCCCTGCTTCATGGCGTCTATCGCGTTTACCATTGTATTCTGGGCGGTCATAATTATAACGTTAGGTTTGTTAATTAACTGTCTTGTATAAGACAAAATTTCCATGCCGTTAATTTTTGGGATCCTTATATCCAAAAATACCGCGAAATATTCATTCTGTTTGATATACGACAGCGCTTCTTCTCCATCGGAAGCGGTATCGATAATAAATTCGTCTTCCAGAAGTTTTTTTAGTACGTAAACCAAGCTTTGCTCGTCGTCTACGATTAAGATTTTATGTTTTTTCATAATTTATTATTAAATCAGGTATGTATCTAACAGTTCGTCCGTATGCACCTTAGAGACGCTTTCAGGAACGGATACGATAGAATTCATATAACCGAAAGAGCTTATCATTGCCGGTCCTGATTTTTTATAGATTTCCGAGTATATTACGCCGTCTTTATAAAAAGTACGCGCGGGGATAAATTCTCTTCTTTTGTTGTTTTTAATATATTCGAATGAAGATTTTGATTTAATTATATGCATGCGGCTGTTTATTTTAATATGCTTGTTTATAAACGGTTTTACGAATACGGCTAAACATGTATAAAATGCAACCGGATTTCCGGGAATCATAAAAACGGGTATTTTTTTATTAATTAATCCGAATGAGAAAGGTTTGGCCGGTTTTATGGCTGCCTGCCTGAATTTAATTTTAAATCCGACGGATTCGAGGGCTTTTTCGGTAAAATCTTTATCGCCAAAAGAAGCGCCGGCGGAAGTTATTATTATCTTGCTTGTTTTTGCCGCATACGATAAAGCATCCTCTATTTTTTTTAAATTGTCTTTGCATACGGTATTATTTATGACGGCGCATCCGTTTTGCAATAAAAAGTTTTCCGCCAGTATCCCGTTGGAATTATATATTTTGCCGTATTTAGGTTTCCGGTTAAAACCAATTATTTCGTTGC
>JAJYKQ010000131.1 GCA_021788495.1 bacterium | reverse complement strand
GGATACCGAAATCATTTATGAATTAATAAATTTAAAACGATAATTTAATATCAGAACGTAAGATAAAATTAAAATAGGTCATAAAAAATTTTAAAAAATATCGAGTCAAAAAGCAAGTTATATTTATGTAGATTCCAAAAGTTATTGATACTATTTAAAATTATTTTTTTTGATTTTATCATATTTTTTAAAAATATAAATTACAAAATTTAATGATACTATACCACAATATAATGAAAATAACTTGACAAATACAAAAGTAAATGATACTATATTGACAAAGCTAAAATTTAATTAATTTTAAACAGGAATATTAAAATGGCTTTAGTCAGAAAAATTCCCGTCCAAACAAGGTCAGTCGCCGGATACTTTTACAGCGTCAAGAATAAAAGAAATATCGATTTCGAATCACAGCTCGAAAAGAAATTTTATCTTATGTTCGAATTCGACGACGAAATAGAAAGCTATCAGGAACAGCCCGTTAAAGTCGAAACTTTGCTTAACGGCAGAAAAATAACGTATATTCCAGACTGCTTGATTTACTTTAAGCCTGAATTGAATAAAAAACCTTTGCTGGTAGAAATAAAATATCTTAAAGAAATAAAAGAAAAGAAAGAAAAAATAGTAAATAAAGTTAAGGCGGTTTCAAAATATTCCAAAGAAAACGGCTATTTCTTTAAGATATTTACTGATAAAAAACTTAACGAAACCTATATAGACAATATTAAATTTCTTTACAGATATTCGGAAAAACCGAAATTAAACGGCAGATGCGTTGAATACGAAAACAGGATTTATTCCGCTTTATGCGGCAGCGAAAACGGTTTAACCGTAAACGGACTTTTAAATATGACTGCATTAAACGATTTAGAAAAAATGACGGTATTGCCTGTTATATGGCACATGGCTTTTAAAAAGAAACTGTATTTAAACCTTTATTGGCCGTTAAATAACGGCATTTCGGTAAAACTGAATAAAGAGGCGGAAAATGATATTATCTTTGCGTAAAGGAAATAAGGTTTCCTATAAGAACGAAATATATGAAGTTCTTAACCCTACAGACCTCGAAAACGTTTTATGCAAAAATATTAAAACAGGCGATATAAGCAAACTGCCCGTAAAAGAATTATCTAACCCCGATGCGGAAACGGCCGGGAACAAAACTCCTTTGGAATCATACAGCAAAAAAGACTGGGAAGAAGCGGAAAAAAGGTTGGAAATAATAAAGCCTCTGTTAGGAACTGCTCCAACAAAAAAGCAGGTTGCCGACAGAGCCGAAGAATTCGGCACATCGTTCGTTACATTATACAGATGGATAAACAGATATTTATCTACGGGCTCTCTTAGTTCTCTTGTTCCAGGCTATAAAGAAAGAGGCGGAAAAGGGAAAACACGGCTTGACGAAGAAACCGAAAAAATCGTAAAAAGCTTCATAGATAACGAATATCTTACTAAACAGAAACTTCCTGTAAGCAAGATTATAGAAAATATCAAAATTTATTGTAAACAGGCGGATATAGTTGCGCCGTCCGATAATACCATCCGAAACAGAATAAAAGCACTGAATTACGGCAGGACTTTAAGGCTAAGAAACGGAAAGAGCGAGTATTTAAGCAAATTTAATCCGGTCAGCGATTCTTTTAACGCCGATTTTCCTTTAGAAATTGTTCAAATAGACCATACGCCGTTAGATATTATGGTAGTTGACGAAATAATGAGAAAACCTATAGGGAGACCATATATAACTATTGCGCTCGATATATTCAGCAGAATGGTTTACGGATTTTACGTAACGCTTCAGGATCCGAGTTTTTTTTCCGCAGGTCAGGCTTTATATATGGGAATAATGCCTAAAAATAACTACCTCGAGAGTCTGGGAGTCGAAGGAAGCTGGAGTATTTACGGAATACCCAAATCTATGACTATACATCTCGACAACGCCGCAGAGTTCAGAGGGGAAGGGCTAAAAAGGTTCTGTCAGGAATTTAATATAGGAATAGATTTCAGGCCGAGAGGAGCTCCTTATTACGGCGGACACATAGAAAGAGTCGTAAAAACGATGAATATGCGCATACACACTCTTTCAGGCACTACTTTTTCTAATCCAAAAGAAAGAGGCGAATACGACTCCGAGGCAAAAGCCGTATTTACCTTAAAAGAACTCGAAAAGTGGATAGCGGAATTTATAGTCAATGTTTACCATAAATCTATCCATTCCGAACTCAATATGACGCCCGAAAAAAAATACGAAACAGGCATACTGGGCGACGATAAAACGGCGGGAACTGGACTTCCGGATATTATAGGCAGAGAAGAAGCCGAAAGAATAAGAATATCTCTTTTGCCTATAGCCGAAAGATCCGTTCAGAAAGACGGCATATCTTTCGAGAATATCAAGTATTACAGCGACGTATTAAGAAAATACATAAGCATAAAAGATAATAACGGCAGAAAAAGAAAAATTTTTACTATAAGATTCGACCCCAGAGATATCAGCACAATTTATTTTTACGACCAAGACCTTAAAATGTATTTTCCTATACCTTACAGGAATATGGGAAATCCATGCGTTTCGATATGGGATATCAGAGAGGCAAAGAGATACCTTAAAAAAGAGGGCTTAAAAGATTATGACGAAACCAGGCTGTTTCAGGCGATTAAAAAATTAAATCAGCTTGAAGTTGAATCGTTCGAAAAAACTAAAACCGCCAGAAGAAAGCTTTCGTCGAACAATCACCATAAAGAGAAAATGAAACTTGAAATAGAAAGCCAGCTCAAGTTAGAACCTGCTTATAATAAA
>JAJYKQ010000023.1 GCA_021788495.1 bacterium | reverse complement strand
GGACAAGCTCTACGTATTCGCAATAATTTGCAGGCTTTATTTTTTAAAATAAAGAACCAATTTTATTTTACGATATACAGAAAATCAAGGGAGATATTTTTGCAATAATTTAAATTGCATGCAGGTTATAAGCATTTCTATTTTGTCTTCCAAAGATTTATAGTAAATATCGCCCCTTTTATAAATATTCATACTGTATCCTATGTATCCGTTTTTGTATCCAAATTTCGTTAAATTTACCTAAATTCTATCAATATTAAGAAATTATGTCAATTATAGGATATTGCTTGAAAGGCTTATTTACTGCGGTTTTGAATGGTCGGGACGACTGGATTTGAACCAGCGACCCCTTGCTCCCGAAGCAAGTGCGCTACCGAGCTGCGCTACGTCCCGAAATGAAGTGTACAAATTATTATTGTATTACTTATTTTATCTTTTTTCCATTATTTTTTTTGCTTTATTTTTTTGTAATTAAATTCTTTCGCGCATTTCATTAATAGTTTCGATATAATTTTTCGTTCCCAATATTCCGGAGCCGCTGACTATAATATCTGCGCCTGAATTAGCCGCTTCTGCAATATTTATTACTTTTATACCGCCGTCCACTTCTATTTGAGTTTCTAATTCCCTCTTTTGTATTATTCTGTGAAGCTTTTCAATCTTATATAAAGAAGAATATATAAATTCCTGGCCGCTAAAGCCAGGATCTACAGACATAATAAGAACGAGGTCTACGTCGTTGAGTATCTCGCTTAAAAAATCTACCGGCGTTCCAGGATTTATCGCTACTCCAGGGCTTGCCTCCAGTTCCCTGATTCTTTCGACTACCCTGTGAATATGGGTCGTTCCTTCAAAATGCACCGTTAATATATCTGCGCCGCTTTTAACAAACTGTTCTATATATCTTTCAGGACGGTCTATCATTAAATGAACGTCTAATGGAATATCTGTACGTGCTTTAATCGCTTCAACGAGATTCCATCCAGCAGTAATATTGGGAACGAATATGCCGTCCATAATATCTATATGCAAAAAATCCACGCCTGCTTCTTCAAGCAGTTTTATTTCTTCGGAAAGATTTAATATATCGCCTGATAATATCGAAGGCGCAATCTTTTTCAATTTTTCCTCCTGTTTAAATATTTATTATTATATATTATATTATATTATATATTTGATTAACGCAGTAGATTTATTTTTATTAATTATACCACAAATTTGTGCATTTAATTAATGTATATAATGAAACTTTTAAAAAATTAATTTAATTAAATGTTTTATAAAATGTATAAGAAAAACAAGTTAACATAATAAAACTACTCAAATAAAGCAGGTTCTTCACTGGTTTCTTTAGTTTTTATGTCGCTATCACTGCCGTTCAGAGCCTCTAAAACGCTTTTCTTTGCAAAGTCGTCCATTTCTTTTACTGAAGGCAAATCGTTCAAATTTTTAAGGTTAAACACTTCAAGAAAATAATCTCCTGTTTTATAAATCAAAGGCCTTCCTACTATTTCCTTTCTTCCAGCGACTTTAATAAGGTTTTTTTCGAGAAGGAATTTTAGTGTGCTTGATGAATCGAATCCTCTGACGGCATCGATTTCATTTTTAGTAACAGGCTGTTTGTAAGCTATAATAGATAACGTTTCAAGCTGAGGTCCTGTAAATTTTATAGGCTTTACTTCGAGGCTTCCGGATATTACGTCGAAATATTCAGGTTTAGTCTTAAAGCTTATTCCGTTATCGTTAACGGAAAGATAAACTCCGTGGCTCGATTTTTCATTGAATTCCTGCTTTATAGATTCGACGGCTTTTAATGCATCTTCTTTTTTTACTTTGAATAAATCTATAATTTTTTTTAATGAAACAGGTTCTTCCGATGCGAAAATTATAGCCTCGATAGCCGGAACCAGAGAATCTAAGTCGTCGCTGTAATTATTCAGCAAAATATGATTTGACATAAAAGCGTCTAATTTTTTATGTTATAAAACGCAAAAAGGGAGTCGGACATCGAATCCGGCTCCCAAGTATGAATTTAAAAAATATTTATATTACAATAATACAATTGAACAGCTTTTTATTTTTGTTATATTAATATTAATGAAGATAAGCTTTGTTCAATTTTTGAGCACATTAATTTAATTAAGTTTTATATTTTTTATTTAGAATACAGCCCGACATTCAAACCATCTAACCAGTTCAAAAATCTGTCTATCATATCTTTGCCCTTAAAAAGAAGACCATGCTGGGGCGCCAGAATTTCAATATCCATTTTAGATACTCTTTCTATCCATACTTTTTTAGGTTCGTTAGAAGGCATCCATCTCTTATGAAAATACTCCATATATTTAATATGAGAATCGAAATCCTGAACAAAAATATTGGGTTTTCTTTTGCTTTTAAAATCTTCCCTCGGCACTAATGCGGCTCCTATATCTCCAGTAAAAAGTATCTTGGATACAGGGTCGTATAAATTGAGCTGGCCCGGCGAATGAAGATAATGCGCAGGTATAATATCGAAAGCGTAATCTTTAGTCATATTAATCTTCATGGAACTGCCGTCGTCAACCGTTATCATCTTTTCCGGTCTTGCGCCGTAGTGGGAAATAAAAGTCGACCATATTCTATCGATAATAACTTTCGAGTCGGTAATAGAAAGCCATAAGGCGAGCGACGAATTAACGTCAGGATCCTGATGCGAACAAAATATATATTTTACGTCTGACATTCTTACTTCGCCGGCAAAAGCGGAAGAAACGGAAGAAAACATTTCTATTCCTCCTGGATCCATAATCGTCGCGACTTTGTCGTGAACAAGCAGATACTGATTTGTGTCTATTATATAATCCGGCCTATCGGCATCTTTTCCTATATAAACGAATTTATGATTCGGGGATTCGTATAATACTTCTGATACCATAATTAGGATACCTCTTATTATATTATAATGAATTTATAACACTTGACTTTAAGCACATATATCGCTAACTTTATTGTCTATATTTTTTATCGTTTTCATAAGTCCTTCGTTCATCTTGCTGTCTATCCTAAGCGTGTCGTTAAGCTTGGCGCTTACTTTCCTTATTCCGAAAAGAACGTTTGATATCTCTTTAGTAGAGCTTGACGATTTTTCCGATAATTTTCTGACTTCGTCGGCGACTACGGCAAATCCTCTTCCTGCTTCTCCGGCTCTTGCAGCTTCTATAGCGGCGTTTAAAGCCAGCAGATTAATCTGGTCGGTAATAGAAACTATTGCGCTTAAAATTTCGTCGGTAAAAAGAGTTAATTTATAAAGTTCTACCGAATCCTGATAGGTTTTTTCAAGAGTTGAAAAAGAGCTTGAATACATGTGGCTTAACGAATCCACAAAATTTTTGATTCCGGTTTTAGATTCAAGGCATTTAAATTTAAGCTGATTAAGCTCTTCAGTAATTTTTGGAAGTTCTTCCGAATCGCTTGCACAGGAATTTAAAAGATTATCTTTGCCGGCTATATCGTCTTCAAGAGAAGCTATTTTAGACTTTAAAGATTCCAGCTCTCTCTTGTATCCTTCGCTCGCAGAAGAAATATCGCTGTCTTTACGCCTTAATGAATCTTCCAGTTCGCCGTTTTTTTTCTTAAGTTCGCCTATTTGATCGATTAATTTCTTGTATTCGCCGCTTGATAAGAATTTCATATTAAGCACCCGCTTTTACAATATTAAGTTTAGTAATTATAATTCTATAATATTATATAAAAATCGCTTTGAAATAATTTTATATTTTTGCAAAATTTATTGCAAGAGTTTTTATTAATTTTTTAAATAATTTTATTTGCTACGGCTGCGGCGCATTTTATGCCGTCTATAGCGCTTGTTACTATGCCTCCGGAATATCCGGCGCCTTCGCCGCAAGGATATAAACCTTTAACAGAGACAGATTCGCAGTCGCTGCCTCTTTTAATTCTAACAGCCGACGACGTTCCTGTTTCTATTCCCGTCAAAATAGAATTTGAAACAAAACCTTCGTATTTATTTTCAAATTCTATAAGAGAACCTGCAATCGAAATATTTATAAAATCAGGCATAAGTTCAGACAGGTTAAAATACTTAACGGAAGGTTTATAGGACGGAACAGGCATAATTTTTTTATTTTTAATTGCATTATCTAATTTTAAAGCGGAATTAAAATGAACGGACGCTTCGCTTTTAGCTTTGGTTTTATTAAAGATATCCGCTATATATTCAGGGGTGTATTGATACGGCGCACTATAACCGCCCCCTCCTGCATTAAAGGCTTTAATTTCTAAATCTCTTCTGAATAAAAGAAAACCGCCTTCCTTGGAATACTCTTTTTTATTTAACCCAGAAATCATATCCTGTCTTACTGAAGCTACAATAGCGCTGTTTGAATTTTCGAGGTTTCTCTTCGAATAACTCATTCCGTTGACCGAAAGAATATTTTCGTCGGAACTGGAATTTATAACTACTCCGCCTGGACACATGCAGAAAGAATAGCCTCCGTATTCTTTCGATGAAACATTATAATATATGCCGTTATATTTTAAACGGTTTTTATCCCTGTTTCCTTTAAAAAACAGGGAGTCTATAAAATCTCTCTTGTGTTCTATCCTGAATCCTACCGCAAATGGTTTGTTTTCCATAAATATATTCTTATTTTTCAGCAATTCGTATGTATCCATGCTGTTAGAACCTGCGGCTAAAATTAAAAAATCCGAAGGTATATTTCTTTTGCAGGTTACCGCCGAAACTATATAATTTTTATCGTTAGTTTCGAAACCTTTTAATTCTTCTTCAAAAAAAACTTCTGCACCGCAGTTTATAAGATATTTTCTTGTATTCCGCAATATATTTATAAGTATATCGCTGCCTACATGCGGCTTATGTTCGGAAAGAATTTTTTTATCGGCGCCCATTTTTACAAAAAAATTTAAAACAAAAGACACCGCCGCGTCGTTTTTTCTTGTAGTTAGTTTTCCGTCGGAAAAAGTTCCTGCTCCGCCTTCTCCGAAAACCACGTTGCTTTTTTTGTTAAATTTCCCTTTATTTATCAGAGCTGATACGTCTTTCGCTCTCTCTTCAACGCATTTTCCTTTTTCTATTAAAATAGGCTTTATGCCGCGTTCCAATAAATATAAGGCCGCAAAAATGCCTGCGGGACCCATTCCTGCTATCAATACGACCGGTTTTTTCGCTTTGTTAAGTTTAATTTTATTCTCATAGGTCGTATTATTGTTTTCATTACGTCTTTCTCCTTCCGATTCAGATGAATTTACGCCGGCAAACAACCGGCTTTCTTGATAAAAAAGCTTTTCTTCTTCATAGTTAGCTTTTCTGGCTTTTATATCTAAACTGCAGAAAAGATTTATAATGTCTTCTTGTTTTTTATCGTCAACTTCAAATTTTAATAAAGCCTTATAGACGTTTTTCTGCTCTTTCTGCCTAAAATCAAGCGATTTTTTAATTATTTTTATTTTTTTACAGCTAAAACCATCTATATCAAATTTATTTAATTTATCTCCATGATGCGTTTTATTTATTTCCGATGAAAATTTCCCGTTAAAATAATGCCTGAAATAATCCCAAAACTTTTCTTCTTCCTCCTTTTTAGATGGAGTCTCATAATTTTTTACCGATATTTTAAAATCGTAAACAAGTATCATATTATAATTTTTTATTATTATGTCAGGAAGGATTTATTAAAGACAGTGCAGGATCTTTTATCAGCTCTTTTGCAGTTAATTTTGCCGTATTTTTAAGGGGAATTAGAAGCACCGGACATACCGAATGTTTTGCGACGTAAAAAGAAACGGAACCTGATAATATTTCTTTAATCCCAAGTCTTTGATGCGTTCCTACGACAATGATATCCGAGGCGTTTTTTTTTGCAAAATTGACTATTACTTCCGGCGGATTGCCTGAATAAACTAGTATTTCGTAATTTAAATAATATAAACCGGATTCTTTCAATTCATCCTCTATAGTTCGATGCACTTCCGCCGATTCTGATTTTAAAAAGTTCCTTTTATTGGACAGGGAAAAAATATCGTATGGAATCACATGCAAAATTTGGAACTTTACGGCGGATTCCCTGAAAAAAGATGCAGCGGACGTCAATATAAATCCTGTTTCAAAATTTAAATCTATCGCTATAAGAATTTTTTTTTCTTTTTCCATATAATAATATTATACGATTGAAGCATTTTTTTCAAGAAGGCTTTCAATTTATGCAGTAATTTGCTATAATAAAAAAAATAGAAGGATTTAATGCATAAAATTTTAAATTTTAAATTCTAATTGATTAATAATAAAATAAAGCTTGATTTAATTATTTAAGGAGGACAAGGCAATGTGCGACGAACACCATTTAGACGATGTTTTAAGCGAAGAAACCAGAAATTTAGAAATGGCCAGACAATCGCTTATAGAGGAATTTCAGGCAATTAACTGGTATCAGGAAAGAATCGAATATACTGCCGATGAGGAGCTTAAACATATTCTTGCGCATAACAGAGACGAAGAAAAAGAACATGCGGCAATGCTTATGGAATACATAAGAAAACACGACAAGGTTCAAGACGACAAGTTTCTTCATCACGATTAAAAATAATGCTTTTTAAAATTTAACGTCTATGCTATAATTTTAAAGAGTAATCCGACGGTACGGCATTAAGGCCGAAAACTCCGCCAGGTTCGAAAGAAAGCAACGGTATCGATTCAAGGTGCGCGTATTTAATCGGATTACTCTCTTCGTTGCTAAATTGCTAATTCTTTTTGATTATTTTTCCTTTGTTTTTTTTATTCATTTGTTATATTTATATTTGCCGTATAAAAAATATATAAAATATAATATAAAAAATATAGGCCTATTTTTTGCTGAGTAAACCATTAAACGAATCAAAAATGCTTCTTACCGGAAACGAAGCAATCGCCTTAGGCGGAGCTAAAGCCTCCGTTTATACGGCAGTAGGCTATCCAGGAACGCCGAGCTCCGAGATACTTCCCTATTTATCTAAAATAAAACCTTGCCGCACGATAATAAACTGGTCTATTAATGAAAAAACCGCTTTAGAAATTGCGATAGGAACGTCCATAGGATTTAAAAGAGCTATGTTTACCACCAAACACGTAGGTTTAAACGTGGCATCGGATCCGCTTATGACTCTTGCGCTTACGGGAGTTAGAGGAGGATTGGTCATAGTAACGGCCGACGACCCAGGAATGCACAGTTCCCAAAACGAACAAGACAACAGGCTTTATGCAAAATTTGCAAAGATTCCTATGTTTGAACCTGCAGACAGCCAGGAATGCTTGGATTTTACGTCAAGAGCTTTCGGCGTAAGCGAAGAATTCGATACTCCCGTTATTTTAAGAACTACTACAAGGATATCCCACTCGAGAAGTTTAGTTTATTTTTCCGAAATGCTTCCGTCAAACTCCACGCTTGAGGGTAATTCAAAAATTTACAAAAAAGACATCGAGAAATTCGTTATGGTTCCAGTTTATGCAAGAAAAAGGCACAAAGCCGCACTGGAAAGGCTTAAACGCCTTATCTATTTTTCTAATAATTCCGGATTTAATAAGATTGAATACGGCAGCGGCGAATTCGGAATTATAACAAGCGGCATTTCTTATCAATACGCCAAAGAGATCGCGCCTTTCGCTTCCTTTTTAAAGTTATCTTTTTCTTATCCGCTTCCCGATTTATTAATTAAAGATTTCGTAAAAAATGTTAAAAACGTAGTTATAATTGAAGAATTAGAGCCTTTTATCCAAAACGAAACCGCATCGCTCGGCATAGAACTAAAAGGCAAAGAATATTTTCCTCAAGACGGAGAATTTAATCCCGATATAGTATTTTCAGGACTAAAAAAAGCAGGTTTTTTAAACGGCAATAAAAGGGGCTCGAAAGAAAAAGATGCCGTTAAGGACGAAGGCGTCAAAGGTATTGTTTTGCCTAATAATCTGCCGCCTAGATTTCCTGCTTTATGCAGCGGGTGTCCACACACTTCCGTATTTTACGCTCTTAAAAAATTAAAAGTTCCCGTAATGGGCGACATAGGATGCTATACTCTGGGGGCTCTGCCGCCTCTTAATGCTATGGACAGCTGTATTTCTATGGGACTTGCGTTTGGAGCCGCTCAAGGATTATCCCTTACAAAATCTTCGCATAAAAAAACCGTCGGAATTATGGGCGATTCAACTTTTTTTCATTCAGGAATAACTTCTCTTATAGACGCAAAATACAATAATGTTAAATTTACCGCTATTATTTTAGATAATGCTACTACCGCGATGACCGGAGGACAGGATCATCCTGGAACCGGAAAAAATTTGTCCTTCGATGAATCCATTTCAAATAAAATAGATATCAAAAAAATAGTGGAAGGCATAGGGATAGAAGAAATATACTCTATAGACCCTTACGATTACACCGACACGCTTAAAACTTTAAAAAAAGCTCTCGATGCGGACAGCCTTAACGTCGTTATAACTAACAGGCCGTGCGTTCTGTATCCTAAAAAAATAGATACAGGGAAAAAATTCAGGATAACGGAAGGATGCAATGGATGCGATTTATGCCTGCAGACTGGATGTCCGTCGATACGCTTACTGAACGAAGCCGACGAAAATGCTTCAGAAAAGACTGCGCTTTCAAAAAAAGACAAGAAGATTCCTTTTATAGACTCCTCCTGCACCGGATGCTCCATATGCAAAGATATATGCGTTTTTAATTTTATAGAAGAAATTAAATAAATAAAATAGGTTAAGACAATTAAAATATTATAAAATATATCTAAAACAATAGAAAAAATGAATGATACTATTCAAAATATCTTAATTTGCGGAATTGGAGGGCAGGGAGTCGTCCTTGCCGGAAAAATTATAAGCATTGCCGCATTTGAAAGCGGAATGGATATTAAAACATCGGAAGTGCACGGAATGTCGCAGAGAGGCGGTTCTGTTTCAACACACATAAGGTTCGGAAAAAAAATATTTTCTCCGCTTATACCGAAAAACGAAGCAACGGTTATTCTTTCGTTCGATATTTATGAAACGCTAAGATATACCTGCAGTTTCGCAAATAAAAATACAATAATCGTTTCGTCTAATACAGGCAAAACTCCGGCATGGACATCTAAAACTAAAAATGATAAAATCGAAAATAATTTGACCGATATACATTCTATAACCTCATTTTTAAAGGATAAAATTAAATTTTCGACTTTCATAGACGATAAGAAAATTGCCGAAGAAATTGGGAACGTAAAAGTTTCTAATATTATCCTTATAGGCGCATTATCCGTTTCTACGGAAATAGAAGAAAAAATTTGGTTAAGAGCAATCGAAAAAAGCGTTCCAGAAAAAACCGTCAATTTAAATATTAAAGCTTTTTTAAAAGGCAGGTGTTCCTTATGAACATAAAATATTATGAAAGAAAATATGAAACTATGAGCCGTTCCGAACTTAATACGCTTCAGACGGAAAGATTTAAACTTACTTTAAAAAGCATTTTTTCGGGAGGCGGATTTTTAAAAACGAGATTAAGGGAATCCGGCATAAAAAATTTAAACGGCATAGAAAAAATAAAATCGATAGACGAATTAAAAAACATGCCGTTCACTTATAAATCCGATCTTGTTAATAATTACCCGTTCGGAATATTTTCTCAGCCGGTAAATAAAATAATCAGATTGCATGCATCTTCAGGCACGACCGGAAAACCGATTATAGCAGGATATACAAAAAACGATATTAAAATATGGTCTAAGTTAATGGCAAGAGTTCTTTGCGCAGCCGACATCTCTAAAAACGATATAGCCCAAAATGCATACGGCTACGGTCTTTTTACCGGAGGCTTAGGATTTCACTATGGAGCGCAGGAATTAGGCTTGACGTTAATTCCTATGTCAACTGGTTTCACGGAAAGACAGCTTACCATGATGGAAGATATGGGAACGACGGTTCTTTTTTGCACTCCTTCTTACGCTCTTTTCCTTTCCGAAGAAATAAATAAAAAAATAAGCGGCAAATCTAATATTAAATTAAAAAAAGGAATTTTCGGGGCCGAGCCATGGTCGGACGAACTCAGGCAAAAAATAGAAAAATCGCTTAAAATAGACGCTTACGATATATACGGATTGAGCGAAATAATAGGGCCGGGCGTAGCATACGAATGCATTTATAAAAACGGACTGCATATTAATGAAGATAATTTTTTTCCTGAAATAATAAATTCTAAAACAGGCGAGATTTTAAAAGAAGGAGAAACCGGCGAACTTGTTTTAACTAGTTTAAACAGGGAAGCGATGCCTGTAATAAGATTCAGGACTAAAGATATAACGAGGCTTACTAGAGAAAAGTGCAGATGCGGCAGAACTTTCGTCAGAATGGACAAAATCAAAGGAAGAACTGACGACATGATAATTTTAAAAGGGGTTAACGTTTTCCCTTCGCAGATCGAATCCGTTTTGTTTAAACTGGATTATATAGAACCTGTTTACTTAATAGAATTATATACGGAAAACCTTTTAGATAAAATGAATATACTAATAGAGCCTAAAGAGGAAATTTTTAACGGCGGCGAAAATAAAATAGATGCAATTACAAAAGAAATATCCCACAAAATATACGAACTAATAGGAATACGCGTAAAAATAACAGCCGTTCCTCCAAGAACAATTGAAAGAAGCCAAGGCAAGGCCAAGAGAATTAACGACCTGAGGAAGAAACTTTAGCAAAACGCCCCGGCGGCCAAAAACCGCCTCCATATTTTTCTGCATGAAAAGGCATGCTTTTCATAACATAAACACGCAAAAAATATATCTTAAAAAAGGTGGCTAAAAATTCCGACGGCTTCACAACTTAGAAATCCTGCCTATAAGCTCAGATAACGCTCCGACATCGACAAGAGTGTCCCTGCAAGGTCCGTTAGGCCTCATATTCGGCAGTCCGTAAACAAAAAGAGGAAAACTGTCTATAATTCCCGAACTCAAATCCCTTTCGCAAGCAACCGCTATTACGGCTTTAGGACGTTTTTCTTCTACGACTCTGCGTGCAAGCGTGCCTCCTGTAGCTACAGCTATAAATATGCCTTTCTTTTTTGAAAGCTCGGCAAGTTCTTTTATGTTGCATTTTCCGCAGTTCAGACAGTTGCTTATATCTTCGGTGATTTTAGCCTTGCAGTTATGAAGTTGAAGACAATGCGGAAGCAGAATTAATATTCTGTCCGGCGATGCGTTTTTATTTAACGAAAAAAGAAGAAAATTATTGATTTCAACAAAAGAAGCCTGCATTTTTTCCCTGTTGATCCTGAATACCGAAGTAATGAAAAAAGCTATCGGATACAGAATTTTTATTAAAATATATCTTGCAGGATAAACAAGAAAAGATTTTCCGTTTTTTTTCCGTTTGCCGATTAATCCTGCTAAAAAAATTAAAATAACGGACAGCAATACGACGTCTAAAGCTAAAAAAATATAAACAGGCAGATAAGGGCTAATTTTTTCGAGCCCGCCGGATATAATCCAGAAAAGAAGCAAAAATACGGATAGAATTACGAGAAGAGAAACGGATATTATCTTTAAGAAAAATATATGCTCTTTTTTTAAAGACATATAACGTCGCCCTGTTTTATTCTGAATCCGTTTATTATGTCTTTGTAGCTCATAACTTTCCTGCCTTCCGGCTTAAGCTTTACAAGCCGTATATATACTCCTCTTTTAACAGTGGAAATAAGAAGACCTGTTTTATTCGCAACAACTGCAGTTCCTGGAATTATATCCATTTCGGACGATATTTTTTCTATCTCTTTTTTATAACCGTCGTAAAAACCGCCGAAATAGTCGGTATAATCGAATGTTTGATTTTTTGCGACGGTTTTTGCTTTTTCATTTTCTTTTCCGATTTTTACGCAAGCATCGTCCACGATAAGCCCTGCTTCCAATATTTTTAGATTTTTGTTTTTAAAAACGAAAAATGCGCCTCCTGCTTCAGAAAATGCCCTTATTTTTGCATACATAACAGCAGGTTCTTCCTTGGAAAAATCTATGCGCAATTCTTCATGTTTTATTAAAGCGGTTAAATCATAAGTTTTATCTTCTTCTTTTTTAATTATATCCTGGGGATATCCGCTTTTAAAAAAATTTACCCCGTATTTATATACGGTTTTTATTGTTTCGCAAAGCAAAAGTGAGCCGGCTGAAGATAGTTTTTCATAAACGATTGAAAAGTCGTCGTTTTTATCTAACGCTATTCTTTGCTGCGCCGCCAAAGGACCCGTATCTACGCCTTCATCCATAGCCATTATAGTAACGCCGCCTAATCTCATCCTTTTTAGTATCGTATAGTGTATCGGACTAGGTCCTCTTAGGTCAGGCAAAAGAGACGGATGCAGATTTAATACGCCGTATTCTGGTATATTTAAAATATCCGGCGTAAGAATAAGTCCGAAAGCTACTACGACTATGATGTCCGGGGCAGCGGTTTTTAAAAATGCCGCTTCTTCGGGGTTATTTTTAAAAGTTTTAGGCGTTCTTAAATTTATGCGGTTTTCACGGGCAATTGTTTCGACCGGCGATTCTATATACTCTTTTTTTTTAGAATCCCATGCCCGTGGCTTAGCATAAACGGCTTGCAAGTCAACTATGCCGTTTTCTTGGAGTTTTAACATTTCAAGCAATGACGAGGATGCAATTTCCGGCGTCCCCATAAAAACAGTTTTAAGAGGCAGCATGCTCTAATTTCTTTTTTTTCTTAAGGGAAGCGTTATATATGGAACGTTTTAACGGAGATACTTTATCGATAAATAAAATTCCATCGAGATGATCGATTTCGTGCTGAAAAACGATAGAAAGCAAATCTTTTGCCTCAATTATAAACTCGTTTCCGGAAACATCTAAGGCTTTGACTTTTATTTCAAAAAATCTTTCTACATCGGCATTAAAATCAGGTATCGACAAACACCCTTCTTCGAATGTCGTTTTGCCTTCTTTAAATATTATTTCCGGATTTATAGCTATTACTAAGTCTTTATTTGCCGATAAAATATTCTTTTCGTCAAGCGAAAACAATTTTTCTTTGTCTTTTTTTCTGCTTGCGTCTAATACTATTATTCTCTTATTTATACCGGTCTGCGTTGCGGCAAGGCCGACGCCGTCCGCCTTATACATAGTATAAACAAGACTTTTAATTAAAGGAACATTGCTTTCGATCTCGTCTATCTCAAGAGGATTTGCTTTAACCCTCAATTTTGGATCAGGATATTTTAATATATTTAAAAATTCCATTGCCGAAATTACCGTGCAACCTCCTTTATTTTATCGATTATTATTTCCAGTATATTTAGCGCGTTTATTATTTTAGTTTATTAAAATTTAAATTTTGCCGATAAATCACAAGCCCGTGAAGCGTTAACGGAAGATTATATAAATGCTCCGTAGCGGCATTCGGCAATCCTTTTTTAACAGGTACAGGAGGAACCTTTAAAGCCGCAAATCCGGCAGGAATATTCTTTCTTTTAACTCTCAAAAGCGGACCGTGTTTAAGCGGCATGGGTATTTCGCTTTGCGGAGTTATAACTGGCATCCCGTTAATTTTTCTTGCTTCAAACCATATACCCTTAGCCCAATAATAATATTTTTTTTTATAAAAATAATAAACCTTTTGATTTTTTTTGTTAATATACGCTTTTAAATTTTTAGAGATTTTGAGCATTATATACATCTTTCCTTCGGTGTAATATTTATTTTTTCTGCTTTTCTTAAATGCGGACGGACGCCCGTTTAATACCGAAGCCGAAAATGCCGAACACTCCGCGGAAGGCATAACGTAAAATGCGGCCGAAATTAAAAAAATAGATAAAGCTGCTCCAAAAAACAAAAAAAATTTTATCGATATTTCCATCCGGCGCTCATACATAATAACTCCTGATTTATATTTTATTTTTATCATATCTTTATATATC
>JAJYKQ010000130.1 GCA_021788495.1 bacterium | reverse complement strand
TTAAAGCATTGAGAAAAAATGTTCTGGCAAAATGTTACGGCGGCGATATTACAAGAAAAAGAAAACTTTTAGAGAAGCAGAAAGAAGGAAAGAAAAAAATGAAAAACATAGGCTCGGTCGAGATTCCACAGGAAGCCTTCTTATCGATATTGAAGGTTTAACCAAACAGATTGCTTTGCTAACGCTCGCAATGACATTATTAAGTAATTCAGGTAATTCATATATAAAAATTTCTAAATCGGGATTTGGGTTTCGGTTATTTATTAGACTTAAGAGAAAAAAATTGGTATAATTAAAAAGTTTATAAATAAAAATAGTTTCGATTCGTGAAAATTAAAATATGAGCAAGCATACTTTATGGGATTATTTTAAGGCTATAGTTATAGCTATAATTATCGCCTTAATTTTCAGAACGTTTGTCGTCCAGGCGTTTAAAATACCTTCCGGTTCTATGGAGCCCACCCTTATTCCGGGCGACCATATACTTGTCAATAAGTTTATATACGGCATACATATCCCTTTTACCAAGTCTTACATTTCCGTATCCCATCCAAAGACCGGACAGGTAATAGTTTTTAAATTTCCTTATGCCGGAAAATATAATCTGCACAGAGGAATAGATTTTATTAAAAGAGTCGTCGGAACGCCCGGCGACAAAATCCAGATTATTAATAACAGGGTTTATATAAACGGACATATTTATAAATGCAGATATGCGGAGTGGAAATCAAAGGCGATTTTACCGGCTTATAATTCTCCGAGAGACAATTACGGTCCCGTAATCGTTCCCAAAAAGGAGCTTTTTGTAATGGGAGACAATAGAGACAACAGTTTTGATTCGAGATACTGGGGTTTTGTGCCATACAAGGATATCGCCGGACAGGCGTTTATTATTTATTTTTCTTGGAATCCCAAAAATCATTTTGATATTTACTGGAAGCGTTTTTTTAAAACTATCCCCGGCTGTTCTTTTAAGAAAAATATAGGGTAATTAGTAAAATTGAAGAAAGAAATTATTTTCGACGATAAAGAAACAGGTTCAATTTTAGATAATTTTATAAATGATATCTTAAATTCAAGGATTAATTTTAAAAATGCCGTTATAATAGGCATAAAAAGCGGCGGAGTTCCGTTAGCCGGTTTACTCCAAAAGGCTGTTTTCAAGCGGTTTAATATCGACTGCAAGACGGGATACGTCGATATGACTCTTTATAGAGACGACCCTTTTTCCGTAAAGAAATCCGGAGACGCTACGGAACTTGTTTTCGATATAAAAGATAAAGAAGTCATACTTGTAGATGATGTTATAAGCAGCGGCAGAACCGTCAGGGCTTCCATAGACGAAATTTTTGATTTTGGAAGACCTGAAAAGATAAGGCTCGCCGTTTTTATAGATAAAGGCGGAAGAGAATTGCCGATATGTCCGGATTTTACCGGAAAAAAAATAAGAGCCGGTAAAAAAGAAATAATCAATGTAGATGTTTTAAGCAAAAAAAAATTTGTAGAAAAAATATGAGCTTTAATAAAAAAGACCTCATTTCCATTAAAGACCTTTCCGCATCCGACATTAATTATTTTATAGAAACGGCAAAAGAATTTAAAAAAATATCGCTTAAAGATATAAAAAAAGTTCCGACGCTCAGAGGAAAGACAGTCGTGAATATTTTTTACGAACCCTCAACAAGGACAAGGTCATCGTTTGAAATTGCCCAGAAAAGAATGAGCGCAGATTCCTTAAGCATCTCCGTTTCGCAAAGTTCCGTCACAAAAGGAGAAAGCCTTAAAGATACGATACTCAATCTGGAAGCAATGAAACCGGATGCTTTTGTCTTAAGGCATTCGGAATCGGGAGCGGCCCATTTTATATCAAAATGGACTGAAGCCTCCGTAATAAATGCAGGCGACGGCATAAACGAACATCCTACCCAGTGTCTTTTAGACATAATGACCGTCATTGAAGAAAAAAAAGACGTCGGGTCTCTTAAAGTAGCGATAATAGGCGATATTTATCATTCAAGAGTGGCAAGGTCGGATATTTACGGATTTTCCAAATTGGGAGCAGATGTTTATTTATATGCCCCGCACTCCCTTTTGCCAAGATTAATCGAGCTTAAAAACGTGAAGATAGCAAGAAATATGGAAGAAGCGGTTAAAGATGCGGACGTTATAATAATGCTCAGAATTCAAAAAGAAAGGGCGAGCTATTATTTTATACCGTCGATTGAAGAATACAGAAATTTCTTTCAGCTGACGCCGGAACTGTTGTCAATGGCCTCCAAGAGGGTTATGGTTCTTCATCCGGGACCCGTCAATAGAGACGTAGAGATAGCAGGAAGCATAATAAACGGCGGCAAGACGTGTATTTTTAAACAGGTTGAAAACGGGGTGGCAATAAGAATGGCATGCCTTTATATATTACTGAGCTATAAAAAATAAATAATTAATTAAATTTAATGTATGAATACGACATGCAAAAGCTTTTAATAAAGAACGGAATAGTCGTTGACCCCCTGACAAAGACGGAAGTCAAAAGGGATGTTTATATCGAAGACGGCATAATAAAAGATATGCCGCCAAAGCAAAAAATCGGCGTCGTTAAAACTTTAGACGCCGAAAATTCTATCGTGTTTCCTGGATTAATAGATATGCACGTTCATCTAAGGGAGCCGGGGTATGAATACAAAGAGACTATAAAATCAGGGATGGAAGCGGCAGTAGCCGGCGGGTTTACGTCTATTTGCTGTATGCCAAACACTAATCCGGTCAACGATTCCAAGGTCGTCGGCAGTTTTTTATTAGATAAATCAAAAAGCCTTAATTTAATAA
>JAJYKQ010000129.1 GCA_021788495.1 bacterium | reverse complement strand
TATTCTTCGGCTTTAAATAATGCAGGGCTATTTTAGTATGAAAACTCATTATTATAATAATACTATTGATTTCGTTGATTTTGCAAGTTTATTTATTTAACGGGTTTAAGCAGCGGAAACAATATGACGTCCCTTATGGAGCTAGAATTCGTCAAAAGCATAACTACCCTGTCTATGCCTATTCCGCAACCCGCGGTAGGCGGAAGTCCCTGCTTTAAAGCTTCTATATAATCGTCGTCCATTTCCGCCGGCAAGCCTTCTTTAATTTTTATTTCTACCTGCATTTTAAAACGTTCTTCCTGATCGAGCGGATCGTTTAGTTCCGAAAACCCGTTGCCTATCTCTCTTCCGGCTATAAAAAGCTCGAACCTTTCAGTCACCGAACCGTCTTTATCGTTTCGCCTAGCAAGCGGGGAGCTTTCTACCGGATAATCTGTAATAAAAGTAGGATTCATAAGTTTAGGCTCTACCGTTTCGTCGAATAGAATAGTTAATAATTCTCCAAGACTGTCCGTTTTGCTTATACCTGGGGTGTTTCTCTTCGTTAAAATATCGAAAACTTTTTCTACGGTATCTATTTCTTCGGGCTTAAACCCGCCTATATCTATTAAACTGTCTTTAAGTTTAATTTTTTTAAAAGGCGGCTTAAAATTCAATTTTTCCGTTCCATAATCTATTTCGTAATTGCCGCAAATTTTTAACGCCAGTTCCGACATCATTTTTTCGACGAATTCCATAAGAGAATTATTTTCGGAATAAGCCGTATAAAATTCCAGCATCGTAAACTCCGGATTATGCCGGACGGATATTCCTTCGTTCCTGAAATTTCTGCCTATTTCGTAAACGCGGTCGAATCCTCCTACTACTATCCTTTTTAAGTATAATTCCGGCGCTATTCTCATATAAAGTTCTAAATTAAGAGCATTATGATGGGTTTTAAAAGGTCTTGCGGTGGCTCCGCCAGGATTAGCTTGCATCATGGGAGTTTCTACTTCGAGAAAATCGTTCGCGTCTAAAAAAGATCTGAAAAACCTTATGGTTTCGGCTCTTTTCTTAAAAATTTCCCTGACTTCCCGACTTGCTATTAAATCTACGTATCTTTTTCTAAAGCGGACTTCGATATCTTTGAGTCCGTGCCATTTTTCGGGAAGAGGGAGTAAAGACTTCGTTAAAATATGAATACTTTCTACTTTGATAGTAAGTTCGTCGGTTTTCGTCCTGAAAAGATGTCCTTTGACGCCGCAAATATCACCGGAATCGATATAATCTTTAAACAGCTCGAAATCATTTTCCGGTATCCCGTCTTTCTGAATATAGCACTGGATTTCTCCAAAGCCGTCCCTTATCCTAAAAAAAGCCGCCTTGCCAAAACTTCTTATAATAATTATCCTGCCTGCGGTTTCTACTTCTGCCCTGTTGCTTTCAAAAAAATCTTTATCGTTGCCGCCGAATTTTTCTATTATATTCTTTATATTTTCCTTCTTTTTAAAATCGTTTGAAAAAGGATTTATTCCTTTTTCTCTTAATTTATTTAATTTATCCAAGCGATTATTTTCCAAAATATTTAATTCCTGTTCCATTATATATCTCCTTTGTCAATTTTTCCCATTCATAAATTGATAAACGAAGGGATTGCTTCACTATCGTTTACAATGACTAATACGCGCAGAATTGAATTCCGGCTTTCCATTTTGATACAGTGCCAGAATTGAATTCTGGCTTTCCATTTTGTGACGGTGCCAGAATTGAATTCTGGCACCGTAATATTATGCTCTTACGCCCAACAGATATGCGCTTATAAATTCGTCGATGTCGCCGTCAAATACGCTTTTATCGTCGTATATGGTGACCCCAGTCCTGTGGTCTTTAATGACTCTGTTTGGGTTGAGGGTATAAGACCTTATCTGCGAACCCCAAGATATCTCTTTTTTTGTTTTGTTTACCTTATCTTCTTCCTCTTCCTGCTTTTTTTTGTAATAATCGTAAAGTCTTGCCCTTAAGAGTTTATATGCCGAATCTTTGTTTTTATGCTGAGACCTTTCGTTTTGACAAGCTACTACTATGCCTGTCGGGATATGCGTCAGCCTGACGGCTGAATCGGTAGTATTGACGTGCTGCCCGCCTGCTCCGCTGGAACGGTAAGTGTCTATTTTAACATCTTTTTCGTCTATAACTACGTCGATAGAATCGTCTATCTCGGGATAAACGAATACGGAAGCAAAAGACGTATGCCTTCTTTTATTTGCGTCGAAAGGAGAAATTCTTACCAATCTGTGAACGCCGCTTTCCGCCTTAAGATAACCATAGGCATATTTGCCGTGGACGGTAAAAGTAACGCTTTTGACTCCGGCTTCTTCGCCTGCGTTAAAATCCATTATAGCCGTTTTAAATTTTCTGCGCTCTGCCCACCTTAAATACATTCTTAAAAGCATATTTGCAAAATCCATGGATTCGGTGCCGCCGGAACCTGCATGAATTTCGACTATAGCATCAAGTTTGTCGTCTTTTCCGGAAAGCGTAGTATCCATTTCTAAAGCGGATACGTTTTTTTCTAAAGATTTTACACCGGCGAAAATTTCTTCGAGCATTTTTTCGTCGTTTTCTTCTATAGAAATATCGTATAGGTCTTTTATGTTTTTAAAATCTTCGTAAACGGAATAAAAAGGTTTAATCTTATTTTCAATAGCCGATTTTTCTATTAATATTTCTTTAGAATAGTTTATATCTTTATAAAAATCTTCTTTTGAAGAAATTTCTTCTATCTCTTTAAGCCTTTTTTCGGAAATATCGACTTCAAAGCGCCCTCCGCAGTTTTTCTAATTTTTCTT
>JAJYKQ010000128.1 GCA_021788495.1 bacterium | reverse complement strand
GATCTGTTTTCATCTTTCATGTCAAACAGTTTATTCGTAAAATCCCGTCTTAATTCAATAGTCAGGAGTTTCTTGGAAACCGTTTCCCTTTCGCCGATTTCTGCCGATTTATGATTTAGTCCTATTATTAAAATATCCATATAGCTTATCTATATTATTATTTATAATTTATTTTAATCCGTGAAATGCCGGAAATAAATAAAAAGAAAAACTTAAACTGAAAAGTATAAGTAAAAAGCCTGCAACGCTGAAAATAGCGGCCCTCTTTCCCCTTAAACCCTTTGCCACCCTCTCGTGCAGCAGAATAGCGTAAATAAGCCACGTTATCAGAGACATAATTTCAATCGGTTTTACCGCCATAAAAGTCCTGGACAAAGAACCGGACAGGTAAATACCCATAACTATGCCTAACGTTATAAACGGAAAGCCTATTTTTAAGCATTGATAATTAATATTGTCCAGCAGCTCTAAGTTATATCCGCCGCCGGAATGCAAAGCCTCCTTAAGCTGAATACCTTTTTTATCGAACAGCTTAAGGTTCTTCTTGTTCTTGATTTTTCTTTCCTGAAAAATATATATTAAAGAAACTATAAAAGCAAGGGCAAAAAGCGAATCTCCTATCAATATAAGGACTATATGCGTTAAAAGGATAGTTTTGTTCACATTCAGCATAACGGGTGTTATATGAACATGCGGAACAAAAAAACCTATCAACAAATTTAGCGCGACTAAAGGCGTAATATATAAAAGAACATATTCAACTTTATAGAAAAGACCGAACAATACGACTATAAACATGAGTATCCACGCATTGAAAAATACGAATCTGTCGATATGAACGGGCACGGTGAGTCCCTTGATGCTCAAAAATATAAAAAATATCAATGTTTGAAAGGCAAAACCGGCATAAATTAAAGAAACGAAGACTTTATACATTTTCTTTTCTTTAAACAAAAGGGGTATGTAAGAAAATATATATAAGGCAACGGGAATTAAATATAATTCTTTAAGCATTATTTTTATGCCCTCTTAAGAAAATCGCTTATAAAAAGACTGGCATCGGAAAATCTTTTATCTCTGACAAGTTCGTAAAGGTCCGAATTGATTAATTCGTCGAATAATTTTTGATTCCTGCTTTGCGGATATTTTTTCATCTTAATTTCTTTTCTCATAAATCCGAGAATTTTGACATATATATTATACTCTTCTCCATAAACTTTTTCTAAGTCTTCCCTTATTTTTCTGGCAAGCCTTGGGCTGTGTCCGCTTGTAAAGACGGCTATATCGAATTCCCCTCTCGAAACAAGCGCGGGTAGCGTGAACGTGCAAAATTCCGGCTTGTCTGCAACGTTTATTAAAATATTTTTTTTAACGCACTGTTTAAAAAGCCTATCCTCCATTTTTTCGTTCTTTTTTCCCGGAGAAACCGCGCAAAAAACGGCAAATGCACCTTTTTCGTCGCCTGTTTTATAGACCCTTTCAATCCATTCTATTTTAGACTTTTTAACAAATTCTTTTATTTCGCCGGATATTTCAGGAGCGACTAAAATTATATCCGCCCCTCTTTCCAAAAGCCTTTCCACTTTCCTCGCGGCAACCGTGCCGCCGCCTACGACAAGAACTCTTTTGCCGGAAATATTAAGATTAACCGGATAATATTTCATCAATCTTCTCCGAATACAATGGCGGAGAATGTGCATATATCCGCCCCGTTTTTATAGGCATCGGGCGAAAGGCCCGCCTTCATAGAAACCGCTTCCAAAAATCCCTCTTTATCCATATTGCATTCCGTGGCGACCTGCGGAAGCAAAACCCCGTGGCACGGCCCTTTTATGAGATATAGACCGTGCTTTCCGATTTCGATATTATCGAGGCTGTCTATCTTTTCAAGCGGCGTTAAAACCGATATCTCAATTTTTATTTTTTGAAGTTCGGCATTATTTAACGGCATAAATCTAGGGTCGCTGAAAGCCGCTTCTTTTGCCATATTATAAACATTCCGATAAATAGGAATATCGAAATTAAAATTACCTATACATCCTCTTAACTGCTCCCCTCCGGTCTTAAGCGTGACAAAAACCCCTGCGTTAGCTTTAAGATTATCCGACAACGCGGATAATAACTCTTTTGAGCCGATAAATAATTCTTTATTGCGATTAAAGCTGTCCTCTATTGATTTTCTTGCTATTTTGACGAGAATAGATTTTTCATCTTCCGTTAAATCAAAATATTTCATATTAATCACCTCTGCGATTTTCACATTTAACAGTTTTCGATTTTATACGACCATTCTATGTCAACCGTATTTTTTAACATAGCCCAAACGCTGCAATATTTGTCCTTAGATAATTCTACGGCTCTTTTTACCGCCTGTTCGTCGATATTTTCGCCTTTAATTTCATAAATTATAGAAATCTTGGTAAATACGCGGGGGTGGGTTTCCGCCCTTTCTCCCGTAACGCTCACCCTGTAATCCGTTATATTCTGCTTTTTTTTCTTTAAAATAGAAACTATATCCATAGAACTGCACCCGGCAAGTCCCGCGAGGATTAAATCGGTAGGCTTTATGCCTTCGTCGCCTCCGCCGGATTCCCTTGAGGTGTCGAGTAAAACCGAATAGCCGTTATCTTTGTCTGAAAATGCCCGGAACTGTAAATCCTTAAGATATTCTAATTTAATCCCCATTATACCCCTCCCCGCCTCTTATATAAACTCGTCTTTTATATCTCTTTCCAAAAGTTTAATTATCGCATCCGAAGGCTTAAGTTCTTCATAAAGAACCGAATACACTACTTCGGTTATCGGCATATATATATTTTTTTCTTTGGCTATGTTATGTACCGACTTAGTCGTCGCAACGCCTTCGG
>JAJYKQ010000127.1 GCA_021788495.1 bacterium | reverse complement strand
TGAACGAAAGACTCCCCGATTATTTAAAAAAAGAGATTCTAAAAATCAAGTCCAGAAAAGATATTTTCGAGACGTCTAAAATTATTAAGGAAAAAGAGCTTAATACCGTCTGTTCTTCGTCCAGATGTCCTAACCTGCACCTTTGCTTTTCAAATAAAACCGCGACTTTTCTGCTTTTAGGCGACAAATGTACCAGAAAATGCCCTTTCTGCAACATAGAGCATTTGGATACGGATTTTAAAAATGATAAAAATAATGAAACGGCTATGTCCGTAAAATCATTTATGCCCTCAACAACATATGCATATGTAGATGTCGAAGAACCGCAAAAAGTTGCATATGCCGTAAAAACGCTAGGTTTAAAGCATGCCGTAATAACGATGGTTACAAGAGACGATATATATGACGGAGGCGCCGATATTCTGGTTAAAACCGTAAAAGAAATTAGAAAAACTACCGATTGTAAAGTTATAGAAGTTCTAACATCGGATTTTAACGGAAATATGAAGCATGCCTTAGATGTTGCGGAAAGCGGAATAGATATTTTCGGTCATAACATTGAAACGGTAGAAAGACTTTACGAAGACGTCAGGCCTTCAAGCTCATATAAGAGGTCTTTGAACCTGCTTAAAAGCGTAAAAGAAGAAAAGCATGATATCGTTACTAAGTCGGGCATTATGGTCGGGCTTGGAGAAGACGACGGCGAAGTTTTTCAGACTATAGACGATATGATCGATAACGGAGTAGAATTTATTACCATAGGACAATATTTAAGACCGTCTTTAGAAAATATTCCCGTTCAAAGGTATGTTCCTTTAAATAAATTTGTAGAATATAAAAATTATGCAAATAAAAAAGGCGTAAAACAGGTGTTTGCCGCTCCGCTCGTAAGAAGCTCTTTCGGCGCCGAAAAGTTTTTTAAGCACTTGTCTTAAAACGCGGTTAATTTTATTATTTATTTTATCTGAGCAAAATAATATAATATAAAACTATTATATTATTTATATAATTTCGGAGAAATTTATCATGACAGAAGATTTTGAGACCATTAAAAGGCTTCCGCCCTATGTTTTTGCGGAGGTAAATAAAATAAAAATGGAAGCCAGAAAAAGGGGCGACGACATTATAGACCTTGGAATGGGCAATCCAGATTCCCCTACTCCGGATTATATAATAGAAAAGCTGATAGAAGCGTCGGGGCATCCTAAAAATCATAGGTATTCGGTATCCAGAGGAATTTATAAACTGAGGCTTGCCATAGCAAATATGTATAAGAGAAATTACGGCGTCGAACTAGATCCCGATTCCGAGGCTATCGTGACTATGGGCATAAAAGAAGGATTGAGCCACCTTATGCTGGCGATTATAAATAAAGGCGACGTAGCCTTCGTGCCAAACCCGACTTATCCAATACATGCGTACAGCGTTATTATTGCGGGAGGAGACGTCAGGAGCATACCTTTAATTCCAGGCGAAGATTTTTTTGAAAATCTTATGACGGCGCTTAAACAGACTTGGCCTAAGCCGAAGATTATCGTTTTAAGTTTTCCGCATAATCCTACTACCGTCACCGTAGAACTTGAATTTTTTGAAAAATTAGTCGATTTTGCCAAAGAAAACAATATATATATAATACATGACAATGCATACGCCGATTTAACTTTCGACGGATATAAAGCCCCCAGTTTCTTGCAGGCAAAGGGAGCAAAAGACGTTGGAATAGAATTTTTTTCTATGTCGAAAAGCTACAGTATGGCTGGGTTCAGGGTCGGTTTTGCCCTCGGCAATCCAACTCTTATAAACGCGCTTTCCAGAATAAAAAGTTATTTGGATTATGGAATGTTTCAGCCTATACAGATAGCTTCCATAATAGCGCTCAACGAAGAAATGGAGCATAATGCTATAAACGATATGGTTTTGCACTACAAAAAAAGAAGGGATGTACTGATAGAAAGTTTCAGGTTTGCCGGCTGGCACATAGAAAAACCAAAAGCTACAATGTTCGTATGGGGTAAAATACCGAGCCAGTTTCTCGATGCGGGAATTAAATCGCTCGAATTTTCTAAATTATTGCTGGATAATGCAAAGGTTGCGGTTTCTCCAGGAATAGGATTCGGAGAATACGGCGACGAATACGTCCGATTTGCATTAGTGGAAAACGAGATGAGGATAAGGCAGGCTTCCAAAGGAGTAAAACATTTCATAAATAATGATGAATTTATACGCAAAGCAGTATAAAACAAAGAAATAAATACAAAAAATAAAAAAATACTAAAACATGAAAAAATCAATCAATATAGGACTTCTCGGATTTGGTACCGTAGCTTCAAGTTTTTACCATATTTTTTCGGAACAAAAAAATGAAATAGACAATGTATTTTCAGTGCCGGTTAATATAAAAAAAATATTTACCCGCGGCGGCAGCCATCCCATCCCCGAAAATATTAAGAAACTGCTTGTTGAAAGCGCCGCCGATATAATAGATGACGAAGATATCGACGTCGTTATAGAACTTATAGGCGGAATCGAACCTGCAAAAAGTTTTATTTTACAAGCTATAGAAGGCGGAAAAAATATAATTACGGCAAATAAAGCTCTTCTTGCCGAACACGGAGAAGAGATATTTAAAAAATCCGCTTCAAAAAAAGCGCATATAGGATTTGAAGCCGCAGTCGGCGGCGGTATTCCCATATTGCGTTCTATCAAAAACGGGCTTGCCGGAGACGAAATTAAATCGGTATATTCCATAATAAACGGAACGTCGAATTTCATACTATCGAAAATGACTAAAGAAGGCGGAAAGTTTGAAGACGTTCTTAAAAAAGCGCAGGAAAAAGGATATGCCGAAGCCGACCCGTCTTTAGACATAAACG
>JAJYKQ010000126.1 GCA_021788495.1 bacterium | reverse complement strand
CGTTTATGTCTAAAGACGGGTCGGCTTCGGCATATCCTTTTTCCTGCGCTTTTTTAAGAACGTCTTCAAACTTTCCGCCTTCTTTAGTCATTTTCGATAGTATGAAATTCGACGTTCCGTTTATTATAGAATAGACCGATTTAATTTCGTCGCCCGCAAGTCCGTTTTTGATAGAACGCAATATAGGAATACCGCCGCCGACGGCAGCTTCAAATCCTATATGCACTTTTTTTGCGGCTGATTTTTTAAATATCTCTTCTCCGTGTTCCGCAAGAAGAGCTTTATTTGCAGTAATTATATTTTTTCCGCTTGAAATAGCCTGAAGAATAAAACTTTTTGCCGGTTCTATTCCGCCTATAAGCTCTATTACGATGTCTATTTCTTTGTCTTCTATTATATCGGCGGCGCTTTTAACGAGGAGTTTTTTAATATTTTCCGGTACAGGATGGCTGCCGCCGCGGGTAAATATTTTTTTTATATTAACCGGAACCGAAAATACGCCGTCGATTTCATTTTTCTGCTCGGAAAAAATGTGGTAAAAACTTGAAGCGACGGTACCGAAACCAAAAAGTCCAATGTTGACAGATTTTTTCATATTTTATAGTTTTAACATAATTTATATAATTTAATGAATATTTACAATAAAAAAAGTATTGTTTTAAACGGCTTTGCGTATAAACTCTTCGTTATTTATGAAATGTTTTACTCCTTTAGACGCCTGTCTTATCCTCATCTCGTTTTCCACTAAAGCAAAGCGGACGTATTCGTCGCCGTATTCTCCGAATCCTATTCCCGGAGAAACCGCAACCTTTGCATTATCTAATAATAATTTTGAAAATTCGAGCGATTTAATTCCCGCATCGAGAAACCGGCTCGGTATTTTACCCCATACAAACATGGTAGCTTTGGGTTTTTCTATGTGCCAGCCGGCAAACCTGAAACTTTCTATAAGTACGTCCCTTCTTTTTTTATAGTGCAAAACCATATCGCTTACGGCGTTATGTTCCATTTCTTCGTTGAGGGCTATTATGGAAGCTATCTGTATAGGCTGAAACATTCCGTAATCCAAATAGCTTTTTATTCTGGAAAGCGCATTTATAAGGGTTGGATTGCCCAGCGCAAAACCTACCCTGAACCCCGCCATACTGTAGCTTTTCGACATAGAAAAAAATTCTATTCCTACGTCTTTTGCGCCCTTTGCCTGTAAAAAACTGGGAGCTTTGTATCCGTCGAAAGTCAAATCGGCGTATGCATTGTCATGTATTATATATATGTTGTTTTCTTTGGCAAAATCGACTAATTTTTCAAAAAAATCAAGTTCTACGGTGACGGTAGTAGGATTATGAGGAAAACTTAAAACGATAACCTTCGGTTTAGGCCAAGTCTGTTTAAGCGCCGTCATAAGATGTTCAAAAAAATCTTCGCCCGGAATTAAAGGTATGCTCCTGACGTCTCCTCCCGCAATAATAACGCTGTATGCATGGATAGGATAAGTAGGGTTCGGCACGAAGGCTACGTCGCCTTTATTTATAATCGCCAGCATAAGGTGGCTCAATCCTTCTTTTATACCCATAGTAACGATAGCCTCGGAGTCCGGATCGAGTTCGACGCCGTAATTTCTCTTATACATATTTACTATGGCAAGCCTAAGTTTATAAATTCCTCTGGATACCGAATATCTGTGATTTTTAGGATGCCTCGATGCTTCTATCAGCTTTTCTATTATATAATCCGGAGTAGGAGAATCGGGATTGCCCATTCCGAGGTCTATAATATCGTCGCCCCTTTTCCTGGCTTCCATTTTTATTTTATTTACCTCGGCAAAAACATAGGGCGGAAGCCTTTTAATAGTCTCAAAATCTTCTGTCATGATAAATTTCTCCGAAATTATATAAATAATATAATAGTTTTATATTATATTATTTTGCTCAGATAAAATAAATAATAAAATGAGGTGCGTTTTAATACGAATGCTTAAAAAACTTTTCGGCGCCGAAAGAGCTTCTTACAAGCGGAGCGGCAAACACCTGTTTTACGCCTTTTTTGTTTGCATAATTTTTATATTCTATAAATTTATTTAAAGGAATGTATCTTTGTACGGGAATATTTTCGAGTGATGGTCTTAAATACTGTCCTATCGTAATAAATTCTACGCCGTTATCTATCATATCGTCGATAGTCTGAAAAACTTCGCCGTCGTCTTCTCCAAGTCCGACCATAATACCGGATTTCGTAACGATATCCGGCTTTTCTTGTTTTACTGTTTTAAGCAGGTTCAAAGACCTCTTATATGAGCTTGAAGGCCTGATATCTGCATAAAGCCTTTCTACCGTTTCCATGTTGTGTCCGAAAATATCTACACCGCTTTCGGCAACGTCTAACGCGGACTTAATGTTTCCGTTAAAATCGGACGTTAAAACTTCTACGACTTTACAGTCGCTAGTTTTTCTTATTTCTTTTATGGTTTTAATCAAAATATCGGCGCCTCCGTCATATAAATCGTCTCTTGTAACCATTGTTATTACGGCATGTTTTAATTCAAGGGTTTTTACGGCATATGCTACTTTTTGAGGTTCGAGAGTATCGACGGCGGCGGTTGCCGATGAAAGCGCATGCGAGGCAGGTTCTGTGTATCGTGTTTCTATATCCATATGCTCTATATTGCAGAAGGGGCATTTTCTTGTGCATTTGTTGCCGAGAAGCAGAAAAGTTGCTGTTTTATTTGAAAAGCAGAGATGCAGGTTCGGGCATCTGGACGAAGAACAGACGGTATTAAGCTCTTTTTCCTTAATAATTTTAGACGTCTCGAAAATATCTTTTCTGGACTTGATTTTTAGAATCTCTTTTTTTAAATAATCGGGGAGTCTTTCGTTCA
>JAJYKQ010000125.1 GCA_021788495.1 bacterium | reverse complement strand
AAATACTTAAATCTATGAACAGGAACTACTCTTTTAAAGATTATGCTTCCCTTGCGGCAAAAATAACCGAAAAAATTAAAGATGCTTCGATAGGCACGGATATAATAAGCGGTTTTCCGGGTGAAACCGAAGACGATTTTTCGGAAACGGCAGACAACCTTAAGAAACTGCCTCTCTATTATATTCACGCATTTTCTTATTCCGACAGGCCGGGAACAAAGTCTTATTACTTAGGACAAAAAATCGGCGAAACCGAAATAAAGCGCAGAACCGGTATAATCAGGGAAATTTCATCGCAAAAAAAAATGGAATTTCACGGAAGATTCCGGAATAAAACTTTAGAATTCCTCAGCCTGACCGATAATAAAGCGATAAGTTCCAATTATATAAAAGCTAAGATATGCGGCGATTCGCCCGTTCCTCCCGGAAAACTTTTTAAGGGAAACATAATAGAAACGCGGAACGGGGTTGCTCCGGCTGAAGAGGTATCTGTTGTAATAGAAAATTATATATAAATTTTAAATCATCATCTTAAAATCATATAATATGTTAAAATGTTTATAACGGTCTTCAATGGATTATAATATCATAGAAAAAAGAATAGGTTATTCGTTTAAAGATAAAACATTGTTAGACCTTGCTTTTACGCATAAATCTATAAATCAGGCAAAAAATTACGAGAGGCTCGAATTTCTCGGGGATGCCGTTATAGGAGCAATCGTAGCCGAGTACCTTTATTCTAATTTTAAGGATTTAAACGAGGGGGAACTTTCGAGGTACAGAGCAGCGCTGGTTAGATTAGACGCTTTATGCGGTATAGCCGAAAAACTTAATATTTCCGAATTTATTTTAAAAGAACGGGACAACGGGATAGCGGGTAAAGGTTCTAACGGTATAAATAAAAGGATAATAAGCAATGTTTACGAAGCGGTTATAGGAGCCGTGCTCTTAGACTCGTCTTATAAAAAAGCGCAAGATATCCTGCTGTCGCATATACATAAATTTATTCCGGATATTCGCAAGACAATTTCTGAAAATACGGATTTCAAAACGAATCTTCAGGAGCTTCTCCAGAAAGAATCGGGGGCTACTCCCGAATACCGCACGGTTAAAAAAGAAGGACCGGTGCATAATGTCGTTTTTACGATTTGCGTAAAAATAAACGGAGAAATTTTCGCTTACGGAACAGGGCGCTCTAAAAAAATTGCGGAACAGGAAGGCGCAAAAAAAGCCCTTAAAAAATTTTTGGAAAAAATAAATGATAAAAAATAACGATTTTTTTGTACTGCTGATCGGCAGGCCTAACGTAGGCAAATCAACCATATTTAATAAAATACTCGGCGGGGCATCCGCATTGTCTTCAAAAATAGCCGGAACTACGCTTGATTTGAATATTAAAAAAGTTTCTTTCGGCGGCGCCGATTTTCTTATTTCCGACAGCGGCGGATTTAACGTTTCTCCCGCAAACGAAACAGAAAAAAAAATAAAAGAAAAGGTTTTTGAATATTCAAAAAAAGCCGGCATAGTTTTATTCGTGGTCGATTTTAAAAGCGGATTTATACCGGAAGACAGGGAAATTTTTCTGCGTTTAATTAAAAACGAATCTAACATTGTCCTAATAATCAACAAGGTGGATTCCCCTAAAGACACACAAAACGCAATAGCCGAATTTTCCGGCATGGGCATAAAAAAAATAGTTGCCGCAAGCGCCGAAACCGGAATGGGAATTGACGATATTATCGAAGAAATAACAGACGAAATAAATTTAAAAAAGCCTACGAAACCTTTAAAGAAAAATGAAGAAACAGGCTTTAAAATTGCGATTATAGGAAGGCCTAACAGCGGCAAATCTACTTATATTAACTCTATTTTAAAGGAAGATTTGCTTTTTACTGACCAGAAACCGGGTACGACAAGAGACTCTATAGATACGTACATCCGATATAAAGAACACGCCATAACCCTTGTCGATACCGCCGGTATCAGAAAAAAATCCAGATTAGACGCAAATTCTTCTGCTTTTCAAAAACAGAGCATGGAGCAGATAAAAAGGGCCGACGTCGTTATCGTTTTTATAGACGTCAATTCGGAAATATCGCATGAAGACCTTTCGCTTTTAAAAAAGGTTACGCTAGACAAAAAACCTTTTATAATTGCTTTTACGAAGTGGGACTTGAAAGATAAAGATGCGGAGGATGCCGGCTTTAATTTAAAAAAAGAGATTAAATTCAGGCTGAAAGAATTTCATGAAACTCCTTTCGTTTATATATCCTCCAAGATAAATAAAAATTTATATAAAATATTAGATTTGGCTATAGAAATTTATCATTCAAAAAGAATAAAAATTAAAAAGAAAGACTTGAATAAATTTATAGAAGAAGCGAAAACGGACAATAATGCCGGAAGATTATATAAATATATAACATACGGCGTTCAGAAAGAAGGGGAGGAAATCCCGACTTTTATATTATTTACCGGCAATAAAGGAAAAATCTTTACAATGGTAGATATAAAATTCTTAAGAAACAGCATAAAGGAAAGATTCGGAATAAAATCCAACGTGGAAATTATAATAGAGTACAAAAAATATTAATTCAATTATTTAGTATTTTTCGACAGCTCCTCTACTTTAGCTTCCAATTTCTGAATTTTTTTGGTCAGTTCTTCTATATCGTAAGTCGAGGCAAAATTCATTTCATCTAATAAAATATCGGCTACCTTTTCCTTAATGGATTTAAAGATAACGCCGGATTCGTATTTTACGGTTTCTATAATCTGGTCTGCCGCTTCCCTGCTTTCTTCATCCGATATATCGACGTAATCGTCTAATTTCTCCTGTGCAAGAATAGAAAGACCTTTAAGTGCTTTAAGAACTAAATTTA
>JAJYKQ010000124.1 GCA_021788495.1 bacterium | reverse complement strand
GACGACGTTATTAATTCATTGACTCAGATGAAGAATATTATTAAAATTCCTGAAGACGTAAGAATTAAGGCAAGAAAATCTATTGAAAATATGTTAGCCCTTTAGTATAATTTTAATTCAATTTTACGTTTAAAAAGGGGAATTCTATTAAAACATCGGGATTTCAACAGTTAATATTTAATCTTCAGAACTTCTGGTCGGACTTCGGGTGCGTAATTCTGCAGCCGTACGACTTAGAAGCGGGAGCGGCTACATTTGCGCCTTATACGTTCCTAAAGTGTTTGGATTGTTCAGACTGGAGAGCCGCTTACGTTCAACCCTCGAGAAGGCCTGCAGACGGCAGGTACGGCCAAAA
This sequence comes from bacterium, assembly GCA_021788495.1. The sequence goes on along the minus strand of JAJYKQ010000124.1, from coordinate 2,533 downwards.
TCCAAACAGATTGGGAAAATATTATCAGTTCCAAGTTATTATACAGCCGTATATCGAAAAAATACAGGAAATATATTTAGACAGTTTAAAGAGCGTCGATATTAACCCTATTATGCATGACGTCAGGTTTGTAGAAGACGACTGGGAATCGCCTACTCTCGGCGCATGGGGTCTCGGATGGGAAGTCTGGCTCGACGGAATGGAAGTTACGCAGTTTACCTATTTTCAGCAGATAGGAGGTATAGAACTTTCCAAGCCGGCTATAGAAATTACTTACGGATTGGAGAGAATAGCCATGTTCCTTCAAAATAAAGACGCGGTTTTCGACCTGCAATGGAACGGTTCTTTTAAATACGGCGACATACATAAAGACGACGAATTCCAATTTTCCAAATACAATTTTGAATATTCAACCCCAGAAACGCTTTATAATTTATTTAATATATATGAATCCGAATCTAAAAAACTTCTTTCTTTTCGGCTAAAAGAATTAGTCAAGCCCGCTTACGAATATTGCCTGAAGTGTTCGCACGCCTTTAATTTGCTTGATGCAAGAGGTCTTATTAGCGTATCGGAAAGAATGAATTATATATTGAGAGTCAGGACTCTTGCCGAAGGATGCGCAAAACTTTACGCCGGATTTGCCGTTAATGTTAATGAAGAAGAAAATAAAAACATTAAACCTAAGTTAAAATAATTTATGATAATTAGGGTTATTACAAATTGAGCGAATATTTACTCGAAATAGGTTCGGGCGAGCTTCCTTACGAAGAGGTGAGGAAAATACCGCAGGCTTTAAAAAAAATAGTAGAAAATTTTCTCGCCGACGAGCTTTTTCTCGACGAAAAACCGCATGTCGAAACTTACGCTACTCCAAGACGCACGGTCTTGTTTATTAAAGAACTGCCGGCAAAATCGTCGGACAGGGAAATAGAAATAATAGGACCTCCGATTAATATTTCGTATCAAGGGGGCGTTCCGGCGGAGCCTCTTTTGCAGTTTATGAAAAAAACCGGAATTTCCGACCATAAGAAAATCTATACGGTTAATCAAAAAAAAGGAGTTTATGTTGCGTGCAAAAAGAAAATAAAAGGAGCGCTTTTAAAAGATTTGCTCACACAAAATATACCTCTGCTGATAAAGAAAATTCCTTTTAAAAAAACTATGTTCTGGTTAGATAAAGAAATACGTTATCCGAGACCTGTATTGTGGATAACGTCTGTATTCGACGGAAAAACAGCGGCATTCGATTTCGGCGGCATTAAGGCATCCAACCGCACTTACGTAAAACCCACTTTATCATACAAAACGAGACCGGTAAAAATATATAACGCGCAAAATTATTTTAATATTATATCCGCAAACGAGATAATACTAAAAAATACGGAAAGAAAAGATTATATAGAATCTGCATTAAAAGATATATCGAAAATGGCCGGCGCAGATGTTCTCGAATACGGCGAAGATTTTATAGACGAAATCGTAGGACTGACCGAAACCCCTTATGCTTTATTATGCGGATTCGACAAAAAATTTCTTTCTATTCCGCAGGAACTGCTTTCGGTAGTTATGAAAAAACATCAGCGTTTTTTTCCTCTTTCGAAAAACGGTAAACTAATTTCAAATTTTATTGCTATTGCAGACGTCAATCCTGTCGATGAGATGAAAGAACCGTTAGAAAAAAATATAAAGTCCGGTTATTCAAGAGTTCTCAGCGCAAGGCTTGCCGATGCGGAATTTTTTTTCAACGAAGATATCAAGAAAAAGCCTGCAGATTTTGTCGAAGAAACTAGAAATATAATGTTTTATCAGGGTTTAGGGACATATTTCGATAAAACTTCGCGCATTAAAAATTTAGGGCTTTTTATAGGAGAGGAACTCAATATTGTGGGCGAAGTTTTATCCGATTTTAAAACGGCTTCCGGTTTGTTAAAATTCGATCTTGCGACGCATGCCGTTTACGAATTTCCCGAAATGCAGGGGGTAATGGGCAGGATATACGCTGAAGCGGCCGGAGAAAACTTGCGGGTATCAAACGCAATAGAAGAGCATTATTATCCGGCATCTAAAACTGGAGGAGATAAAAAGAAAATAATTCCGTCTAACGATTTATCGGCTTTATGCGCTCTGTCGGACAAGCTGGATACGGTTTTTGCTTTCGTAATGCTAAAAAAACTTCCTTCAGGAGAATCCGACCCTTTTTATCTGCGCAGGGCTATGATAGGCATAATAGAAATTATTTTAGATAAAAAATATAAGATTAATTTAATAAAAGCATTTGACTTTTATTTTAACGAATTTTTTAAGGATAGAAAATTAAATAAAGGTGAATTAAAGAGCGCTTTTATAAATTTTGCCGATACGAGATTTAAGAATTTTATGCTTACGTCCGGTTATAAATCCGATGAAATAGCCGCCGTATTAAATTCTTCGGTTCGTGAAAATTTTTATACGGAGTTTATTAAAATAGATTTTCTTTCAAAATATAAAGAAAATGAAGCGGTTTTTGAACTATCGCAGATATATAAGAGAA
>JAJYKQ010000123.1 GCA_021788495.1 bacterium | reverse complement strand
CGCGCCTAATTTATATGCATTATATATGATTTTAGGCGTAAAATCGTCCCCTCTCGATATTAGTCCTTCTATAAAACTGACTTTAGGGTCCTGATATCTGAAATTAACGTTTAAGGGTTTTAACAATTTTTTTAAATAATTAATTTTAAAATTAAGCTCAGGTTCTTTTTCCATAGGATGCCACTGGAAGGGAGTATGGGGCTTCGGCACGAAATTATTGACGTTCACCGTAATATTAAGCCCTTTTGCGACTTTTTTTATTTTTATTATTAAACCTGCTATTCCGTCTAAATCCGCTATTCTTTCAAACGGAAGCCCGAGCATAAAATATAGTTTCAATGTTTTAAAACCTTTTTGCGAAAGCAGTGCCGCTTCCTCAAGCAGGTCGCTTTCGGAGATATTTTTATTAATTATATCCCTGAGCCTCTGGGTTCCGGCTTCCGGAGCTAACGTAAAATTAGTTTTTTTCACGGCGGCAGTTTTTTGAAGTATATTTTCGCTCAAAGAGCCTATCCTCATAGACGGAAACGACATAGAGATTTTCTTTTCCGACGTTAAATCGGCTAATTCGGAAAGCAGTGCTTCGATATCGGAATAGTCCCCCGTCGAAAGGGAAGACAAAGATATTTCTTCGAGACCGGTGGTCCGCAAACCGTGTTTTACGGCATTTACTACCGCATTTTTCTTCCTCTCCCTGACCGGCCTGTAAATATAACCAGCCTGGCAGAAACGGCAGCCGGAGGAACAGCCGCGGGCAATTTCTACCGCAAGCCTGTTATGGACGGTCTCTATAAGCGGAACGATATGCTTATCGATATATGCAGTGTTTTCGTTAAATTTACGGTTTAAATCTATATCGTACAATATAGATTTTTTTACGCTTTTGGAAAATCCCGGCACGTAAACGCCTCTTATTTCCGCGAGCCTGCTTTTAACGTAATTTCTATAGTCAGTTTTACCTACCGTCCCGGATTTAAGGCCGTTTTTAGCTCCCAATACGGTATTGCATACTTCGACCGTCGTAATTTCTCCGTCGCCTATTATAAAAAAATCCATAAAATCGTTTAATGGAAGAGGGTTAAAAGCGCATGGGCCGCCTGCTCCGATAAAAGGGTCGTCCGGACCTGACCGGTCTTTTGAAAATACCGGAATACCGGAAAGTTCCAGCATAAATAAAATATTCGTATAGGAAAGTTCGTATTGCAAGGAAAAGCCGGCTATATCGAAATTTTTAATCTCTTCGAACGATTCCAAAGAAAATAACGGTATGCTATTCTCCTTTAATTTGGCGTTCATATCGGGATAAGGCAGATAAACTCTTTCGCAGGCGATATGAGCCTCCGAATTTAATATATCGTATATTATCCCCATCCCTATATGGCTCATTCCAAGCTCGTAAAAATCGGGAAACGCAAGCGCGAATTTTAGAGGTATAGTTTTAATATCTTTGACGGTAGTCCCCGTTTCCAATCCGAGATATCTTGCGGGTTTTTGCACGAAAGGAAGGACGTCTTCGTTCAGCTTGCGGTATAATTCGCGATTAGCTTTCATAGTTTTATAGTATATTATATATTTTTTTAACGAAAAAATTAACCGTTAAAATAATAAAGTTATTGCGGCCGGATAAAATAAAAATAAAGTTGATTTATCCGGAAAAATAATCGTATAATAAACAATATGAACAATACGATTCAACTTATAGTAATCGCTATAATTCCCGTTTTATTCGCTATCATACTGCACGAGGTTTCCCACGGATACGCCGCCCACCTTTTCGGCGACGATACGGCAAAAAATGCGGGAAGGCTGACTCTGAACCCCTTAAAACATATCGATCCTTTCGGAACGATTCTCCTCCCCCTGCTTTTAATACTTGTAGGCTCTCCTTTTTTATTCGGCTACGCAAAACCTGTTCCGGTAAATTTTAACGGGCTTAAAAATCCAAAAAGGGATACGGGATTTGTCGCGGCGGCAGGGCCGGTTACCAACTTTATTCTGGCTTTTATATGTTTTGTTTTTTTGAAAGTCATACTTTTCGAGTTTCCGGCTATGAATCTATATCTGACCTATTTTATCAGCCATCTTCATTTTCAAACGGTTTACGGCGGCCCGTTTTTTAAATTTTTCGTTTATCCGGTAACTTTTATGCTTTTTATAGGATTAATGGTAAACATCATACTTGGAACGTTCAACCTCATACCTATTCCGCCGTTAGACGGGGGAAGAGTCGCGGTAAGCCTTCTGCCCGAACCGTTTTCCGGCTTTTTAAGCAAACTTGAGCCTTTCGGAATTTTTTTGCTTCTTATACTGCTTTTATTCGACCCCGGCAATTTTTTAGTCGTTTCGTTTAATTTTATAGTAAACAATATTGTTTTAAAAAATCTCAGCTTATGAAAACGGAATAAATAAAATTTATGCAGTCCGCCCAAGCACAACTATCTTTTTATCCCAAAGTGAGCCTCGAAGCTTACGACGGCCCATTAGACCTTCTTTTAACGCTGATAAAAAAAAATAAAATTAATATTTACGATATTCCTATAGTCGAAATAACAAGGCAGTATCTTGAAGCTATAGGTTTAAACGAAAACGCCGGCATTCCGCATTACGAAACTTTCAATCTTGATTTGGGCGGAGATTTTATAGTAATGGCGGCTCAGCTTATATATATCAAATCCGTAATGCTTCTGCCGAAGTACGATGCGGCAGAGGATGACGGCGGCGGGGAAGATATATACGACCCTAGAACCGAACTGACCGATATGCTTTTGGAATATCGAAAGGTTAAGGAAATGGCCGATTTTCTAAATAACAGGCCTATACTGGGACGCGACGTGTTCGGAATAAAAATGCTTAAAGCGGACGAAACGGCGCTTGAAAAAGTTTCTTCTAATGCCGCCGCAAGTTT
>JAJYKQ010000122.1 GCA_021788495.1 bacterium | reverse complement strand
CTATAACGATAGCGGGCATAAATTCGTCCGTTATATTATTTTCGTAAAATTTTTTAATTGCGTTTAACGGGTCGTCGAATTTTTCTCCTTTTAATTGGGTAAGGAGATTAAAAGCGGTTTCGACTCTGTCCCAGCGGGTATCTCTGTCCATCGCATAAAATCTTCCGCAAAGAGTCGAAATAAAGACCCTGTCCGATAAAGGCTTTATATGCTTCGTTAATTTTTCTATAAAGACCGGAGCGCTTTGCGGAGGGGAATCCCTCCCGTCTAAAAAAGGATGAATGTAAATTTTTTTTACTCCGTTATTATAAAAAAAGTCTATTAAATACAACAAATGTTCAAGTTCCGAGTGCACCCCGCTTTCCGAAAGCAGTCCCATAAGGTGAACTGCCGAACCGCCCGCTATAATTTTTTCTAGAAATTCGAGCAAGACTTTGTTGTCTTTTAGTTTGTCTTCTTTTATAAGAAGGTCTATCTTCGTCAAATCCTGCATTATCACTCTTCCAGCGCCTATATTGGAATGGCCGACCTCGGAATTTCCCATAGTGTTTTCGGGAAGGCCGACGTCTAATCCGTGAGCTTTTAAAGTAGTAAAGGGATGATTTTTAAAGAGCGAATTTATAAACTCCGGCTTTGCGTTAATTACAGCATTTCCTTCAATTTTTGAAGACATTCCAAAGCCGTCTAAAATAATTAAGACGGCGCTTTTAAATTTTTTCATATCGTTTTTTATTCGGGGATTAAAGGCGATATACTTTTGGTTTCGTCCTTAGAACCGGTTTCGTAAAGAGTTCCGGATGTTTTTATATTAAAAGTATTCCAGAGATTGCACGACGGGCATATCGAAGAATAATTATAGGAAACAAATCCGCAGTTAGAACACACGAAAGGAAGTTTAACGGGATATCTGCTTTTAAGCGCTTTCCTGAAATTTACGGATGCGTCGTTATATTTTCCTCTTTTAAAATAACATTCCGCAAGCAGCATATTCAGGGAATTATCTTTAAATACCGAGGGCGGGATAAGGGATAAATTAGAAATGGCCTCGTCTATCATTTCTAGTCTTATATATAATTTTCCCAGAAAAAGCCTGTACTCCCATTTTTCGGGGTTATCGTATATAAGCTCCTGATAAAATCTGATTATATTTTCGGGGTGATTTGTTTTTATAGAAATATCTTCAATTTTTATAATTAAGGCAAGATTGCCGGTTTTCAGGAATGCTTTCTCCCATAACTCAAAAGCTTCGTTAATTTTTCCTTTTTTTATGAACGCGTCGCCAAGCGATATATAAGCAGGTACGAAATTTTTATTCTGGCTCAGCACTTGATTAAAACGTTTTACCGACCTCTCGGTATCGTTTTCCGATTCTAAAAGAAACTTTCCGAATTCGTATTTAAGACCGAGCATAACCTGCTCTTCTTTTTTGTTAAACTCTTTGTCTTTCGACTGGGAAAGAAACAGCTTAGACATTCTGTAGGCGTTCTTCCATTCTTCTTTTTTAATAAATATATCTTTCAGCTGCGTTATAGCGTAAAGATTGTCCGGCGAATATTCCAGCGCCTTATTCAAATAAAAAATAGCTTTATCGTAATCTTTATTGAGCTTGTAAAGATTTCCCGCTTCGTTGAGCGCCGTTATATTTTCTTTTTCTATTTCCAAAGCTTTATTCAGGGCATTTTCCGCTTCTTTAATTTTTCCTTTATGCTTATAAATCTTAGCAAGGAGCAAATAAGCGCCGAGGTTATTGGGATAATTTATTAAGTATTTCTTAATAAGGTCGATTCCCTTATCGTACTGCCCTTTAATGTATGCATCGAATGCTTTATTGACCGAGTTGTCCAGTTCCGTTTTTATATACTGCTTTCTTTTGTATATAAGATTTTTTATCTGATATATAGAATCTTTTAAAATATTTATAATTAATATAAGCGCAATGCCTATTAAAAATGCCGAAAATACGTAAATTATAAGATAGCTGTTAAGTATATGATGCTGTCCCGGGGCGTAATGCAAGAGGACTCTCTGCGGATTAAGCGCGTAAAGATATTCGAAGAATGCTACCAGTATAAGTATCGCTATTATTATAGTAATTATATACATTAGAAGATAAATTTAAATTAAAATTAAGTTTTTTTATTATTAGCGGAGGCTTCGACCGTTAATTCTTTTGCCTCCGGCCACAGCCCCTCGATATTATAGTACGACCTTAAATCGTCGTGGATTAAGTGTATTATCATACTGCCGTAGTCTATAACAATCCATCTTGAACCCGGGGTAGAAAGACCCTCATGTCCGAGAGGCTTCTGCTTGAAAGATTTGAGCAGGTTATCGGCTATCGTATTGAGCTGCCTGTCCGACGAACCGCCCGCTATAATTATAAAATCAGTTATTCCGGACACTTTTCTAACGTCGAGGACTAAGATATTATGCGCCTTTTTTTCTAAAAGAAGGTCTATAACGGACCTGATATTTTTATTTGTTCTTTTAAGCGGTTTTCTGCCGCTTTTAAAAGTTTCGATTGCCTGCACCGTCCTTAATATAACTTATTATTTATTATATAATTAATAACCTCGTTTGGCAATAAAAAGAGATTGGAGATGTTATTTTTAAAATTATTTCTAATAACGGTTGAAGAAATATCTAATCTTGTAATTTTCAAAAAATATATATATTTATTTTTGGGAGTAACTAATCTGTTTTCCGTATAGTCAACCTTAATGCGTTCTTTTAAATTATCGGGTAAAAAACCTATAAGCTTTACTAAATTTTTTGAATCCGATTTAATGCCCGACCTGTTCACGACTATAAAATTTATTTTATCGAAAATTTCGGCGCCGTTTTTCCAATTCTTTACGTCGGAATAAGCGTCTATTCCGGCTATAAAATACAGTTCGTCCGACGTATATATTTTTTTCAGCTGAATAATCGTGTCATAGGAGTATGAAAGTC
>JAJYKQ010000121.1 GCA_021788495.1 bacterium | reverse complement strand
TTCAGCCAACCCAAAAAAATTGCGGTAAAAATCCCAAAAAAGTTCAAATATGCCGTTAAAGCCGGAAACATTCCCGTAAAAAACGACTGGTGGAAAAACTTTAGGGATAAACAGCTCGATATTTTAGTCGATGAAGCGGTTAAAAACAATTTAAATTATCTCATTGCCGTGAAAAACATTCAGGTCGCCGAAACTTACGTTTCCCAGAATGAATCTAATTTATTTCCCGTCGTTAATTTCAGTTTCAGCGCTACGAGAAATAAACTTCCGGGCTACGAAACTTCGATATTCTCGGGCAAAGGGTCTTCCGGCACTCCTTCCACCGTAATTTATAATTTGAATCAGGCGGGGCTGAATGCATCCTACGAATTGGATGTCTGGAATCAAGTAAATAACGCCGTAAAACAGGCTAGAGCAAACGCCGCCGTTTCTAAGGAGGATGCCGGCGTGGTAAAATTGACTCTTATAAGCAATGTCGCCCAAGCTTATTTTCAGATATCAGCCTTAGAAAAGTCGGCGGATAATCTCAAAAAACAATATACGGCCGAAAAAGAAATTTTAAATCTTAACGTAATTCAATATAAAGACGGGCTTATAGATGCGGAACCGGTAGAGACCGCAAAAACAAATTTGGAAATTTTAAAAACCGAATTAAACGATTCAATAAAACTTCAAGACATAACTAAAAACACGTTGGCTTATTATCTCGGAAAATTCCCCGAAAAATTTAAATTCAAAACTAATCCAAAAACAAGAAATATTAACGGTTATAACGATATAAATTATTCTAAGCTGATACCGCCGAATATTCCTTCGGAAATTTTAACTCAAAGACCCGATGTCAAAGAAGCCGAATATAACGTACTTTCATATGCTTACGCTAAAAAAGAAAGTCTTGCCAATTTTTTTCCGGTATTCAGCCTGACGGGAAATTACGGTTACGCAAGTCCGGGCTTAAACAATTTTATTACCGACACAAACAGCGTATGGAACTTCGGGTTGGATATTTTGGCGCCTATATTTAATTATAAAACAAACATAAGCATATACAAAAGATCGAAACTGCAGTATCAGCAGGCAGTACTAAACTACAGAAACGCTATAATAAACGCTTTCAGCGAAACCGACAGCGCTCTTGCCGCTTATAAAAGAGATTATAAAATTTTAAAAAGCTATAAAAACAATTTTAACTATTCGAAAAAACTGTTCTATATTTATAAAATTCAATATAAAGCGGGGATTTCAAGCCGGATAACATATCTGACTTACAAATTAGATATGCTTAATGCGGAATACAACCTGATAAATCAAACCCTGCTTTTGCGGGAAGACGTCATAGGCGTTTATAATGCCCTCGGTATGGGACTAAAATAATTAATATTCAGGCAGATTTCTTAAATCCTTGCCTAGTTCCATATAGAGAAGCAGTTCCATAATTTTCTGGGCATGGTCGGCAAACCTTTCGTATTTTCGGGCAATAAATATATAAGTTATATTGTTTTCAAGAGTAGTTAAGTTTTTTATAGAAGCGTTTATAATATCTACGACAATTTTATGGGACAGCATATCTATAACGTTTTCGTCTTTTATTATGACATCTTTCAGCCCGATATTTTCTTTTGCGCCGTCCGCATACATTTTCATCGCCATTTTAAGCATTTCGCCGTCCCTTGCGGCAACGTCTTCCAGATATGAATATACGCACTTAAACTCTTCCGAGGTCGATGTTCCGTCCGTAAGCTTAAGCCCTATCTGACACACGGAAGCGCATAAATCTCCCATTCTTTCAAGGTCGGTTATTATTTTCATCGTGGTCGTTATAAACATTAAATCCGCCGCTTCGGGCTGATATAGCGCCAGAAGTTTTATACAGCTTTCATTAATGCTTACTTCAAGCGAATTAACTTTAAGGTCGTTCTTAACGGTCTCTTCGGCAAGATTTTTATCCCTCTCGAATAAAAATCTGGTTGCGCTGTTGAGTTGGCTGTTGACAATCTCGCTCATTTCTACGACGTTTTTCTTTAATTTCATAAGCTCGCTATCTAATATATTCACCGTAAATCCCTCTCTTTTATATGTTTTAGGCAAGGGGTAGGCTTTAGTCTGTCCCTTACCGTTTTATTTTTAATATCTGCTCGTTATAAAATTTTCCGTTCTTTTGTCTTTAGGTCTCGTAAAGAAATTTCCTGCTTCATCGAATTCTATAAGTTCTCCGTCCAGAAAAAATCCGCTGTAATCGGAAATTCTGCCGGACTGCTGAACGTTATGGCTTACGACTATTATAGTATAATACTTCTTAAACGAATTTATCAAATCCAGTATAATGCTTGTCGAAACAGGGTCGAGATAAGCGGTCGGTTCGTCCATTAAGAGTATCGACGGATTGGTCGCTATCGCCCTTGCTATGCAAAGTCTCTGCTGTTGTCCGCCGGAAAGAGAAAGCGCGGACTTATTCAACTTATCTTTGACTTCGTCATAAAGTCCCGAATATTTCAAACATTTTTCTACGCGTTCCACTATAAAATCCTTATTTTTTATGCCGTGTATTTTTAATCCGAAGGCTATATTATCGAAAATAGATTTGGGGAACGGATTAGGATTTTGAAATACCATACCTATGTCCCTTCTTAATTCCACTACGTCTACTGACTTATCGTATATATTTTTCCCGTTAATCAAGACTTCGCCGGTCAGTTTTGCGCCTTCGGTGTAATCGTTCATCCTGTTAAGCGTCCTTAAAAATGTGGATTTTCCGCATCCGGAAGGGCCCAAGAGCGTACACACCGAATTTTTCTTGAAATAAAGATTTACCGATTTTAAAAGATGGTATTTCCCGTAATAAAAATTCAGGTCCTTAACATCGACTATTATATTATCGGCATTGTCTTTTTTTATATTTTCGGGCATAAAATTTTAATTCCTCCTATAAAATAAATCTTTTGGCTAAATAATTTATCA
>JAJYKQ010000120.1 GCA_021788495.1 bacterium | reverse complement strand
ATATTAATTAAACTTGAACCGGTTTTATTAATATAAAACCGATTAATTAAATTTAAGGCGTTTGAACCGTTTCCGGAAGCTAAAATGATACAATTTTTTTGCATTTTTTTATTTATAACAGGTTTACGGCAGGGTTACCCGCAAAAGTTTTAGGACGGGTTATTTTGCCTATATTGTATGACCTAAAATGCCTTGAATGAAAATATACCGTATCGTTTATAAAGGAAATAACTTCGTCCGCTTTGCCTTCTTCCACCACTAAAATTAAGCCTATGCCTGCATTAAAAACCCTGTAAAATTCGGTTTCGTCCAGCCCTCCTTTTTCTTTCAGCAGTTCGAAAAGCTCGGGTAACCTCCATGAATCTTTGTCGATTTCGGCTACGGTATTATCCGGTAGTATCCTCACTAAATTTTCCGGTATTCCTCCGCCTGTTATATGGGCTACTCCTTTAATTTTAAATTTTCCTTTTAGCGACAGGATAAGTTCCGAGTAAATAATAGTAGGCTCTAAAAGGGCTTCTTTTACGGTTTTTCCGTCTTTAAGCAAAGGTTCGTTTATATTTAAACCCATCATTTCAAAAACAATCTTCCTGGCAAGCGAATAGCCGTTGGAATGGAGTCCGCTCGAAGCTATGCCTATGATATTATCTCCCTCTTTAATTTCTTTTCCGTCGATAATTTCTTCTTTTTCTACTATTCCTACAGCAAAACCTGCCAAATCATATTCGCCGGAACTGTAAAAAGAAGGCATTTCCGCCATTTCTCCTCCCAGAAGCGAACACTTTGCTTCTTTGCACCCTTCGGTTATTCCAGTAACTATTTCTTTAATAATATCGGGGTTTAAGTTCGAGGTAGATATATAATCCAAGAAAAAAAGGGGCCTTGCTCCGAGACAGGCGATATCGTTAATACTCATGGCTACCAGGTCAATTCCTATCGTATCGTGTTTGTTTGCGGCAAAAGCTATCTTAAGTTTAGTGCCAACGCCGTCGGTTCCGGAAACCAGAACGGGATTTTTATAATTAAGTTCTCCTATAGAAAACAGAGAACCGAATAATCCGAAATTATCTATCGCACCTTTAGTATAAGTGCTTTTTACCATAGAAGCGATATCGGAAACGGCTTTTTTTCCCGCTTCTATATCTACGCCAGCTTTTTTATAATCCATAATCGTATGATTTTATAATTTTTTATAAATTTTGTAAAGCGGCGGTTTGCCTATATTGAAAAATAATCTTTTTATGGTATATTTAAAGATAGGTATATTAAATATATTATTTTTTTTGCGTTAAGGAGGTTAAATTATGAAAAAAATTGTAAAATTCGACCCTTTTTATCCTATAAGGAGCGAAATTGAAAAAAATTTTTTCGATTTTTTTAACCCTGTTTCAAGAAACACGGCCGGTTATATAGAGCCGGCGGTAGACGTCGTAGAGCAGGATGAAAACATCATCGTTAAAGCCCAGGTGCCGGGAATACCCAAAGAAAATATCGTAATAGAAGTCAACGGCGACCAGCTTACGATAAAGGGAGAACACAAACAGGAAAAAGAAGAAAAAAAAGAAAATTTTTACCGGCAGGAAATTCAATACGGTTCTTTTTACAGGATAATAGACCTGCCCTCCGAGGTTGAAAAAAACGAAGCGGGGGCATCGCTGAAAGACGGAGTGCTGGAAGTAACCCTTAAGAAAAGCAAAACTTCCGCTCCTAAAAAAATAGAAATTAAATAAGCCGCTTAATCTTATGTTTAAATAAGTTCATCGGTAAAAATTCGGGGAGAAAATTCCGATATGTTATCGGGAGATTCTCCCGTTCCTATAAATCTTACTGGAAGGTTTAGCCTGTGTATTATATCTATTATAATGCCCCCTTTCGCCGAACCGTCTAATTTTGTAATTATAACGCCGGTAATATCCATAATAGCCTTAAACTGTTCAACCTGAACCAAAGAATTCTGCCCTAAGCCGGCATCTATAACAATCAGGACTTCATCCGGCTCTTTGCCCGACGACTTCGATATAACCCTTTTTATTTTTGACAGCTCTTCCATAAGATGCTTTTTATTATGCAGTCTGCCGGCCGTATCTATAAGAAGAAGGTTATAATCTTTTTCTTTAAACCGTTGGACGGCGTCATGCGCTACGGATGCCGGGTCTTGATTTTCTTTGCCCGAAACTACTTCTATGCCGGTTTTCCTGCCCCACAATTCAATCTGTTCTTTTCCCGCCGCCCTGAAAGTATCGCATGCCGCTATGATAACTTTTTTGCCTCTGTCCGCATAATATTTCCCGAGCTTTCCGACGGTCGTAGTTTTCCCAACCCCGTTTACGCCGACTATTATAAAAATATTTTTTTCGCCGTCCGCTTTTATTTCAGGAAATTCGACCGATATTTTAGAAATTATTTCTTCTTTCAAAGCCTGTTTTATAATATCCGGCGTTGGATCTTTAATTTTTAAAGCTCTTTTTTTTACGCCTTCTATGAGCTCGGAAGCCGTCTGATACGATATATCAGATAAGACTAAAGCCTCTTCAATTTTATCTATATCTGCGCTCTCGATTTTACCCGAGCTAAAGATAGAATTTATTTTGCCCGATAATTCCTGCTTCGTCTTTTTAAGGCTTTCCGCTAAATTTTTAAATTTTTCAAACATTTTCATTAATATCTAACTCCTTTTGTTTTTTTAATTCATTGAAACGGATACTATTCCGGAAATACCGGGGTGCTTGGAAGTGACGCCAAAAATATTTTTTCCTATTTCCATGGTTTTTTTATTATGCGTTATTAAAATTATCTGGGAATAATTGGATATTTCCTCTATTAATTTATTATATCTGGCATTATTTGCATAATCTAAGGGGGCATCCACTTCGTCTATAACGCAAAAAGGGGTTTTTTTCACTAGAAAAATCGAAAACAAAAGGCTTACCGCTACGAGAACCCTTTCTCCCTGCGATA
>JAJYKQ010000119.1 GCA_021788495.1 bacterium | reverse complement strand
ATATAAAAGGAATAGAGGAGCTGGACGATGCCATTAAATCTGATAAGCTTAGCGGAATCCATGGTTTAGGGCAAAAAACAGTAGAAAATTTAAAAAAATCAATAGAAGATTATAAAGTTTTTAAACAGAGATTTTTATATATAGATGCTTTTAATCAGGCGTTTCTATTTGAAGCCTATCTAAAAAATACTCCGCAAAAACTTATCGACGAAATTGAGATAGCCGGTTCTTTAAGAAGAAAAATGGAAACCGTAGGCGATATCGATATCGTGGCTTCCGTTATAGCGGGGAAAGAAGGGCAATTTTCCAAAAGATTTTTAAGTTATCCCGAAATTTTAAGGGTCGAGTCTGCAGGGGAGACTAAAATCAGCGTTGTTTTAAAAAGCGGGATACATGTCGATTTAAGAATAGTTCAACCGGCAGATTTCGCTTACGCACTTCATCACTTTACCGGATCAAAACTGCATAACGAGGAACTGAGGTCGATAGAAAAAAAACGCGGCTACAAGATTAACGAATACGGGATATTTACAGGCAACGGTAATAAAATAACGGTCGGCAATGAAGCCGAATTTTACGATGTATTCGGAATGCAGTTTATTCCGCCGGAATTAAGGGAGGGGATGGGAGAGATAGAATCGGCGTTAAGCCATAGCATACCGGGTCTCGTCGAAGAAAAAGACCTGAAGGGAGTTTTTCATATTCACACGACATACACGGACGGAAAAGAAAGTCTGGAAGAAATGATAGAAGCCTGCGTAAAACAGGGATATAAATATGCCGGCATTTCCGACCATTCGGTTTCGGCGCATTACGCAAAAGGACTTTCTACCTCGGAACTTGAATCCCAGATGGAATATATAGACAGGCTTAATAAAAAATATGAGGGCATAATTAAAATTTTTAAAGGCATAGAATCGGATATTCTGCCGGACGGAAGTCTCGATTATGATGAAAAAACGCTGGAGAAGCTTGATTTTGTGATAGCATCCGTCCATTCCAAGTTCAATATGGCGGAAAATCTTATGACCGAAAGGATTATGAATGCCGTTAAAAACCCCTATACCACCATGATAGGGCATCTTACCGGCAGGCTTCTTTTGGAAAGAAAGGAATATGCGGTCGATATATCCAGAGTTTTAGATTGCGCCTCCGAGTATAAAACCATTATAGAGCTCAACGCCAATCCCAAAAGGCTTGATATAGACTGGAGGTATATTAAAGAAGCGATATCCAAAAATGTTTTACTTTCTATAAATCCGGACGCTCATAATTCGTCCAGCATATATTTTGTTAATTACGGCATTAACATCGCAAGAAAAGGGTGGGCAAGAAAATCGGATATTCTAAACACCGGAAACGTTTCGGAAGTTTCCAATGTTTTGAGCGGTATAAGGGACTATAAGAAGAAAAAAATATGACGTTAAAAATTTTATCGGTTGCGGGATTCGACGGTTCCGGAGGGGCGGGAATAACTTCCGATGCCAAAGTATTTTCCAAGTTTAAAATTTTCGGCTTATCCGCCGTTACCGCGATGACCGCCCAAAACCCCGATAATATTTATATGGTAGAACCGGTTTCCGACGCTTTTTTTTCGGCGGAGCTAAATGCCGTATTCGGTTATTTTTCGGTGGACGCCGTAAAAACCGGTTTAATATTCAATGAAAATCAGAGTCTGATATTGTGCAGTTTTCTTAAAAGATACAGCCCAAAAACGGTAGTTATCGACCCGGTTTACGTTTCGACTTCAGGAAAGATGCTGACGAAAAAGTCCGGTTACCCCGGCTTTTTAACTCCATTATTTAAATATGCAACGGTTATTGCTCCCAACATTAAAGAGGCGGAGCTTATTGCGGAAACGGAAATCAAAGACTTAAAAGGAATGAAACTTGCGGCAAAAATTATAAGAAAAAAAAATACCGGCATTAAAAATATAATAATAAAAGGTTCCCATATTTCCGAAGAATCCGGCGGAAAAAAAATATTCAATATAATGCTTGATTCTAAAAATAAATTTTTTGTATCTGAAACCAAAAAATTAAATCTCGATAAAGAAATTCACGGAACAGGATGCGCTTTTTCAGCCTACCTGACATCTTTGCTTGCAAGGGGGATTAAGGCGGAAGACGCTTTCGTGGAAACGGAAAAATTTGTTTCTAAAATTATACGGGGTTTTGAAAAAATACCGGATAATACCCCGGAAAAAAATATATATATTACCGGGAATATATAAACGATTAAGATTATTGTAAAGCGCCCTGCAGAATTTTATTAATCGCGGGGAAAGGCCTGTAGCCCGTGACTTTTTTATAAAGAATAAGCCCTTGATATATAAACAACGTCGGGGTTCCGCTTACTTTTGCGCTCATACCGGACGATATGTTGCTTTTTATAAGCCTCTTAGCCAATCCGCTTTTTACGCATATCTCTTCTTTTCTAAGGTTTATTGCGCCTTTTGCATGAGTTTTAAGAAAATAGTATAAATCTCCTATCTCGGTCCAATCTTTTTGGTGTTTATACAACAGGCTTCTCACCGTCATATATTTTCCTTGAAATGCGGCGCAGTCGGCATATTCGGCGCCTTTAAAAGCGTATTTATGTATTAATGTAAGAGGAAAATCCCTGAATTGTATAAAAATCTTTCCTGTTTTGACATAATCTTCGGTAATGCGGGGCAGGTCGTTTTCTTCAAATTTTCTGCACCAGTAGCACTGAAAGTCGGTATATACTATAATCGTAACGGCGGCGTCGGGATTTCCTATCTGTCTGTCGTTATTTACCGTGCGGACGAAATTATTATAGGAAACGGCTTCTGCTTTAGAAATTGCAAAAAACCCCGCTATAACTAAAGCGAATAAAAAAGCCGAAGCAAATAATTTTAACGTCCCGATTTTATCGTGCTTTTGTTTCATACTACAATATTATCATATCGGTTTATAAAGTCAAGGTGAAAACTCTAAAAGTTATCCGGTGAAATGGCTAAAATG
>JAJYKQ010000118.1 GCA_021788495.1 bacterium | reverse complement strand
CTCCTTTGTTAAACATATTTTTAATATTATTTATATTCTTTAAAGAACCTAATTTGTTTTTTTTGAACGATTTCATAATTTTTTTAACTTCTTCGAATTTGTTTATAAAGATATTCACGTCGTTAACGGTCGTGCCGCTTCCAAGAGATATTCTTTTGCGCCTTCCGCCGTTAAGAATATCCGGATTAATCCTTTCTTTTTCGGTCATAGAGTTGATTATGGCTTTAATTTTGACAATTTCTTTTTCCGCCGCTTCGGAATTGAATTTATCTTTAATTTTCGAAAATCCCGGAATCATACCGGCTATCTGGGCAATGCCGCCGATTTTAGACATCATTTTAAGCTGTTCCGCAAAGTCTTTTACGGTAAAATCCTTTTTATTAAGCGAGTCTTCGATAGATTTTGCCGATTTTTCGTCGATGGAATCCTGAGCTTTCTCTATCAGGCTTAATATGTCGCCCATTCCCAGTATTCTGTCCGCTATTCTGTCGCCGTAAAAGACTTCGAAATCGCTCAATTTTTCGCCGACGCCGATAAATTTTATCGGTTTTTTAACGGTTTTTTTAATGGAAAGAGCCGCTCCGCCTCTTGCGTCGCCGTCAACTTTCGTCAAAACGACGCCGGATATATCGAGGGCTTCATTGAACGTCTTGGCGACCGTCACGGCGCTCTGTCCGAGCATGGAATCGGCAACGAATAATATTTCGTTGGGATTAAATTTATTTTTAAGAAGTTTAAGCTCGTTCATTAACGGCTCGTCTATTTCGAGCCTCCCGGCGGTATCCACGATTATAGTATCGTATGCCTGTTTTTCGGCAATGTCGATGGCGTTTTTTAGTATCTCATCTGGTTTTTGCAAAACCTTTCCGTTTTCTTCAGGGGTTTCGTAAACGGGTATATTGATGCTTGAGCCGATTTTCTTTAGCTGTAGTATTGCCGCAGGCCTGTAAACGTCCGCCGGAACAAGATAAACTCTGCGCTTCATTCTGTGCAGATAAAGAGCAAGTTTGCCTGCCGTAGTGGTTTTGCCTGAGCCCTGAAGCCCTATAAGCATAATAATAACGGGCGGTTTCGCTTTAATATTTAAAGGTTCGTTGTTTCCTAATAGTTCGACGAGTTCGTCTCTTATTATTTTTATAATTTGCTGGGCAGGGGTGAGGCTGTCCGCGACTTTTTCGCCTATAGCCTTATTTTTTACGGATTCTATAAATTCTTTTACTATAAGGTAATTTACGTCGGCTTCAAGCAAAGACAGTCTTACTTCTTTAAGGCTGTCTTCGATATTTTTTTCCGACAGCTTTCCGTAACCCCTAAGATTTTTAAAAACCCTTTCGAGTTTTGTGCTCAGTCCGTCAAACATTTAATAAGTTTAATAATTTAGTTATTTTATAGTATGATTATATAAATTTTTTTAAGAAAGATTTATATAATCGAAAACTAACATTTTATTAGTTTTTTAAAAATATGTCAATATGCAG
This sequence comes from bacterium, assembly GCA_021788495.1. Next base: position 1,545 of record JAJYKQ010000118.1, on the reverse strand, counting down.
AAAAATATTAAAATTAATCGAACCTTTTTCTGTAATTTATTGCCTCGGATAGAGTGTCTTTATCGACGTATTCCAGATCGGAACCGATTGGGATTCCGCGTGCCAGCACGGATATATTGACATTGTAAGGAGATAATATTTTTTGTATATATATAGAAGTTGCTTCCCCGTTTGAATTGGGGTTAAGAGCAAGTATTATTTCTTCGAAACCGCCGGTTTCTACTCTGCCTGCAAGCTCTCTAAGCCTGAGGTCGGATGGGGTAACGCCTTCCAGCGGATTAATTAAACCATGCAGAACATGGTAATAACCGTTATAATTGCCGCTTTTTTCAAATACGTAAATTATTTCGGGATTTTCAACGATGCAAAGCTGTTTATGGTTTCTGGACCGATTATTGCATATAGGACACAAGTCGTCCGAACTGAGATTAAAGCAGTTTTGGCAAAGTTTAATATTTTGCTTTGCATTTTTGATAGCATCCGCAAGGTTATAAGCTACGGATTCATTTTGGGACAGTATATAAAAAGCTAATCTTCTTGCCGATCTTTCGCCTATGCCCGGCAGTTTTTTCAGTGCAAAGACTATATCTTTGATGTAATCGGAATGATTTAAAGGCATAAAGTCACCGGCTAGAAAAGACCGGGCAGATTAAGCCCGCCGGTTATTTTAGACATTTCGCCCGTAACCATATCTTTCGATTTATTAAGAGCTTCATTTATCGAAGCGACGATAAGGTCCTGCAGCATTTCCACGTCGTCAGGGTTAACCACCGTTTTATCTATTTTAATTTCTAACAATTCCTGTTTTCCGTTTACCTTTGCCGTAACCATTCCGCCGCCGGAACCGGCTTCTACTATTTTAGAGCCTAGTTCTTCCTGCATTTTTAGCATATCCGATTGAAGTTTTTGCGCCTGTTTTAACATTCCGGCGATGTTTTTTGACATATTGTTTATCCCCCGTAATTTTTAATAATATTTTATTTGATTTAAAGTTTTTTTGCAAATTAACTTTTTAATTTTTTTCAATTCTTTCTATGCCGCTTCCGAATATTTCTTTAATATCTTCTATAACGCCGCCGGTATCTTTTTTTTCTGCCGCATATGCCGCGGATTGTGAATCGTCGCCTAATCTTCCTATTATGTTTTTTAACGGTTCGGTTTCCGTTTTTTTATTGAATTCGTTTAATTTTTCGTCCGTCTTTAAAAAATGGTCGAATAATTTTTCATGTTCTAAGGAAACGCCGTTCCCATTCGTCGATTCAGACGGTTTGTCAGCCGTTAAATTTGAATTTTTCATGGGTGCCGCATTATCATTATTTTTTAAGCCGGTTTGTTCCGCAATGCCCGTGTGTCCGCCGTGCGCTTCAAGCCCGCCCGCCGTTTTCAAATTATTAAGTCCGCTTATAAGTTCCTGCACGTCTTTTTTTCGCGGTATGTTAAAAAGCCTGAAAAGAGTCAGTTCCAGCATTAACAGGGGCGATGAAATCCTTTGATATTTCATATCTGCGTTGATCATAATATCTATCATGTCTAAAAGCTCTTCGG
>JAJYKQ010000117.1 GCA_021788495.1 bacterium | reverse complement strand
GAACCATAACGGCAAAATCGTCCGCCCCGTAGTTTTTAAGGAACGAAGAAACCGCGTTTCCGTATAAACCGTTTACGGTTTTACAAGTTATAACTAAAGCCCTGCCCTTTAAATTTAAGCCGGAGGAGCTTAAAACGGCGGCCGTTTCTTTATTATAGCCCCCGCTTACGATTCCCGAATCTATTAATATATCGTAACCGTTATCTTTGGCGGTCAAGTTTAAATCTACCCTGATTTTCATATCGCTCCTTTTATATACTATTTTTATAGCCTTTTTTGACGAAAAAGTCAAAGGATATCGCCTGAATAGTTAAAGAAAACAAAACGGTTATGAAAACGTAGGTAATTATTTCGTTCCTCAAAGGCAGGGATAAAGGCAGGGATAAAGCCATGGCTATCGGCAAAGCGCCTTTTAAGCCCCCGAATACGAGGAATCTTTTATATTGTTTATTTAAGGTCAGGCCGTCCGAAAATATTTTAAACCTGTTTTTTACAATATTAACGATAGGCGAAATAAGATATACTCCTATAAAGCGCGAAAAAATGGAAAGTGCGACGATAAATAAGGATATAACCCATATGTCTAAAATTTTAAACAGATTTATCTCTATTCCTATTATTAAAAATAAAATAGAATTTACTATAAAAGTTAAATATTCGATTACCACGGGAAAAACTTCCAGCGTCCGCTCCGAAACTTTCTTTTTAAATCCGTAGTTTGCAAGCACTATGCCGCTGAATATAATAGCCATGATAAAAGACATATGAAGGTAATAAGCCGCTATCAATGACGCGTAAGCCAGAAGAAGCGAAATCATTATTTCCGTCAAAAAATCCGTTGCAAGAGACAATACGAGCGATACCGAATATCCGAGGGCGATGCCGAGTATGGAGCCCCCTATGGATTCGTATAAAAATTGAACAGCGGAAACCTTTATTATGCCGAGGACATAATAAAACATATTATATAAGGGGTTTAACGCCGCCCCGTGAAGATTCAAGCCTAAAAAAACCTCGAAAAGGACGAGGCTTATTCCGTCGTTAAAAAGGCTTTCGCCGGTCAGCAGCGTTTCGATATCTTCTTTTCCGTCCGCATTTTCGGCTATCTTGTCATTGCGAGCGCAAGCGAAGCAATCTGTTTTTATATCTTTGTCCCCGTCCGCATTTTCGGCTTTATTTCCCTGACCGTTTTTCTCGGTCATTGGCGAAACGCCGCTTCTTTTCGTTATCCTGTTTTTTAACAGGGCAAGTATAGATATCGGGTCGGTAGGGGTTATTATTGCGCCGAAAATTAAAGACTGTTTTAACGGAAAATTCAGGACGAAATGAAAAATGGCGCCGGTAAAAATTGCGGAGATTATCGTTCCGAAAAGGGACAGCGCGCCTATCGGAAGAATATTCGATATCAAAGGGCGCATCTTAATGCCGACCGCCCCTTCGAATATAATAACAGGCAGAAAAACGTAATATATAAGATACGGGGTGATGTTTAAACTCGGAAATATGCGGAAAATTCCGACAAAAAGCCCTATGATGACAAGCATCGAGGCATAAGGAATCTTAAGGTATCTCGTTAAAATTCCGCCCGCCGAAGCTATAGAAAGCAGAAGTATCGCCGTAATTATTATATGTCTGCCGTCGTACATATTTACATTATAAACCTAAAAACCGGCATTTTCATCATATTTCGGTATTCCCGGGCTTGAGCCATTCAGGATAATCGGGGAGCGGGGCGTTTTCGTTGTTTAAAATTATTAGAACACCTGATTCGTCCTTTTTAAAACCGCATTTTTCTAAATAGCCGCGGCACGTAAAATTTTTGCCGGTGTCTTTGAACGGCACTGAAGTCAAATAAATCCGTCCATTTTAGCTTAAGGCAAAATTTTTTCGGCAATATTATTCAATCTTTTATCGAGCGTCCATAATTGCACATCTGAAAGCATAGCGGAAGCAAGAAGATGAATGTCTACATATCCTAGTCCTTTTCCCATAAGTTCTTTATATTCTATAAATTGCAATATTTCATTATTACCTGCAACCTCAACGGAAGGAAGCGATTTGAGCAGGTTTATAATCACGGTTCTATTCTTGAGATTTCCGCATGCGATTTCTCCTATAATAAAAGGATGGCATAGTACTTTCCCTTTATTAAGCATGGAAATAAGTTTGTCGCTGCCTTCGCGCAAATGCAGCACCCATACGGAAGTATCTACAAGAATCATATCGTTTTAAATACTTCTTCTGCGCGGTATATTTTTTAAGCTCTTTTCCGTTTTACCCAATTTGGCAAGTTTTTTTCCGCTTTCTATAGATATAAGAGCTTCAAGCCCCATTCTTACTAATTTAGTTTTTTCCGCTATACCGGTAAATTTAGCAGCCTCTTCTATTAATTTATCGTCTATATTTAACGTCGTCCTCATAAATTGCCCTCCCGCTTAAAGTAAAGTATTTACGTTAATCTAGATTTATTTAAAAGAATATAACATTGACAAATATATTGAATACATGCCATATGTATTATTATGCATTATTTATGCATATAAGTCAATTTCCGATAGCTGTTTAGTTTTCTTAAAATTAGAACTTTTTTCAATCGCTTTATCTGTCTTTAATATTGGAGAAATAAAATTTAATAAAAACATGCAAACACAGGCGGGAGTAATATAATAAACAATCTGTCTTCGTAGGTTAAAGAACTATTCCAAAGACTCGAAAAGACTTGTTCTTTCTACCGACTCCTATATAGGCGAAGGTTTCGACGAACCCGAATTAAATGCTCTGTTTTGGCCATGCCGGTATCTTTCAAGGGGAGAATAGTTCAATATACGGGAAGATTATCTCGAAATTATAAAGATAAACAAAATATTTTACATTTATGATTATTTTGACGAAAATATTCCGCTTTTAACTGCAATGCACAAGAAACGGATTAAAACTTATAACCTGCTGGATTATAATATTTGCGGTTAAGAGTCATTCTTCCAACGCCTCCGGAAACTTAATTCAGTATTTATATTTTTTTA
>JAJYKQ010000116.1 GCA_021788495.1 bacterium | reverse complement strand
AATCTGACGCCTTTTCCCAACAAACAAAATGGAAAACAAAAATACAGTTTCCGCCCTTACGGGCGAAGACCTGAAAAAAGCATTCGAATCTTTTGAAGCGGCTTCGCAGAAGTTGTCTGAATACTATAAAAACCTCGAAGAAGAAGTAAAAGATTTAAAGGAAAATTTAAACGCGGTCATAGAAAGCCTGCCGCTCGGAATATTAATAGCGGACGAAAATAACGTCGTCATGTTTATCAATAAATCTTTAAACGAAATTGCCGGCGGATATAATCTGTTAGACTATTTAAATAAAGATATAGACGAATTTCTAAAATTTTTCTTTAATGGAGAAACTCTTTCGGATTTCGGAAACCGTTTTTTTTATCCCGTAGAAAAAAATATGAAATCGGGAGGGAAATTCATTCCTGTTTTTTTATATGTAAAAAATATGAAAGGGGCGGACAAAAAAAACAAAGGCAGAATTTTTATAATACAAAATATCGAAGAGATAAAAAGAATGAAACGGCTTGCGGAACTCGGCGAAATGTCGGCTAAAATAGCCCACGAGATAAGAAACCCGCTCGGCTCTATAGATCTTTTCGCATCTATTTTAGGGAAAGAAATCAGGAACGAAGAACATGCGGAAATTATTTCCAATATATTATCCGCCGTCAAAAATATGAACTCTACCATAAATAACGTCCTCGAATTTTCTAAGTCGGTAAATCCTTTATTTTCAAACTGCCGTTTAAACGAAATATTGAATAAATCCCTAATGTATTCCTCCTATATAATAAAAGAAAAAGGTATTAAAGTGGATTTGAGAACCGACGAAAATTTAGTTTTAAAAATAGACGAAAACCTTATAGAGCGCACATTCGTTAATATACTAATTAACGCCGCCCAGTCCGTTCAAAATTTTGACGGTATAATAAAAATAAAATCTTTCGCTGTTTCGGCGCAGGACGGCGAAAATGAAGCAACTACCTATGCCTGCATAGTTTTTGAGGATAACGGCGGCGGTTTTACCGATGAAGCCCTAAAAAAAATATTTACTCCTTTTTTTTCCACCAAAAAAAGCGGCGGAACGGGACTCGGTCTTTCCATAGCCTTAAATAACGTGATTTTGCACGGCGGTTACATAAACGCGGAAAATTCAAAAGAAACCGGCGGAGCAAAAATCAGCGTCTTCCTTCCATATATGGCATAATTTTTGCATATAAAAATATAGCAGGAAAAATAGTTCTTTTTATAAGAAAAGATTGCTTTGCTTTGCTATCAATGACAACAATCTAAAAACGAAAATGCGTCAGTCGATAATTTAGTCTCTAGCTCCCCTCCTTTGAAAAAGGAGGCGTGTCGGCCAAAGGCCGACGGGGTGGTTCATTTAAAATTAATCTGACGCCTTTTTCGATGACCGACAATATAGATATAATTATCAAATTTAATTATTAACAATAAATGTATTTAAAAAAGGTATTTAAAAATGTTCAGCAGTATATACGGAATACTCGGCGACAGTTTAAACGTGCTTGACGACAGGCAGAACGTTATAGCTTCCAACGTCGCAAACGCCAACACGCCGGGATATAAAGCAAAAGAGCTTAACTTCGGGCAGGTTATGAGCAGACTAGTTCCGTCGGCGGATTCTCTGCCCATGGAAGCGACGTCGGAAAAAGATTTATCGGGCGGCGGGCTTGCACTAGGTTCGTCTTCAGAAGAACGGTCGGATTATATAAAATCTTTCGTGCATAATCAAAACAGTGAAACGGTTCCTGCTTTAGACGGCAATACGGTAAATCTGAGCAAAGAAATGAGCGATATGACTTCAAACGCTATACGTTTTCAGGCGGTAGCAACGCTTTTATCTAAAAAATTCGCAACGCTGAACTATGCTATAGACAACACGATGCCGTAATTGCTTAGCGCAAATATAAGAGAGGGGAAGCGTCAGGCGGAAAAGGCGTTAGATTTTATTTTTCGCCTGAACGCAGAAATGATAAGCTAAAAAGTATTGCGGAAAATTAATCTGACGCCTTTTCCTGTCACTATAACAACTTGAAGCAGAGGTAGCTTATGAGTTTTAACGAATCATTAAAAATTGCGGCGCAGGGGCTTAACGCCGAAAGAATAAGGATGAACGTAATTTCATCCAATCTTGCAAACATAAACACCGATAATGCGGGAAACGGACTGCCTTACGTAAAAAAAGAACCGCTCTTTAAAACGGTTAATTTTAAAAATTATTTCGGCGTAGAAGTAGAAAAAATAGAAAATGCTAAAAATCCGTTTTCCGAAAAATACGACCCGGGCAACCCTCTCGCAAACAAAGCCGGATACGTCAAAACGCCTAATATATCGGCGATAAGAGAGCTTGTAAATATGATATCGGCTACAAGGGCTTATCAGGCGGATGCTCAGGTTATATCGGAATCTAAAGCTATGTCGCAATCTTCGTTGAAGATTTAATTAAGAGGTATATAAACAATGAATAATAATAAAAGGGAAAGGTGCCTAGGAAAAGGCGTTTGATTTTATTTTCAATGATTTATATGATATAATTAAGAATAAGCGGGTCTAATAAAATCACACGCGAGAGAAATTATGCCCGCTTAGGCTTATGAAGAGAAAGGAGGTTTAATTTTAATATGGCGATACCATTAGGCATAGGAAACATCGAATCGGCGGCTGGATTAAATCCTTCGTCTGAAATAAACGAACTTAATCCTAATAATATATTGGGAAACGGCGGAAGTTCCGTTCAGTCTAATTATGGAGCAGGTTCTTTTGCCGATACGCTTTTAAATTCAATTAATAAAGTTAACGAACTGCAAAATACGGCAAATAAATCTGCCGAAGCTATTGCTACAGGACAGTCTTCCAACATACATCAGGCTATGATAGATATGGAAAAAGCCAACGACTCTTTTGAGCTAATGATGCAGGTCAGAAATAAAATAGTCACGGCATATAATACTATTATGCAAATGCAGGTATAAATAACCGCCGGCGCCTTAATATGCGGACGTTTATTTATCGTCATTCGGTCGGTCATACGGCGGAACCATATCCGCAATCCATAC
>JAJYKQ010000022.1 GCA_021788495.1 bacterium | reverse complement strand
CGTTATATTCTTTATTAGTTTTTATAAGTTTTTGCGTATCTTTCATTTTATTAAGCTTGTCGTCGAAAGTTTGAATTTCTACATCTGTTCCGGATATTTTTTTATTTAACTCTGCCATATCTTCATTTAATTTTTCATGCTCCGATTTTTTTAAATTAATCCCGTTCTGCAACTCTTCAATTTCATTATTAATTTTCTTGATAGATTCCTCAAACTTTAAAAGTTCCAAATCAATATTTTGAATATCCAATATAAAAGAAATTTGTTCGTTCAAAGCTATCCTCCTTATGTTTATATATTATTTAAATTTATTAATGGGACTGTTTTCTCCGTTATTTTCAAAAACCGAAATATTAGAATTAAACTCTTTTGCTATTATATCTTTCGTTATTTCGGTAAAATATTTTTCCGTATCGAAATGAGACATTTCAATCAAGGATATTCCGCTCAAATTTGCCCTGATTGCCGTACTATGTTTTAATTCTGAAGATATCAGAAGATCGCAGCCCGCTTTTATAGCATTGTCTATAAAAGAAAATCCGCTTCCGGATACTACGGCTATTTTTTTTATTTTTTTATTTAATTTACCGCAATAATTTATAAAAACGGGCGAAAAAATGCTATGAATATTTTCCAAAATTTTACCCAGCGTCGCCGCGTTTTTTAAATTACCGACTGCACCCATTCCCGTTTCTTTTCCTCCGAAATCGTATAACGGAAAAATATCGAAAGCGGCCTCTTCGTAAGGATGGACTTTCTTCATTTCTTCTATCGCCTGCTTTATAAATCTTTCTTCTATCAATATTTCTACTTTAGATTCGTCGACGAAAGAAGTTTTTCCGGATTCCCCTATAAACGGGTCTGAGCCGGATAAAGGCTTAAAGGAGCCTTTACCTTTAGTTTCAAAAGAGCAATTTTCATAGTTTCCTATTTTTGGATTTCCGTATTTAAAAAGAGCTTCTCTAACCGCTCTTACATAACCTTTGGGAATAAAAACCGATAATTTATAAAGATTTCTTTTCCCGGATACAAGGGGCATAATTTCCTTTGCCGACAGCTTGTTTATAATATAACGGCTCATAGAATATGCGGAGGAATCGAAATTAGTATGCATAGCATAAACGCAGATTTTATTATTTATTAGAACTTCCGAAAATCTGCCCGACGGAGAGTTTAAGTCTATAAAGGGTAGAGGATGAAAAAAGAGCGGGTGGTGAATTAATATAAGGTTAGAATTGGTTTTAAGCGATAAATCTAAGGACTTTTTAGAAAGGTCTAACGATGTTACTATGCCTGTTACCGGCGAATTGGATAATTTTACCTGATAACCCGAATTATCCCAATCTTCCTGCAAATTTGGCGGTATCAGGTTTTCTAATTTATCTACTACATCTTTTATAAATAATGACATTTTTAAAATGGTGGGCCCACCCGGGTTCGAACCAGGGACCAACCGGTTATGAGCCGGCCGCTCTACCAGCTGAGCTATAGGCCCTAAATCCACTACTTCACAAATGTTTTAAGCCTTTTAGAACGGCTCGGATGTCTGAGCTTTCTAAGGGCTTTTGCTTCTATCTGCCTTATTCTTTCTCTTGTAACTCCAAACTCTTGCCCTACTTCTTCTAAGGTATGGTCGGATTTAATTCCTATTCCAAACCTCATGCGTAAAACTTTTTCTTCTCTTTCGGTAAGAGAAGAAAGAACTTTTCCCGTCTGCTCTTCAAGGTCGGAATTTATTGCCGCTTCCAAAGGCAAAACGGTAGTTTTATCTTCAATAAAATCGCCGAGATGCGTATCTTCTTCTTCGCCTATGGGAGTTTCGAGAGAAATAGGCTCTTTTGCAATCTTTAAAACCTTTCTTACTTTATCTATAGGCAAATCCATTCTTTCGGCAATTTCTTCCGGAACAGGCTCTCTTCCAATCTCCTGGACCAAAGCTCTTGAAGTCCTGATTAATTTATTAATGGTTTCTATCATATGAACCGGTATCCTTATAGTCCTTGCCTGATCGGCAATCGCTCTGGTAATAGCCTGTCTTATCCACCAAGTAGCGTATGTAGAAAACTTATAGCCTCTTTGATACTGGAATTTTTCGACCGCTTTCATAAGACCTATATTGCCTTCTTGAATAAGGTCTAAAAATTGAAGCCCTCTATTGGAATATTTTTTTGCTATAGAAACCACGAGCCTCAAATTAGCTTCTACTAATTCGGTTTTTGCCGCTTTAGACTTCTCTTCGCCTATTTTTATAGCTTCGACTATTTTTTTAAGTTCGTTTTTGGATACGCCTACCTCTTTCTCGGAAACTGCAATCTTTGTCTTATACTCGTTTATGAGCTTATTAATGCTTTCTTGGCGTTTATGCTCCTGAGATTTAGACTGTTCTCCGATTTCGTTTTTCTTACTATAAGCGGATTCAAGCTCTTTAATACTTTCTTCGAATTCCAATATTTTGATATTATGATTTTTAAGCCTCATTATAACTTTATCGGATATTTTCTTTTTGAGTCTTAAATCTTTAATGTAACCGAGTATTTTTTTCTTTGATTCCGCCGTTAGATTTTTATGCCCTACCCAAGAAATAGATTTTGAAGAATTATCTGAATCTATATCTTCTATATTATCTTCATCGGATTCTGTTTCGTCCGAACCTTCTTCTCTTAAAGAAATTTTATTTTTCTTTGATTTTTTAGAAACATTTTCGGTCTTAGATTTATCTTCCTTATATTTTACTTCTTTTTTTATTTTTTCAATAATAGATAAAAATCTGCTTTCCGCTTTTTCTATATCCTTCTCGCTTGGAAAGTCGACGTCGTCGAAATCGGAAACTATGCCCGTAATATTTAAATCGCCGTTTTTTAATTTATCTCCTATCGATATAACCCAGCGGATTAAAATATCGGAATTTAAAACGGATGAGAAAATTTCTTCTTCCCCCTCCTCAATGCTTTTCGCAATTTCTATTTCTCTTTCACGAGTAAGCAAAGCTACCGACCCCATCTCTTTTAAATACATCCTTACGGGATCGTTAGTTTTAAGGGATAAATCTTCTTCATCTTCCAATTCGTCGCTAAAAATTTCGTCGTCGGCGAACTTAGAAGAAGACTTGCCGAAAATAGAAGAAGCGTCTCTGCCGATTTCTATATCTTTCTCTCCCAGCATGCTTATTAAATCGTCTATCTGATCGGAAGAAACTATATCCTGAGGTAAAATATCGTTAAATTCGTCGTAGCTTAATCTGCCGCCGGAACGTTCTTTGGCTTTCTCTATGCTTTTATTTAAAATTAACGTTTCTATTTCTTTTTCCTTTTTCTGTTTTTTTAAAGTATCCGACGGTTTTTGTTCTTTAACGGTATTATTTTTATCGGCTTTATTATTTGCCTCTGTCTTATTTGCCTTATTTTTATTATTTTTTTTATTTTCTATATTTTTTTTAGTCATATTGTATCAATACCCGCAAATTTTTTTTTGAAACTCTTTAGAGATATATTTCAACCTGTTTAATTCCTGAAATTTGATTACTTTACCTTTTTCGTCTAAATTACCGCTTTTAATTGCCTCTAATATATCTCTGCATATTTTATCTATATTATTAACTTTTAACTTCATAAGAAGTTTCTTAAAATCTTCTCTATTTCCGCTATTTTCCGACATCAAACCTGAATAATAAATCCTTTTCCATTTATCGGCGTTAACGGTTCCCGAAATTATTTCTTCTACCGCACCTTTAATTATTTCTTGACTTGCGCCTTTTTTAACGGCATTTTGAATTTCTTTAATAATATATACGGCATCTTTATCGGAAAATTCAGATATTATATCATCGCTTATATACTCTGTCAATACCAAATTGCAAAATATCTTGCTTACGATAATATCTTCAATGCCCATATCCTCTTTTATTGAAATTTCGGAGGCAGTATCTAAACTATAATCCGTGTTTCCGGTTCCAATCCAGCTTTTATTCGATTCAATATACCTTCTTATTACGTTTTCGTTTAAACCGAGTTTATTTGCAAGTATATTTACGTAATGCGAAAATATAATATTATTACCGATTTTTTTAAAGTAAGGTACGACGTCTTTTATGACGGATATCTTGCTTTTTAATCTGCTTTCCTCGTTATTTTTAATTATACCGCTTTTTTTGTTTTTTTCAACATAATAGTCTATCGCAAATTCTACCGGAGGTTTTTTGCTTTCGTTAATTAATTTTATAAGGTTTTCGCTTCCGAATTTTCGCACGTAAGTATCAGGATCTTCTCCGCCGCTAAGACAGGCGGCGTAAATATTCTTATCGGAGCTGTCCATGAACTCCCTGAATAATTCCATTCCTCTATTGATTGCATTTATTCCGGCTTTATCACCGTCATAAAGCAAAACAATTTCATCGCACAATCTCGATAAACTTGAAATATGGTTTTTTGAAAGAGCGGTGCCCATAGTAGCTACGATATTTTTAATACCGTTTGCGTAAAGCGTTATCATATCGAAATAACCTTCTACTACTATAACGGCATTTTCTTTTTTAATAAAAGGAAGGGCTTTGTCTAAACCGTAAAGGGTATTATTTTTTACGAAAATTTCGGAATTATTTGTGTTAATGTATTTTGGAAAGTTATTAGATAACTGATCTCCTTCCCGCGTGATAATTCTGGAAGCCAGCGCTATCGGCTCGCCTGTTCTGTCCATTATGGGAATAATTAATTTATTGACGAATCTGTCGGCATAAACCTTATTGTAATCGTCTTTTTTAACCAAAAGCCCCATATCCGCCGCAATATCAAGATCTGCTTTAACGCTTTTAAGCAGTGCGGTTAAGCCGTTTCCAAAACCTGCATATCCTAATTTAAAATCCTTTGCAACATCTACGTTTATACCTCTTTCGTTAAGATAATTCATTATATGCCGGCTGTTAGAAATATAGACGAAAAGATTTTCGTAATAAAAATTAACTGCAAGATTTATTATTTTTTTAACCGGATTTTCCGCTTGGGAGGAGCTGTCGGTTTTGCGAAATTTTGTATATTCGACGGGAATATTATATTTATTTTTAAGATAATCGACGATGTCGGAAAAAGAATCTCCCCTAATTTCTTTAAGGAAAGTTATAACGTTGCCTCCCTTGCCGCACCCGAAACAGTAGTATAATCCTTTTGTCTCGTTAACGCTGAAAGAAGGCGTCTTCTCTGAGTGAAACGGGCATAAACCCGTATAATTCCTACCTGTTTTTTTTAGTTTAACGAAGCCTGATATTTCTTCTACGATATTAACGTAAGACAATACGGTTTCTATATTTTTATCCATAACTTCTTAATTATACAATATATAAACCTAAAACAATTTAATACGGCGATTGAAAATTTAATAGAATCTGTTCAGATACGGGGATAAAAATTTGCCGGTTTTTAAAAAATAAGGGATAAAGCTTTTCGATTTATAACTATTTAAAGTTTTAGCGGTTATTGGAATGGAAAAAAGAAAATATAAAATTAAACTCAGCAATAAAAAAGTTTTAATTCCGGCAAAAAAAAACCGCCCATTCTGTTGTAAAATCCTAATTTTACTAAATCTATAATTTTTGTAAGTGTGAACGATATTAATGCAAAAATTATTAAGATTAATAAAAAAACAGCCGCAAAAACCGCTATTTTTCCATATTCTTGGTTGTTAAACCGCTGCGCGATATTGCTTAAATAATAAGAATCGTAATATTTTGAAGTTACGTAAGACGCTCCGTAATACGCAAAAAAAACCCCGAGTATAGATATAGCCTCTTTTATAAAACCTCTAAAAAAACCTCTTATCATAATAATGATAAAAAAGACCAAAAAGGCTATATCCAAATAACTCATAGATTTTATCAGTAAATTATTAATAATTGAAATAATTTTTTTTGGAATTTCTTTTTCTGGAAGCTGCCGCTTTTTTCTTTCTTTTCACGCTCGGTTTTTCGTAATGCTCTCTTTTTCTGATTTCAGAAAGAATGCCTGCTCTTTCGCAAGATTTTTTGAATCTTCTCAAAGCATTTTCGAACGATTCGTTTTCTTTAATTTTTACGATTGACAAAACCTAATTTCGCCTCCTTTTTTTTAATATTAAGGTATCGGAATTCAATTCCGGTACCTTCACAACTTTGACCAGCTATCGGAATTCAATTCCGGTACCTTCACAACTTTATTCAACTTCGTCATTATATAGTATCTTACATTTTTTATTAATTTGCAACTATTTTTGTTTGCGGTTATTTTTTTCGTCGAGACCGGATACGCCTTCCCTTTTCTTTAATTCATTAATAACGGAATAAAAATCTATTCCCGAATACACAAGCATAACCGTATAAAAAAACAGCAAATCCGCCGCTTCATAGATAATTTTATCTTTTTCCGAATCGCCTGCAACGGACAAGATGAGTTCAAGAGATTCTTCCTGAATTTTTTTGCCTATTTTTTCATAACCTTCCTTCATTAGTTTTGCCGTATAAGATTTTTCCGGGTCAGAATTTTTGCGGTCCGCTATATGGTCGTATAAAAGTTTTAGCGAATAAAATATTGCATCGTTCTTGCTATCGTCCGAAACATCGCCGGATACGGATAATCCGTTGTTTACTTTAGAATAAAAACAAGATTGATGACCTGTATGACATGCGGGACCTTTTTGAATTATTTTCAATAATATGCTGTCGTTATCGCAATCGAAAAATATTTCTTTTACCGTCTGCGTATGACCGGAAGTTTCGCCTTTTTTCCATAATTTATTTCTCGACCTTGAAAAATAATGAGCGTAACCCGTTTTTATAGTTTTTCTAAGCGCTTCTTCGTTCATAAATGCAAGCATTAGTATATCTTTGGTATAATAATCCTGGGCAACAGCGGGAATTAAGCCGCTAAGTTTGGAAAAATCTATTTTTTTTAAAAACGATTCAAGCGAACCGCCGTCTAATACGTCAACTATTACCGCATTATCTTTATCGTCTTCTTTCACAATCTTACGTTTATCCCTTTTGATTTTAAATATTTTTTTATTGGTATAATACCTGAATTTTCATAATGAAATATTGAAGCCGCAAGAGCGGCGCCGGCATCGGCTTTTACGAAAACTTCCTCTATATCTTTTGCGTCTCTTGCTCCGCCTGAAGCAATTACGGGTATTTTTACGCTCTGAACTACCATAGATGTTAAATTTATTTCATAGCCGCTTTTTGTTCCGTCTTTATCCATGCTTGTTAAAAGTATTTCTCCGGCACCTCTGTTATAAACCTCTTTGGCCCAACGTATTGCGTTAATACCGGAATTTTTCTTTCCTCCGTGCGTAAAAACTAAATATTCGTCTCCTACCTTTTTTGCGTCTATGGCTATTACTATAGTCGACGAACCGAATTTTTTTGCGGCTTCGTCGATAATTTCCGGATTAATCACCGCAGAAGTATTTATTGAAACTTTATCTGCGCCGCTGTTAAGAAGATTATGAATATCTTCTATCTCCGAAACCCCTCCTCCCACGCTGAACGGAATAAAAATATTTTCCGAAATCTTCTCGACGAGTTTTAAAATCGTCTTTCTTTTCTCGCTTGAAGCCGTAATATCTAAAAACATTAGTTCGTCCGCAAGCTCGTCGTCATATTTTTTGGCAAGCACGACAGGATCGCCGGCGCTTTTTAAATCTTCGAAATTTATTCCTTTTACGACTTCGTTGTTCTTAATATCAAGACAGGGTATTATTCGTTTTGCAAGCATAAGTTTATCCCAATAAAGCATTAGCTTTTTTTAAATCTATTCTTCCGTCGTAAAGAGCTTTTCCTATTATTACGCCTTTTAAAGAATCTATATTAAGTTCCTTAAGTTTTTTAACGTCGTCTATCTCGGAAACCCCTCCCGAAGCGATTATATCGACTTTCAATTTCGCAAGTTCAGTAACGAGATTTAAATTAACACCTTCCAGCATACCGTCTTTTTTAATATCCGTAAATATAAAAGTTTCTATGCCGTATTTTTCTTTTAAGCTTTTTACTGCTTCGCCCGCAGGGATTTCGACGTACTCTTTCCATCCGGATATGGCTATCTTGTCGTCGTACAAATCTATCCCGCCGATAATCCTGCCTCTGTATTTCGCCAAAGAATCTTTAACGGAATTTATATCTTTAAACAGTATAGAGCCTAAAACTACATAAGACGCTCCCGCATTAAAATAACGGCCGATAATGCCATTATTTCTTATTCCTCCCCCTATCTCCACGGGAATATTTACCGATTTAATTATATCTTTTATTATCTCGTAATTATCGGGATTTCCGGACTTAGCTCCGTCAAGATCAACTACATGAAGCCTTTTAGCGCCTTTATTTTGCCAGTTAAGCGCCGCCTCAACAGGAGAAATTTGATACTCTTTTTTTGCGTCGTAATCGCCCATGGTAAGCCTAACGCACTTAGAGCCTAGGATATCGACGGCAGGTATAATAATCATTTTTTTATTATATTTAATTTTCTATGAAATTTTTAAGTAAAGCAAGCCCTTCTTTATGGCTTTTTTCAGGATGAAACTGACATGCAAAAATATTATCTTTTTTAACGCAGGCCGCAAATTTGCCGTAGTAATCGCAAACCGCCGCAATAATATCTTCTTCGGGAACGCAATAATAAGAATGAAGAAAATAAAAAAAACTTTTGTCTTCTATTCCTTTAAACTCTTCTAATGGTTTTAATATTTCTATATCGTTCCATCCTATATGAGGAATTAGGTTTACGGCATTTTCGTCGAACTTGACTACTTTTCCTTTAAAAATTCCGAGTCCTTCGCTATAACCGAATTCTTCGGAAGTTTCAAACAGGAGCTGCATTCCAAGACATATTCCAAGAAATTTTTTGCCTTCGGTTATTGCATCTTTAATAGGATTAACCAACTCCTTTCTTTTTAAAGTCGCCATAGCGTCCTTAAAACCGCCTACTCCCGGCAGTACTAAATGCGTTGCATTTTTTATATCTTCGAAATCGCCGGTTATTTTAGCGGAATAACCCAAAAAGTTAAAAGCATTTTTAACGTTCTTAAGATTCCCCATTCCGTAATCTACAACGGCTATTTTTTTTTCCATTTTTTTATATATCCATCTATCTTTTATCTGTTATAAAATATTTGTAAATAGCGTTGGCTATAGCATCGGCAATCATCTGCCTAAAAGTAGAAGAAGCCAAAAGATGTTCCTCGTAAGGATTGGAAATATATGCATACTCTATTACTACGGCAGGCATAGTAGTAAACCTCAATACGTAAAGGTCGTCCCTGAGTATTCCGTCGTATTTTAAGTTTAATTTAGATGAAACGTAATGTTCTAAATATTTTGCGAATTGATACGAATTTCTGTGAAAATAATATGTCGTGGTCCCGTAAAGATATGGAACTACCTGAGAATTGCAGTATAATCCTATAAATAGATTTGCTCCGCTCTGATTAGCCAGTGCCGCTCTTTGCTGAAGGCTTACGAACACGTTGGACGTCCTGTCTATCTCTGTTTTAATTCCTTTAGCTTCAAGAAGTTTTCTAAGCTTTAAAGCAATGCTTAAGTTGACGAAACTTTCCGGAAGTCCCATGGGTCCAATCCCTCCCGGATCGCCGCCGCCGTGTCCGGCATCTATGAACACTTTAAAATTTGCGCCTTTTACCGAAACATTATTTCTGCGGTTTTTAAAGGCAGATGTTTTTTTCGCAAAATACGCTTCGGCTTTTGAAGCATAAACTACCGTTTCATATTTACTATTTCCTGCGGCGACCGTTTTAACATCAGGCTTATTCAAAGAATTTTGCCTTAAAACCAAATGAACCGAATATTTAGGGGCAGTACTAAACTGAGAGTAAGATACGGAAAATACATCCGGAAAAGGGTTTTTTATCTTATTGCCGCGTCCATACAAAACTGCATGTCCAAAAACTAAAATAAAATATTTTTTATATCCGTTTTGAAATAAATATTTTATATAAAAAGGTTTGCCGCCGGTTGTAAAAATATCTATAGTTCCGTTAGCGCGGTTTATAAAAATCCTTTTAATATGAGTTATATTTTGTGAAAAAGCATAAGTTTTCCGCTCTTTAAACTGTATAGCCCCTGCGAAAACCGCAAATAACATAAGGCAGAATATTAATATTTTATACTTTTTTTTCATTTTTTATATGCTTCCTTTAGTAGAAGGAATTCCAAAATCGCCGGCGATTTGAAGAGCATCCGAAACCGCTCTTCCTGCAGATTTGAAAACTGCTTCGACCATATGATGTATGTTCGATCCGTATTGAATATTTATATGGAGACTTATAAGGGCATTTTTACAAACCGCATCGAAAAAAACGTTAGAATATACGTAAAAAAATTTATCTACCAATATTTCACGCGATTCCTGTTTGGAAATCCTTAATGAAGATTTTAAAAATTCTTTACCGGCTTGAGATATATCTTCCCCCATAAATCTGTAAACAAAAAACGACCTGCCGCAAAAATCTGCCGTGGATTGAACAAGCGATTCATCCATAGGAACGGATGAGAAACCGTATCTTTTGATGCCTCTCTTATCGCCGGATAATTCTTTGAACGCATGTCCTATAACTATGCCGGTATCTTCTATGAGATGATGCAGGTCCACCCCTATATCGCCTTTTGCTTTGAGAGATATATCGCAGCCGGAATGTTTTGAAAACTGTTCCAGCATATGATTGAAAAACGGAACGCCCGTATCGATTTTATAGTTTCCTTTTCCGTCGATATTTAATTCCAGTTTTATATCCGTTTCGGTAGTCTTTCTTATAAATTTACCTTTTCTTGCCTTTTTTTTTATAGTATTTTTTTCCGGCATGCAAATTTTACCTTCCCGAAGAATGTATTATTAAACTTTTATTTCATTATAGCATATTAAAAGCGGCATAATTATATTTTTTTAAAAACTCCTTTTTATAAACTTTCCGAAAATTTTATAAAAAAATCGGCTAATTTTTTATTTTCTTTTGCAGTGCCGACGGTTATTCTGTAATAAAGCTCCATATCGCCGGTAAAATTTCTTATTATTATATTATTCTCGTTTAAAAAATTATCGAATTTAACCTTATATTTTTCGTTACTAAGTTTTATAAGTAAAAAATTTGCGTCGGAACGATAAACTTTAATAAAAGGCAAAACTTTTAATTTTTCATATAAAACTTTTCTTTGTTTTACAGTCTTTTTTATATTTTTTTCAAATTCGTCGAAATTTTTTAAAAAAAATTCTATGGAACTCAATGTTAAAGAATTTATATTATAGGGTAATTTTATTTTTTTAAATTCGTTTATAAGTTTATCGCCTGAAAAAAGCAGTCCGAATCTTAATCCTGCAAGCCCTATTTTAGAAAAAGTTTTTAAAACTATTAAATTTTCATACTTCGCCAGTTCATTTAAAAAAGACTGTTCGTCGGAAAAAAATATATATGCTTCATCCACTACGACTAAGTTGTTTTTGTTTTCCAAAAGACCGTATATGATTTTGCGGTTAAAATGATTGCCCGTAGGATTATTTGGATAGCTGAAAAAAAATAAATTTTTCGGGTTTTTATCTTTAACAGCCGCTATATTATCGGGTAAATCAAAATTTTTATCGTTTAATTTTATTATTTTTACCTTTAAATCGTTATATTCAGCTATAATTTCATACATTGAAAAAGAAGGCGAAGGTATATTGACAGCGACGTCTTTTTTTAAACTAAGCAGAATAATAGATATCAGTTCATCGGAACCGTTGCCGAAAATAAAATTTTTGGACGAAATCCCGTAAAATTTTTCTACGGACTCAAGCAGATTTTTAGAATTAGGGTCGGGATAAAGATTTATCAGCGTGTTTTTTATATAATCGGCATATTTCTTTTTAATATTTTTGCTTAGAATATAATTAGATTCGTTTGCGTCGAGTTTTAACGCTTTTTGAAGCGGATCTATTTCGGTAACCTTATAGGCTTTTAGCTTGCGGACGCTGTCTTTAATAAAATTATCTATATTAAACGAAGGCATGATTATTTTATCTTTTTTATTCTAAAACTTACAGATTCGTTATGCGCGCTTAATCCTTCTATTTCAGAAAAGAAATTTACGTCTTTTGCGCTTTTTAATAGAAAATCGGGACTCGAATAAATAACGCTTGTTCTCTTAAGAAATGAGATCGTATCCAAGGGGGAAAAAAACCTTGCCGTACCGCCGGTAGGAAGCACATGGCTCGGACCGGCTACGTAATCTCCAAGCGATTCGGGAGTATTTGCTCCCATAAATACGGCGCCTGCATTTTTTATTGCAAAAAGTTTATCGAAAGGGTCTTTTATATACAGTTCTAAATGTTCCGGCGCAAGTTCGTTTACAATATCGATAGACTCGTCCAAAGAGCCGGTTATTACCAAAGACGCATTATGATTTATCGACTTCTCTATTATTTCTTTTCTCTTTTCGCTCTTAATTAATTTAGGAAGTATTTTTTCAATCTTTTTAATAACCGAACTGCTGTCGCTGATAACGGTAGAAATCGCCATTTCGTCATGCTCCGCCTGAGACATCATATCTACCGCCGCAAGTTCCGGATCGGCGTATTCATCGCACACTATCGCAATTTCGCTCGGCCCGGCTATCATATCTATATCGACGTCGCCATAAACCATTTTCTTTGCCGTTGCTACGTAAATATTGCCGGGACCGGCTATTTTATCTACGGATGGAATAGTTTCGGTGCCGTATGCAAGAGCGAATATAGCCTGCGGACCGCCTATTCTAAATATTTTTTCTATTCCGCACAAAACCGCCGCCGCAATAACGTAATTATTTAACTGTTTTGACGGAGGGGTGACGGCTATGACGTCTTTAACTCCGGCAGCTGCCGCAGGTATCGCATTCATAATAACTGACGAAGGATAGCTCGCTTTGCCGCCGGGAACGTATATGCCGACTTTTTTAAGAGGCGATACGAGCTGTCCGGTTATAAGACCTGTTTCGGCGTCGTTTGAAAACCATGTATTGAGATTTTGTTTGGAGTGATAGTCGTAAACTCTTTTTATCGTGTTTTCGATACTTTTTAATTCATCTTTATTTAAAGAATTTACGGATTTATCCTTTTCTTTTTTGCCTATTAAGAATTCTTCCGGCGCCAGATTAACTTTATCGAATTTAGCGGTATATAATGTTAAAGCTTTATCTCCGTCGGCAATAACGTCTCTGCGTATGGCTTTGAGTTCCTGCTGTATTTTATCGGCAAATTCAAACTGGCCGAACCTTCTTTCTTTTAAAAATTTTTTAAAATCGTCTTTATTTGAATCAAATACCCTCATTTTTATTGACCCGTTCTTTTAAATCTTCTATTAAAGCCGCAATATCCGCCGAATTTATTTTAAGGCTTGCTCTGTTGACTATTAATCTTGAAGTAACATGGACTATATCTTCTATAGGAATTAAATTATTTTGCCTTAAGGTTTCTCCGGTAGAAACTAAATCTACTATAAAATCGCACAGTCCGGAAATAGGCGCAAGTTCGACGTTACCGTATAGCTTTATGATTTGAACGTTTGAAACGCCTTTTTTATTAAAAAAATCCCGGGCGATACGCACGTATTTAGTGGCAATTCCAATATTTACCCCGGAATAATATATTTTATTTTTTATATCGTCGTCTATTTCCGGAAAACGGTCATCGGCATTTAAATTATTATTATCTTTTCCGAATATTAAAGTTTTGCGAGCCGCAACGACCACTTTGCATTTTCCTATGCCAAGGTCTAAAGGTTCGTATATATTTCTTGGTTTTTCCAGTAAAACGTCTTTGCCTGCAATACCGGCGTCGGCCGCTCCGTACTCTACGAAAGTCGGCACGTCTAAAGGCTTTACTATGAGCAGGCTTACAGCATCGTCTTCGTAATCGAAAATAAGTTTCCTGGAATCGTAATCGGCATCGGGATGCCTAATATATCCCGATTCTCTTAAAAATCTTAAAGCATCTTTAAGTATCCTGCCTTTAGGAACTGCAATTTTAAGCTTCTTGAGTTTACGATATTTTTTATTCTGAGAAATTTTCATTAATATTAATAAATATTTTTATTTCATGCCGTCTTGCTGCAAACGACTTCGTTAAACTTCGATTCGTCTTCAGACACCGGAATTACATCGTTTGCTTTTACCCTTGAAATTATAGCACCGAGAGCGGTCAACTTTTTTTCCATTCTTTCGTAACCGCGGTCAAGATGATATATTCTCGAAACGGTAGTTAAACCGTCTGAAGAAGCTAATCCGGCAAGAACTAGGGAAGCGCTTGCCCTTAAATCGGTTGCCATAACTTCGGCTCCCGAAAGTTTTTTTACCCCTTTAACTATAGCAAAATTATTTCTTACTTTAATATTCGCTCCAAGACGAATAAGTTCCGCAACATGCATAAATCTATTTTCAAAAACGTTTTCGGCGATAACGCATAATCCGCCGGAAAGCGTCATAAGAGCCATAATCTGCGCCTGCATATCTGTAGGAAAATCAGGGTAAGGTGCAGTAGAAATATCAACGCTTTTAATAACTTTAGATCCCTTAACCCTTATCGAATTAGACGAGTTTATAATGATTTTTACGCCTGCTTCAGAAAGTTTATCTATAACAGATTTTAGATGATGAACGTTAAGATTTTTAAGTATTATATCGCCTTTAGTTATCGCCGAAGCTACCATAAATGTTCCAGCCTCTATTCTATCGGGAAGTACTCTATGGCATAAACGGTTAAGTTTTTTAACTCCCTTTATGGAAATGACCGACGGCTCTATTCTTTTTATATCGGCTCCGCCGTTGTTTAAAGCAGTAATCATATCGTCTATCTCAGGTTCTCTCGCCGCATTTTTTATAATAGTAGCGCCTTCCGCGAGAACAGCCGCCATAATAACGTTTTCAGTTCCGGTAACGGAAGGAATAGGAAAATTTATAACCGCGCCTTTCAGCTTATCTGCAAAAACTTCTACGTATCCATGATCGACTTTAACCGTAGCGCCAAGCTGTTTTAAAGCGTTAAGATGAAAGTCGATGGGTCTTGCGCCTATTGCGCATCCGCCCGGAAGGGATACTCGCGCGCGTTTATATTTGGCGATTAGCGGACCGAGGACAAGAACGGAAGCCCTCATAGTTTTTACCAAATCGTAAGGCGCATCGAAGTTATTAATGCCGGAAGTATTAATAATTAACTTATCGGCGGCGTCGCTTTTTTTTATTACGGCGCCCAGACTGATTAAAAGTTTTTT
>JAJYKQ010000021.1 GCA_021788495.1 bacterium | reverse complement strand
TGCAACAAAGCCAGTATTCAAAAGGGTCGGGAGAGTTTCTTATTATGGAAGAATCTTTTCCGAATTTTAAAAGATACTCCGAATAATGTCCTTTGACCACCTTAAGGTTTTTAACTATATTTATCTCTTTTTCGTTAAGCCCGCACGATTTTAAATCGTCTTCGGAAACCTCTCCGTCGAGCTGGCAGAATATTTTTACGGACGAATTTTCTATTATGCTTCTGCCAAACGCTCCGGCTTTTAAAAGGTCGCCAGGCTCCTGCGTAATGCTCCATACCATAGAACCCCATTTTGCCGACGTTTTATACAAATGCATTATTAGTTCCGCAAGCTTAGGGTCGTTCATAAATTCCCAGCATTCATCGTAAAAGAAAAAAACTTTGGCGGATTTATCGTACATTTTTTTAAAAGATATATTTTTTATTATTGCGAAAACTACTTTCTGCAGGTCGTCATGCCCTTTCAGTTTCTGCAAGTCGAATATTACTATTTTATTGTCTATATTTATTCCTTTTTTTCTGTTTATCAGCATTCCGTAAGGAGAAGAGATATCCGTCCATTGAAATAAGTTTTTACCCATTTCCATAGCCCTTCGTTTATCTAAAATATCCCTGGCTTCTCCGTAATCGAACAAAATATTGTTTATATCCGATATTATAGGCATATCGTCGTAATCGCTTATATTATCGTAAGCCGCCTGCACTGCCCTTGCTATTATAGTCCTGTCGTTAGGCGATAATTTTTTTTCCGGCTCTACCATCAAACCAATTATGCCTGTCAAAAAAACCATAATATCGGGATCGAATGCTTCCTCTCCGTTTATTTCTTTGACGAAAAATTTTTTCGGCGGAAAAGGATTTATACAGTATGAACCGTCGAGGTCAATTTCTATATAATCCCCGTTAAATATTTTACAGAATTTTTTATACGTTCCGCCTATATCCACTCCGACTATGTGATAATCGTCCCCAGATATATAAAAGTTGCTCAAAAATCCGTTAAGCATAAAGCCTTTTCCGCTTCTGGTTTTGCCGAAAACTATTCCATGTTTCGAAGGCAGGCGGTTTTCGTATAGATCCAGCTTTACTGCCTCCCCCCTGTCGTTTATTAACGGAATTGCACAGTTTTCCGTTCCACCAAACCCTTCGTTAAGAGGTATAAACGGAGCCGCCGCCGATGAAATAGAAGTTTTAAAACGCCTGTTAAAACGCGGCTGTCCAGGTAAAAACGACAAAAAAAGATTATGATGCTCCATATCGTCTATTATGCCTTCCATTCCGTTAAAATTTTTAAAGGCTTCGATAAGTTTTACTCCTCTTATATCGAGGTCTTCCAAATTTCTGGACTTTATTCGCGCGCATAAAGAAAACTCCACGACTTTCTTCTGAAATTTTGAAACGGATTCTAAAAATTCGTCTAACTGTTGAGTTATATTTGTTCCTTTATAATCTACATATCCGCCGTTTACGGCTTCCGTCAGGCTTGCTTTGATGTTTCTGTCGGTCTGTATTTTTTCCATTGTTTTTTCCTGCTCAGGAATATTAAAAGCTACGGCTATATCGTAAGGGAAAAGTCCGTCCTTTTCAGAAGAACCGCTTAAGTTCAATATTGGAGTTATTCCGAAAGAATCTATCCGCGAAGGGAGCCTGTGCATATTGATAAACTTATAATAATATCCGTCTATGTAAAAAAAATCTTTTTTAATTTCTGCGTAAGAATATATAAGCTGGCTCCTGAATGTAGAACCGTCAAGCATATCTTCCCATTTAGGCGCTTTTACTCCGAAAGAAAATCTTGAAGGGTTCAATTCCTCGTAAAAATAATCCACAAGCTCCTGATTGTTCATTCTTTTTAAACTTATATCGAGCCTTGAAGATATGAAACCGAGGTTATTTTCTACATTTTCTAATTTTCTTTCTATAATCCCTTTATCGTATTCGGTTTTGCATTTTGAGGCCGAATTAGATACAGACGCTAAATCTATTTTAAAAAATCCTCCCGCAAAATTCGAAAATTTAGACATTAAACTTCTTTTCCCAGCTTTAGAACGAAGATTTAAACCGTTAATAGTGCAAAAAAGATATATATTAATATTTTTAATATTTTTAGACTTAAGATGCTTTATCTTGTTCTCCTTGATATATTTAAAGTCTTGTGGCGGCACGGAAGAGCTTTCGTAATCAGAAATAAATTGTTTATTTTTGTCTGCTATCTTATAAATCCATTGAAGATTAATGTTTTCTTCCATTAGATTAAGCAGAAGGTCGTTTACGTAAGCGGTATCGTTTACCGCTTTATTTTCGGAAAGAAAGTAATCGAATCCTTTCACGGTAAAACCTATGGTAAACGATCCGTCAGCTCCGGCGGCTATGCCGTCGTTTACGGACAAAAGATTCACGTAACTATTTAATGAATCCGCCGCTTCTATTTTTCTTAAAACTGAATTTAACAGCATAAATTTTCTACACTCTCTCTTTTACCTTTTCTTGTTCGTAGTCCAAAACGAATAATTCTTTTTTTGCTAATATAAAAGACAAAAGCGAACTTGTATAAAAGTCAGGCTTATTTTTCTTATATTTTTTCAAAAAAATCAAAACTGCGGTATCTAAAAGTATTGCTATAATAATAGTTTTTTTTAGCATCAGTATAGACGCCATAGTGAAAAAAATAAAAAATGCCCAATCATAAATTTCAAGACCGAATCTTGTTATTTTTCCGTATATACCGCTGTAAATTTTAAATTCGGTATATCCTTCCTTATTTATTGTTTTGTTCTGCTTTTTTTGCGCCATTTTTTTTTCATCTATTTGTGACAGGGACGGAATTGAATTCCGTCCCTGTATTAATTAAGGCTGGCCTACTGTAGTTGCGCCGTTGCCTCCTCCTATATCCATTCCCGAAGGAGTTCCGCCTGCGCTCTGGACTATTCCAAGTATCGCCCCTGTTATAGTCGGAGCAAGCATAACGCCCGTTCCTGCAGCTGCGGTAATAAACGCTTTTCTCGCTGCATCTGGCTTGTGCTGCTTTATATCGTAAAATCCCTTAATTAACCCTATGGTAAGAGTAGCAGGAGCAAGCCTGTAACATATCCATGTAGTAGCTTCGTTTAAAATGCCCGAGGCTCCTATTCCGAGAGAACCCTGATTCAAGTTTATCATTGCAACGGTGTATGAGCTTACCGAGAGAATGCTTGTAAAAATAAAAGCAAATAGCGCTATAGTATTCCAATAATATTTCTTATTGCCCGTCTGCTTAATTCCAGTCTGGATTTTTGCGGCGATATTTATACAGCGGTTAAGATAAAAATTTTTAATCGACGCGATTACTTCAAATACCTTAAATATTTTAAACTTGCTAAAATATTCGGAACGATTTGAAAATTCTTTCGTTTTTAAAATTATTAACGATTTTTTAAACATTGACCCTCCTTAAAATTAACGATTAAATTAATTAATCTTAATGCAGAATAATTAATACAATATTATTTAATCATTTTATTGTTTCAGGATTATGACAAAAATGTTAAAAATATGTTAATTTTTTGTTACATTTTTGTTACAAAATTCGGCAAGCGCAGAAGAAAAAAAGGACAGGCGATATTTTTAATTTTTAAGAATTTTTTCTGAATTATTCTCAATAAGAAACAATGTAATTATTTTTTTTAAAACTGTTCGAAATCGCGAATTGCTTTTCTGAGGTATTCCGGAATTCGTCTCGGTTTAAATTCTGCGTTATCTACGCAGACGAGCACGGTATAGCCGGAGGCTATGTCGGTATGAAGCGTTAAGGATGTTTGCAGAGGTTCTGAGGTTACAGCCGAATGGTCTTTTTGAAGTTTGTTATCAGGTTCGTTTTCTCTTACTATTTTATAAATGAAATTAAAACTTGAATTTTTTATATATTCTATTTTTGAATAAATTTTTAAATCGTCGTCGTATTTTGCCGGATTATAATATTTGCAGTTAGATTCGGCTACTACGAAATAGAAGCCTTCCTTTTCGATATCGGTATATTTATATCCTATATTTTTAAGATATTCCGTCCTTGCTACTTCAAAAAATACAAAATATTTACCGTAGTAAACGACGGACATTGCATCGGTTTCTTCGTATCTGACTTTTAGTTCCGTATAAAATTTGAAATCGTCTATTTTATCCGCCAATTTTTAAATATTCTCTTATTTTTTCGTAAAGTATGTTTTTATCGATAGGTTTTGCGATAAAATCGTTAAATCCCATAGACATAAGGTGTTCTTTATTGCCCGCCATAGCATGCGCCGTAACGGCGATAACTGGAATATCTTTGCATTCTTCTATACATTGCAGTCTTTTATATACTTCTATGCCGTCGATTCCTGGAAGTCCTATGTCGAGAAGAATCAACGAAATATCTGGATTTTCATTCGTTTTTTTAAGAGCTTCGTAACCGTCTTCGGCGGTAATTATATCTAAGTCGAAAGGTTCGAGCATAGACGTAATTAAATCAAGATTTATCGCATTATCTTCTACAATAAGAACTTTATGGCGCATATCCCCGTTTAATTTAATTAACTGTTAATTTATTTTTTTTACCGGTTATTCTGCTTATAAGTGCATCATTTTACTTCCGCTACGGTATTTCCCCCTGAATTTTTAACGTCGCACAGCCTGTTGTATATTTTGGAAATCAGCTCCTCGGGAGTTTCGCCGTCTTTCGGAAACGACGCAACTATAAAAGAAGCCGTTAATTTTTTAGATTTCAGTTCCTCTTCTTTATAAAAGGGATAGTCTCGGACCGATGCGCAGAATCTATTGGCAACAAAAACCGCCGCATCTTTCAAAGTGTTATTTAATATAACGGCAAACTCGTCGTAGCCGAACCTGACCACTACGTCTGAACCCCTAAGCATCTTTTTCAACATTTCCGATATTTTTTTAAGCGCTATATCGGAATGAAAATTTCCTACTAAATCGCAGTATTCTTTAAAATTGTCTATATCTAAAAATACGACGCTGAAAACTATATTGTATCTTTTAGCCCTGTTAATTTCCTGTGCCAATCTTATATTAAAATAGTTGTGGTCTAAAAGTCCGGTAATTTCGTCGAATAAACCTGCTTTTTGCGGATAAATAAGCTCTAGTTCCCTTATAGAGCGGCTCAATTCTTCGGCGGAAAAAGATTTTTTGCCTATTATTCTTTCTATATTGCCCGAAAGCTTAAGCCTTTCTTCAACGGTCAAATCCTTGGACGTTATTATAAATATAGGTATCTGCGCTGATATGGGATGTTTTTTTATGTTTTCGGCTACTTCGAATCCGTCAATATCAGGCATTACAAGATCAAGAAGTATTAAATCTGGCTTAAGTTCTATAGTCATTTTCAGCCCTTCTTCGCCGTTATATGCATGAACGAGATTAAAACCTTCATCCGCCAAAATTTTTTCTATCATTTTATGAACTATAGGGTCGTCATCGACAAGAAGGATATTAACCTGCCTCTTTTTTCTTTTAGAGGTCAATGTGAACTGCGAAAGAGTATGAATAAGCGTTTCCTTTTCTATAGGTTTTATAAGATAGTCGGTAGCGCCGAGCGCAAATCCTAAATCTTTATTGTCTATTATGCTGGTTATAATTACAGGTATATTTTTAGTTTCTTTATTGGTCTTTAATTCGTTTAAAACATCCCATCCGTCCTTTTTTGGAAGCATAATATCTAAAAGAATGGCAAAAGGCTTTAAACTTTTGGCTTTTTCTATAGTTTCTATGCCGTCGTAAGCATGCGCCACGGAATATCCTGAATTTACTAAATTAATAGTAAATATTTCCGAGGTAGGACGGTCGTCTTCGGCTACAAGAACAAGAGGTTTATTTCTTTGCGAATTATTATTTCTGAAAAAAGTTTTTGCATCTACCGTTATTAAAGTTTTTTCGGTTGCTTCGACGCTCATAGCCGATACCTTTTCAACTTCGAGGGGATTCGGAAGAATAAGAGTGAAATCGGTTAAACCGTTTTTAACGGATTCGAAACTAATATGCCCGCCGTGAAGTTCGATAATTTTTTTTGTAAGAGATAATCCAAGACCTGTTCCTTCATACTGCCGCGAGTAATTATTATCGGCCTGGGTAAACTCTTCGAATATTTTATTTTTAAAATTATCGTCTATGCCTATTCCGCTGTTAATAACGTCAATCTGGATATATTCCAGCATTTTATACTTAGAAGCATCGTATTTATTTGCGTTAAAGCTGGAAGAATGCTTAGGATTTAAAGCAGAAGGAATATTTTTGCAAACGACCTTAATATTGGTGTTTTCATATGAAAATTTTATAGCGTTGCTTAAAAGATTGTATATAACCTGTTTAAATTTTACCCTGTCCGAATATAATTTGTAATCCTCGGAACATCCATATTCTACCGTTATAGAAAGGTTCTTTTTCCCCGCAAGGGATTTTAAAACTATGATAGCTTCATCGATAGCTTCTTTAATATAAAAAACTGAATATTCAAGGGTAAACATCCCCGCTTCTATTTTAGATATGTCTAAAATATTATTAATGAGCTGAAGGAGATGCTTCCCAGATATCAATATATTATTGGTATATTTTTTATGCTTTTCGCTTAAGTCGGAAGAATCTTTCAGAAGGTCGGAATAACCTATAATAGCGTTAAGCGGAGTCCTTAGCTCATGGGACATATTTGCGATAAATTTAGATTTTAATTCGTTTGCCCTTTTAAGCTCCTTGTTACTTTCTTCCAACTGCCTCGTTCTTTCTATAACCTTATTTTCAAGATTTTCGTTCAGCTCTTTGAGCCTTTTTCCCTGTAATTTTATTTCAGTAATATCTTTAGAAATACCGATAGTGCCTATTATATCACCTTTCTTGTCCATAATGCGGGATATCGTAAGAGATATATCCACAGGACTTCCGTCCTTTTTTCTTAGCATCGTTTCATAATTTGCGACGAATTTATCTTCTTTAAGTTTTTCTAAAATATCGTCCCTCTCGTCGGGATTTATATAAAATTCGGAGGCGCGTTTCCCTATAACTTCTTTCTGCGGATAGCCGAGCAAATTTTCGCCGCCTTTATTAAATTCGGTAATTATCCCGCGGCGGTCCGTAACCATAATCATATCGAAAGAGTCGTCCAGAATATTTTTAAAATAGGCTTTCTGCTCTTTCAACTGCTTAATAATGCTTTCTTTGTCGATATGGTTTCTGTGTCTGTCGTAAAGGAGGTCGTAAATAAGTTTGGAACTTACGGAATTTATAATTTCTATTCCGCTGTCGTGAAGCGCGGCGAGTTCGGTTAATTCCGATTCAGGTTTTCCCGTGAGATTAAAAATTATATTAAAATCTATACCTGCATTTTTAACTTCGCCGACGGTTTGAAAACATTTTATTTTAGATTGTTTTGCATAAACGGCGCCCTCTTTATCTAAATTTCTGGCAACTAAAGCGGCTATCTCGACGTTTTTATCGTCCTGAAGCATTTCAATCATAGTTTTAGCGGCATTACCGCCGCCGTATATCAAAATTTTTGCCATGACACCGTTCATAAATGTTTTTTGTTTTTTCAAGCTAAACTTAATTCCCCTTAATTATTATTTCGCTAAAGTATTATTTGCGATATTTTTGTTTATAATACTAACCTTTTAAAAGATAATTTATTTTATTCTCAAACAGTTCGTTCTGTATAGGCTTATCAACGTAATCGGTTGCTCCGTATTCAAAACTTTTTCTTACCGTTTCTTTGTCGTTAAGTGCGCTTATCATTAGAATAGGAACTTTATGGTAAACCTTCCTGATAGTTTTAAGCACGTCGAGTCCGTTTATTTTAGGAATCATTATGTCTATTATAATAAGATCGAAAACATTCCCTTTCTCAATTTTATCCAATGCGTCCAAGCCGTTTTCTACTATCGCAATATCGGCGTCAAAAGACGATTGTATAATGATTTTAACAAGTTCCGAATGCATCCTGTTGTCTTCAACTATAAGAATTTTTTTTCTTGAAATAATTTTACCGGATAAATTTATCATTGCCATATCCTCGCAAACTACAACCGTTAGATTAATTGTTTCATATTGTAATAATAACGCTATTTTATATTATTACTTAGTTTAGAGGTTCTTTTTTTCAAGTTCTTCCTGCTTGGTCTTGCAATCGATGCATAAAGTGGCTTCAGGCCTGTATTCTAACCTTTTTTCCGAAATTTCTCCGCCGCATTCTTCGCATATGCCGTAAGTTCCGTTTTCTATTCTCGACAGCGCTTCATTTATTTTAGGAATAAGTTTCCTTTCCCTGTCGCGAATTCTTAGTTCGAAATTTCTGTCGGATTCTAAAGTAGCCCTGTCGTTAGGATCAGGAAAATTATCGTCTTCCTTTGCCATGCTATCGACCGTTTTAATGGCGTCGTCAAGCAGAGACTCTAATTTTTTATTTAAAATATTTTTAAAATATAAAAGCTTTTCCTCTGTCACGTATGTTCTGTCCTCTGTCCTTTAAGTTACAAAAAAATATTTAATTCATTCATAATTATAGCATAATTTTAATTTTAAAAAAATACCTATATTTAGAAATATTTTTTTATTATGTCGTAGTTATTGGTTCTC
The DNA here is from genome assembly GCA_021788495.1 of bacterium. The sequence goes on along the minus strand of JAJYKQ010000021.1, from coordinate 6,694 downwards.
TGCGCAGGAATAAAACCTGCGTCTTTAATCAGCCTAATCATCAATTTTTCATCGACGGTTCTGTTTGTTGTTCCTGCGGCTTTTACGACGTTTTCTTCAAGCATGGTAGAACCCATATCGTTAGCTCCGAAACTTAAAGCGGCCTGCCCCATTTTCGCTCCCTGCGTTACCCATGAGGCCTGAATATTATCGAAATTGTCTAAAACTATTCTTGAAACCGCAAGCACTTTAAGATAATAATGTCCGTAAACTCCCCTCGGATTAAGCGCAGTATTTTTGCTTTGAAAACTCCAGGGAATAAAAGCCTTAAAACCGCTTGTTTTATCCTGAAGGTCTCTAATTTTAAAAAGATGTTCCACTATATCTTCGTCGGTTTCTACTGTTCCGAACATCATAGTGGCGGAAGAATTTAAACCTGCGCTATGCACCTCCTCCATAACTTTGAGCCATTGATTGCTGTCTATTTTATTGGGACTTATTTTCTTTCTTACCTTATCGACTAAAATTTCCGCTCCGCCGCCTGGAACGGAATCCAAGCCTGCTTCTTTCAAAATATTTACGGTTTCTTTAATCGTCAAACCGTTAGAATCGGCAATAAAAGTAATCTCCGGCGGAGAAAACGCATGAATATGTATATCGAAATTTCTTTTAATTTCATTTAACAGATTAATATAGTAATCTATAGTTATATCGGGGTTCAGTCCGCCTTGAAGAAGAATCTGGGTGCCGGAAAGTTCTTTTGTTTCCCAGATTTTATCGAAAATTTGCTCTTTAGTCAGCACGTAAGCGTCTTTGTCCTGAACTCCATGCTTTTTATAAAAGGCGCAGAATTTACATTCGGACGTGCAGACATTGGTATAGTTTATATTTCTGTCTATAATAAACGTGACGATATCGTCGGGATGTTTTTTCTTTTTTATGCCGTCGGCTATTTTTCCAAGTTCTATAATATTATCGTTTTTGAATAGTGCCAAAGCGCTTTTTTTGTTTATTCTATCTTTATTCATTATTTTATTATTTCCGTTTTTTTGTTTAATTCAACAGGCTGCCCATTTCGTTAACGCTTTCCTCGAAAGAATATTTTTCGTCGGGGGTTTGTTTTATAAAATTTTCTATATCAGATATACGGTCTATGGCAAAATCTATCGCTTTGCTGGAACCTTTAGAATAAGCTCCTATGTTTATTAGGTCTTCGTTTACCCTATATTCGGAAACTACTTTTAAAACATTCCTAGCCTTAGACATATGCTCTATTGAGACTATGTCCGGCATAACTCTTGATAGACTGTTCAAAACGTCTATTGCGGGGAATATTCCCTTTTCGGCTATTTTTCTTGACAGAACGATATGACCGTCTAGAATGGACCGGACGGTATCGGAAATCGGCTCGTTCATATCGTCGCCCTCCACTAAAACGGTGTAAATTCCGGTAATGTTTCCTTTGTCGGAATTGGCCGCTCTTTCTAAAAGCTTAGGAAGAACGCTGAAAACGGAAGGAGTATAACCCCTGACCGTAGGAGGCTCTCCTGCGGACAATCCTATTTCCCGCGAAGCCATTGAAAATCTGGTTATGGAATCCATAAGAAAAAGAACATCGAGTCCTTTATCCCTAAAATATTCGGCAAGAGCCGTCGCCGCAAAAGCCCCCCTTATTCTTACCAAAGGTGATTTATCAGAGGTAGCCACTATAACTACGGACTTTTTTAGGCCTTCTTCACCAAGGCTTTTTTCTATAAATTCTTTAACTTCCCTTCCTCTTTCGCCTATAAGAGCTATAACGTTTACGTCCGATTTTGAATATTTAGTAAACATGCCCAGAAGAGTGCTTTTACCGACTCCGGAGCCTGCAAATATACCTATTCTCTGACCTTTGCCTATCGTCAAAAAAGAATTCACAGCTCTTACTCCGACATCCATAACCTCCATTATCCTTTTTCTGGATAAAGGAGAAGGAGGCTCATTTACTATTTTTGCATAAGAACCGCATTGAATCTTTCCTTTATCGTCTAAAGGATTGCCGAATGAATCAAGAACCCTTCCCAACAATTCTTCGCCGGCCGGAAATTTTTCTTCCTCCTCCAAAAGAATTACCTCGCTTTCTAAACTTATTCCTCCGATATCCCCGTAAGGCATAAGTATTGCCCTGTCTTCTTTAAAACCTATAACTTCGGCTGTTATACCTTCGGACGATGCATCGTTTTTGCTTTTAATGCGGCATATTTTCCCTATAGATAGGCCCGGGTGCTTAGCCTCTAGAATCAAGCCGACTGCTTTGACTATTTTACCTTTTATAAGCGCAGGATTTGAGTCTTGTAGCAGGTCGGCGTATTCTCTTAAATTTATAAGTCTTCCCATAATATAAAGGATATAATAAATATAATAAATTTATAGAATAATCGGGAAAGTCGTATTAATTGTCCGCCTTAGCTCCCCTCCTATTTAAGGAGGGAGTCGGCCAAAGGCCGACGGGTGGTTCATGTAAAATTAATCCGACGCTTGTTCCTTTCCTAAAAAATACTGGGGCATAATTCCATTCTATCCCCTTCACAACTTTTTTAAGAATATTCTTTGTAATAAGCAAGAACGGTTTTAACGTAATTTTCCGTTTCTTCGAACGGCGGTATTCCGTTGTATTTTTCTACGTTTCCCGTGCCGGCATTGTATGCCGCAAGAGCAAGTTCGGTATTTCCGCCGTAACGATCCAAAAGCTGTTTAAGATAAAGCGTTCCGCCTAAAACGTTGTCTTCCGAATCGTAAGGATTAACGCCTAATCCTTCGGCGGTTTCAGGCATTAACTGCATAAGTCCTACTGCGCCTTTATTTGAAACGGCATAAGGATTAAAATCTGATTCCGTTTTCATTACGGCTTTTATTAAACCGTAAGGAACGCCGTATATTTTGGAAGCTTTTTTTGCAAGGCCGTCTGCGGTAACATAGTCTTCATTAAATCCCGATTCGCCGGAATCGCCTTCCGATCCAAAAGCATTAGTTTTTAGCCCTTCTGCGCCGGCGCCTCCGTATTTAGAAGCCAATCCGTATGCCTGAAATAAATTGCCCGTAGCGGACATCGAAGCTACTGAAGAACTTAGTTCTTTTATTCCTTCTCTTGCTATTAACGAAGGATGCTCTTTAAAATAATCGACTATCATTTTTGCTATTCCTATGCCTTTTCCGTAGCTGCTATTATTCGCTACTGCTTCGTAAAAAAGTGAATTAAAAATCTTATAACCCGCTCCTTTGTCTATAAACGAACCCTTTTCCACTTCTTTAGACATAGAATCGAAAATCATATTTAGAAAAAGGCTTTCGAATTTTGTTGCTACGGTCTTTATTTCGCTGAGTTCTTCAGAAGTTATTTTATTTTTGCTATTGACGGACGGCTTTGGGGGGACGTCGGCCGCAGAAGAAACTGGAATATTCAAATTATTATTTAATTTTTCCATTTTTCATTTATATGCCCTATCTGCATACTGTCAGCGTTAAATTTAAAAAAATATATTTTTTAATTATACCACAACTAAAATATTAATAAAAGCTTAACCGGCCGGCCGTAAAATTATTGCTTATTGCCGTCAAAATTATAAGGTATTTAAAAAAAATATTTTTTGTATTATAATATAGAAAATTTTAAGTCTTTATAACCTGGCTTTATTTTTGACATAAATTTAACATTTAACAAATATTATATTATATAAATATCGATGGATATAGCATCTATTATAGGCTTTATATTTGGTATCGGCGGTGTAATATTCGGAAATTTTCTTCAGGGTTCGACGCTGATGCAGCTGATAGACCCTATAGGTTTTACTATAGTCATAGTAGGAACCGCCGGCGCAACCATTGCAGGAAACAGAATGGAAAACATAATAAAAGCGCTTTTATCCGCAAAAAGCGTTATTTTATCGAAGAAAATAGATTATGAAACAACTATAGCGGACATATTGAATTATGCCGCAAAAGCTAGAAAAAACGGAGTGCTTGCATTAGAATCGGAAATAGAGGCGTCGTCCGACCCTTTTATAAAAAAAGCGCTTCAGTTAGTCGTAGACGGAATCGATCCTCAGGTGGTCATGGATATTATGGAAACGGAGTTATCCAACATAGAAGAATTCGGTGACGAAAGCGTTAAAATATTTGAACAGGCTGGCGGCTATTCGCCGACGCTTGGTATCATAGGCGCAGTCTTAGGGCTTATACACGTTATGCAGCATCTGAACCAGCCTAACAGGCTCGGCGCCGGAATAGCGGTAGCATTTACGGCTACGCTTTACGGTCTTGCTTTCGCAAACACGGTACTTTTCCCTATATCGAGCAAACTAAAAATGAACCTTAAGGTAGAAGTTTTAAGATATGAACTTATCCTGATGGGCATAAGAAGCATTCAAAATGGGGAAAATCCAAGACTCATAGAAGAAAAACTCAAGTCCTTTTTGAATGCAAAGCAGAAAAAAACTTATGAAGCTAAAAACGGGGGCGGCGCAAATGAGTAGAAAGAAAAAATGTCCTGAACATAATAATACCGAAAGATGGATGATAAGTTACGGGGATTTTCTTACCACACTCCTCTCTTTTTTTATAGTAATGTTTGCAATATCCAAAGTAAACAATGTCAGATTAAGGGAATTGTCGACGTCGATACAGCAGGCATTCGGCGCAAATAAATTTATCACGGTTTCCCGTTCAAAACCTAACGTAGCTTCTACTCCAAAACTGGTAGTTCCTAAGGTTTCTCCTTCCGTATTTAAAGTATCTAAATCAAACAAAAAACTCATCAAAGAAGAGCGTCAAGAATCTCATGTATTCACAGGTATAGAATCGCAGATAAAATCTTTTACCGTAAGAAACTCATCATATAAATCTTCCCTTAGAATCTATAAATCTACGCGGGGTCTAGTTATATCCCTTAAAGGTTCGAGCTTTTTTAATTCCGGCAGCGCAAGAATAATAGCAAAATATCACCCTCTGTTAAAATATATAGCATTAGAGCTGTTAAAAATGAATAATAATATTTCTATCGAAGGCTATACCGATTCAACGCCTATACGAACCTTGAAATATCCCAACAACTGGATGCTTTCGACCGCAAGAGCCGTCAGCGTTCTGAGTTTTTTTATAAAAGACGTGAATTTTCCTCCGTCAAGACTTTCCGCTTCGGGATATGGAAAATACAAACCTGTTGCCAGCAATTCTACAGCTGCCGGTCGCGCGCTCAACAGACGCGTCAATATAGTCGTTCTGTCGGATTTTTTAAACAACGAACTGCCGAAGTCATGATAGATGCTCCATATTTTGCTGAGCTATCTGACGTCTCTGCTGTTCAAAAGTAAACTTAATTATTTCGTCTCTGTCGGATTCGTTTATTGCCGTAAATTTGCATGCAAAAGAAATTTTGCCTTTATTTAGATCTTCTTCTTGAGAGTATTCGGAAACATTTACTATCTGAGCTAGAGCTTTTACTACAAATTGAGGAATGGACGGAAAGAGCATTGTGATTTTTAAAATATCGCCTAGATTTAATTTAAAATTTTCCTCGTTATTATTTTGAGCCGTAGGTTTTTCGCCTTTTTCTTCTGCCCACATTATGCCGGAGCCGCTGAGAGACACTTTTTTTTCTTTAACGTCCGAAAAAATAGACGCTTCTGGATTTAATATAGACAAAATTACGTCTAACTTGCTGTTTATGGCAATCAAAAGTTTTTCCAATTTAGGATTTACTGGAGCATCCTCGTCCTTTTCGTTAGAAGTCAAGTAAACTTTAGGGGAAGCTACGCCGTAAATGCCATAGACAGATGTAGTAAAAGACGGTCTTGCAATATACGATTCTTTAGTTTCGAGAAATTCTTCGATAGAAATTTTTTGGTAAATAAACTGAATAACGGCAACTACTCTTACAAATTCCCTTCCTTCTCTTTCTTCTGCGGGCATATCTGAAATTTTTATTTTAATAAAAATACCGTCTTTCTTTCTGAAGACATCTTCAGCAATAATTTTATATCTATAAGTTTTAGAAAAGCCATAGCTTATTATATTAAGATCGTCTATTTTTTTTATATAATCTATATCTTCTTCAGGATCATAATTATTTATCTTGAATTCGACGGTTTGTTTGCCTTCCAAATAAGCATATAAAATTATGTTTAAGAAATTTTTTTCTACCTTAGTAATGTATCCCTTGAATTTTTTTTGCGGAGATTCTAAAACTATCTCTTGATTTTCAAAAAAGTATTTATCGTAGTTTTCTGCATTGGTCATTTATTGTCCATCCGTTTTTAAAATTTTAATTAGACTTATAGGCCTTAATAGCTGAAGAAATTTTATTAAGCATTGCCATTTTTTCGCCTATGTTTTCTTTCATTCCGTTCAACATATCTATAATTTTTTTATCAGATTCTATTATATGCGATAATTTATTCTGCATATCGTTTTTATAAAAATTTTCGTCTGTTTTACCTAATTCGTTAAACTTGTTAAACTTATTTAAATTTATGCTTTCGCACCGCTTATCGGATTTAAAAAATAATTTTGTCAAAAAAACTTTTCGTTCGAATATTTTTTTAAAGTTAATCGGATTCTCTCTTTGCTCGGATAAAACTAAAATTATGTAATTATTTAGAATAATAATATTATCCGCAATTTTTAATTTCAATAAATTCATTATTTTTTTTATTTATTTTTTTCTATTTATTAATTA
>JAJYKQ010000115.1 GCA_021788495.1 bacterium | reverse complement strand
AAAAGCAATCCTTTCAAGGAAAATAAAGAGAGCTTTCGCTTTTGCAAGGTCATACAAAGAAAGCCATGCTCAGAACAGGCAAAATATGGGTATATCCGAAAATATATTTGCCGCTAAATTAGGAATCAAATTGGACAAATCCGTTCTTAACGAGTTTTACTATTTGAATTACAATAAAAATATCGAGGCTTATATTTTAAAAATAGTTTCCAGCATCTATAAAAAAGGAGTGCTGTCTCGACTGCCCGCAAGCAACAAAAAGATAGAAATTAAAAATGTGATAACAAACAGGCTTAAAACCGTAAATTACCCTCAAATATTTTTTACTCTGAAAAAAGAGAAGGGCTTTACTTATTATTATACTAAAAAATATCTGGGCTTCCTTCCGGCTTATATGCAGAACGATATTTACGGATTGGTTTACCGGATGATAAAACCGGATATAGTATATTCGAAATATCTTACTCTTAAAAAAATAGAAGTTCTTAAAAAAGAAAACATACCGATTTATATACATGTAAACGAAGGGATGCTTTTAGTGAATGCCGGAGAACTTATAACTAAATCGAAGGCGCTCGAATTAAATACTTACGATGCCGAGTTTAAGCTGAAAAATAATATACCGTCCCTTATAGGCCTGTTTTTCGTCATTGCGATGCTTTTATCGCTCTCTTATGTATTTCCGTACAGATATATAAAAAAATTCAGAAATTCCATAGACTTTAAAAATGTCGTTTTTATTATAACTATTTTATTATCTTCTATTTTAGTTATTAAAGCAGGCATTATTTTCTCTAAAGCCCTTTCTTTATATTTTCCTTTCATAGACAGGAACGATATTTATTATTTAATTCCCTTTGCGTTCGGCCCTATGCTTATAAGAATAATATTGAATTCTGAGGTTTCGGTCGTTTATATAGCTCTTTTTTCTATTCTGACGTCTATAATTTTTAAAAACTCGATTTTTTTTATGATATATACGTTCGCGGGCAGTTTTATAGCCTCGTACGAAGTTTTCGATTTTTCTTCATGGAGCCGCGTTGTTAAAGCCGGCGTTATAACGGGATTTTTAAACAGCTTTATGGTTCTGGCATTTGCGCTGATAGGGCTGAACCTGATAAATATACAAAATATATACAGTATCGTCCTTGCATTTTTGTCGGGCGTTATATCTTCTATAATGGTTATAGGCCTTATACCTTTATTCGAAAAATTATTCGACTTTACGACCGATTTCAAACTTCTTGAGCTTTCAAGTTCCAATAACCCGCTCTTAAGGCAATTTTCCATAGTAGCGCCCGGAACGTACCAGCATTCCATAATGGCGGCTACCCTTGCAGAATCGGCAGCTTCGGCGGTCGGGGCTAATCCGCTTTTAGCCAGAGTCGCAAGCCTCTACCACGACATAGGAAAGATAACCAAGCCTAATTATTTTATCGAAAATATATCGAATTCGGAAAACCCGCACGATAAGCTTTCCCCGACCATGAGCAGTTTAATTATCTCGTCTCATGTAAAAGACGGACAGGAACTTGCAAAAAAATATAAATTAGGCGATAAAATAGAAAATATAATCGGCGAGCATCACGGAACGTCTATGATAGGAGCGTTCTATGAAAAGGCTTTCAATGAAAATAAGGACGGACATCTGTCCAAAGACGCATTCAGATACAGCGGGAAAAAACCCCAAACCAAGGAAGCCGGCATAATTATGCTGGCGGATTCGGTCGAGGCGATATCGAGGACGATGACCAACATTTCTCCTTCGAGACTGGAGCTTATGGTCAGGAAGACCATAAATAGAATCTACAGCGACGGACAACTCGACGAATGCGAACTGACGCTGAAAGACCTCCATTCCATAGGCGATGCTTTCGTAAAAGTTTTGAATTCCGTTTTTCACCAGAGGATACCGTATGCCGGCAAACCAGTTGAGGAAGACGATAAACATGAAGCGGATGAAAACCGTAATAAATATAGCGAATACCCAAAGAAAGCTGAAAATAAATCGAAAGTCAGTCCGTTATATCGTTAAAAATTCGATAGAAAAGCTTTATTGCGGTTCATACGAAATCGATATAATTTTTTGTTCGGAAAACTATATTAAAAAATTAAACAAGATTTACAGAAATCAAGATAAAGCTACGGACGTCCTGTCTTTCGAAATAAAAGAATGGATAGGAGATATTTTTTATATAGGAGAGATTTATATCGCGCCTTCCGCCGCAGAAAAAAATTTCAAAAGATACCGGAATTTTTGGGAGAAAGCCGATTGGGTCGCTTCGGACGGGCTGGAAGAAAACGAAAATCCTAAAAATAGAAAAAAGTATTGCAAAAAAGGATTCGGCAGGGAACTTGCGCTGTTAATAATCCACGGAATCCTCCATCTTTTCGGATATGCCCATGACGAGGAGCATAAACTGGATTTAGACGACCCCTGCTACGATAAAGAAATGAAATATATGCAGAATTTTTTATATAAAGAATTATGAAACCTGTTCCGCAAAATCGGTTGGAATCTTTTAACGCGGCTATAGAAGGCATAATATTAGCTACAAAGACCGAAAAAAATATGAGGATCCATTTTACGGCGGCTCTCCTTGCTATTTTCCTCGCACTTTTTTTAAGGGTCTCTAAAACAGACGTTCTTCTTATATTTATTTCCGCCTTCTTCGTTCTTTTTGCCGAAACTTTGAATACGTCGATAGAATATCTTGCCGATTACTTATCGAAAGAATATTCTCCCGAAATAGAGGCGGTTAAAAATTTAGCGGCAGGCGCCGTTCTTCTGTCTTCGTTCGGTTCGTTTGTCGTAGGTTATATAATTTTTTCAAAATATCTGTATTATGTGATATACTATGTTTTAAAAATGCTAAAAACTGCGGGCTCCGATATCTCGATAGTGATTATCTCGATAGTTTTTGTCGGCATAATAATTATAAAGGCTATGTTCAATAAGGGAACCCCTCTTAGAGGAGGGTTTCCGAGCGGACATGCCGCCGTCGCATTTTCCATATGGCTGACGGTTTCTCTTTTAACCTTGAATCCGGTCGTTTCGCTTCTTACTTTTATACTTGCGTTTCTTATCGCATTATCCAGAATAAGCAGCGGTATTCATACTAAA